>JAKAWY010000060.1 GCA_021816745.1 Thermoplasmata archaeon
ATTCCCGGGAGGCCAAAGAGCGTCTGTGCTATGACAGCAGCAGGTGTGACAGGGGAGATTGAGAGCACATAGATCAGCAGGCTTGAAGAGTTGTTCAGGTATGTGTATGGATAGAATGTTGGCGGTATTACAGTCATTATGATGGCAAGGATACCCACTATTCCCCATACATTCCTGACGTGCTTTACCAGTCCGGAAATGATGAATGCAATGGCAGAGGTGGAAAGTGTCAGAAGAACAAGCAGGAATATCATCACCGCTATGGTGAACAGGCTGTACAATCCCAGGCTTACACCAAGAATAACGTAAACAACAATCCCTGGAATGGAGAATGTGAGGAAACTCATGGTCAGGGCGAGCATGTAATCAATTGGGGAAACATCGCTGGCCACATACATCTCCTGAACCCTCAGCTGGAGTTTCATGAAGGTGGCGTCTCCTGCGCTTTGCAATCCAATGGATCCAACCAGTGAAATTACTCCTCCCACCACTGCAAAATCCAGTATTTTTCCTGCAGTAAGAATGTAAACTATGAACAGTAAAGAAAGCGGGGTTGCCAGGGAGGCTATGACGTAGGAGGGGCCCCTGCTGAAGATCTTCACTCCATAATACCATGCAAAGGTGCCTATGAATCTAATATTCAAGATCAACACCCCTCATGATGAAAAGATCATCAAGAGTGATCTTCTTCACGTTTGCCCCGTTCTTGATGTGCGTTTCTGCTGTTTCGATCTGGTCATACATGATATACATCCCACCCAGTTGCAGAGCGCCATCCAGGGGCTCCTGGGATTCCACCCTTATCTTTCCCGAGAATCTATCAAGAAGCTGGTTGACAGAGCCTTTCTCTATAATCTTTCCCCTGTCCTGCAAAAATACCTGATCAGAGAGTTTTTCTGCCTCCTCCATGTAGTGCGTGGTCAGGAGTATGTTTCCACTAAGTTTCTTTATTGCTGACCATACTTCCAGCCTGGATAATGGATCAAGGCCGGTGGTGGGTTCATCCAGGAAGACAAGATCTGCATTGGATGCAAGCGCAATGGACACAAACATCTTCCTCTTCATGCCTCCGCTCAGGGTGTCTGCAGGCTTGTGCATGGATTCCTCCAGGCCCACAGTTTCAAGAGATTCCTTTGCAGCCCTGGATGCGTCACTGTTTGAAAATTTCCTTCCAATGAGGTACATCCTTACCTGCTCATAAGGTGTCAATATACCTATGGGAGATGCCTCCTGCGGAATGCTCACAATGGTTTTTCTTACCTTTTCAGGCTCTTTTATGATATCATGGCCATTGATGATGGCTGTTCCGGAAGTTGGCAAAAGCTGAGTGGACAACATCCTGAGAAGGGTGGTCTTTCCTGCGCCGTTCCTTCCAATAAGGGTGGTGACTCTCTTTGACATAATTTCACTGATATCATTCACCGCAAGCAGATCGTTGCCATAGCGTTTCTTTATGTTTTTTATCTCTATAATTTAAATCACATCCTGATTATTCCAGGCTTTCTTTCTTTATCCTGTTCCTGTCTTTCAAAACCAGTGCAGCAATGAGTATTACAATGGATGCAAATATAGCCAGAATACCTATAACAAGCAATGAACCCAGATAGGTGAAGGTGTGGTAATGACTTACCATTGAATATACGATACCACTCAGTGGAACCTGGAATGAGACAAGGAAATAAGAGCCCTGCCCCACCACAAACAGATTTCCTATGGTGTGGTGTGTTGAATTTTCAGGAACAAGCGCATATGTTTGAATATTTGAGCTGTTGATCAGGCCTAAGGAAGAGGCATTGACCAGGTAGAATGTGGAATTGGCCCCATCTACAGAGATGAAACCATTTCCTGATATGTTCAGCATTTCTGATGTGTAAAATCCTCCCTTGTTTGTGAGGATTGTGGTTCCGGTCTTCACATAATCACTGGATATCCCAATGCCAGCTACCACCAGCAGTATTCCGATCACCAGTACAATAAGACCATTCCTGAAAAGCTTGATTCTCACGCCGGTGTTTATATGTACGGAATATATTAATTATGTCATTTTTTCTTCAATTTACTGTTTCCATATGACAGAATGCGGGAAAATCCCTGAATTTTTCACATACTTTTATTAGATACGGGAGTCATATATGCTCATGAGCCAGAGAGCAGCGGGAAACCACCACAATGGCAAAGGGTTGCAGGAAAGATTCATAAGTGTAAGGGAAAATACTTTGAAGATCTGCACCAACCTGGAGAGGGACGACTATATGGTTCAGTCCACTGTGGATACAAGCCCGCCCAAATGGCACCTGGCCCATACAACATGGTTTTTTGATCGTTTTATATTAAGGGATTTTCTCAAGGCCAATCATCCTGTGGACCTGGTTTATGACAGGATATTCAATTCATATTACCACAGCCTCGGAACATTCCTGGATAAAAGCAAGAGAATGATGCTTTCAAGGCCTTCCCTGGAGGAAGTGTTAAAATACAGAAAAATCACGGAGGAAAGGATCCTGGATGTCATGGAGAAGCATGACGGTGAACTTCACAATTTAGTGGAGATTGGAATAAATCATGAACAGCAGCACCAGGAACTGCTCATAATGGATATCAAGGAGAATATGTTCAACTCACCATACAGGCCTTCCTTCTCCACCAAAAGGCCATCCGGTGGAAAGGTTTCACCATTAACATGGCAGAATTTTGAAGGCGGGCTGGTGGATATCGGGCATGACGGAAACGGCTTTTCCTTTGACAATGAACTCCCCAGGCACAAAGAGTATCTTCAGCCGTACAGGATTTCCAGAAGGCTTGTGACTAATGGTGAATACATAGAATTTATCCATGACAGGGGTTACAGCAGGCCCGAATTATGGCTTTCAGAAGGGTGGGATGCGGTAAAGGCACATGGATGGAGAATGCCACACTACTGGGTTGAAAACATGGATGGATTCTCCTTCTTCACACCAAACGGCATGGAAAGGGTCAGGCCGGAGGAACCGGTCTGCCATGTATCTTTTTTTGAAGCTGATGCCTTTGCCAGATGGAAAGGTTGTTCGCTTCCGTCTGAATTCCAGTGGGAAAATGCCATGATTTCCTCATCCCATGATGATGGAAACTTCTTTGATGACGGCACATACCATCCTGCAGTGCAGCAGGGGGATATTTTACATGGTCCAGGTGGCTGCTGGGAATGGACTGCCAGTTCATATGCACCGTATCCCGGATATAAACCACTTGAGGGGGCAGTTGGGGAATACAACGGTAAGTTCATGTCCGGAAAGATGGTTTTGAGGGGGGCAAGTGCGGCCACACCAAAAGATCATGCAAGGTTGACATACAGGAACTTCTACCATCCGGAATCCAGGTGGCAATACTCCGGTTTCAGGCTGGCGGAGGTGCTTTAAGTTGCCCAAGAAACTGGTAAACAGGAATCCTGCTGTGTCAGATTTCAGGGCAGAGGTACTTCTGGGAATGGAAAAACAGCCCAGGAGCATAAGCCCAAAATTCTTCTACGACAGTGAGGGATCAAGGCTGTTTGATGAAATAACACGTCTCCCTGAGTATTATCCCACCGAAAGTGAGATATCCATCCTCAGGGAAAAATGTAGCGAACTTAACCAGCTTTCCATGGGATCCGAGGAAGGGATAGAGCTTGGTTCCGGCAATGGAAAGAAGGCAGCCATACTTCTGGACTGCTTTGGAAAGATGAACAGCTACATCCTGGTGGACATATCCATCACCGCACTGGAAGAAGCCATGGATTCACTGTCGTCTAAATTCAGTAACATGGATATCAGTGCCATCTGTGTGGATTACAGGGATGGAAAATTCATGAAACAGATGGAGATGCAGCATCCCGGAAAGCGGATGCTCATTTTCCTTGGCTCAACCATAGGAAACATGGAACCGGAGGAGGCAATGGAATTTTTGAAGGAATGCAGGAATTCCATGATGGATGGGGACAGGTTCCTGGTTGGGGTTGATATGAAAAAAGATCCTGAAATCATTGAAAAGGCGTACAACGATTCCAGCGGGGTAACTGCAAAGTTTAATTTGAATCTTGTGGAAAGGATGCGGAGGGAACTTGGGGCAGAAATACCTGAGAATGCCTTTACCCACATGGCTTACTACAACGAGGGAAAGGGAAGGATTGAGATGCATCTTCTCTGCACCATGGATTTCAGCATGAAGGTTGCTGGAAAGGAATTCATTTTCAGGAAAGGGGAGACTATTCACACTGAAAATTCCTACAAATACTCAGCGGAAGAATTCAGCGGCATGCTGAAAAAGGCAGGATTCACTAAAAATAGCTATCTTACGGATTCAAGAAAATTTTATGGATTGTTCGTAGCCGATGCCTGATTATTTTGAGGGATAACTGGCCCCTTCCATGGGATATCCTGATCTTTTCCAGTCCTCCAGGCCCCCTTCGTAAACCATGACCTTTAAACCTGCAGCCTCCAGAATTTCCCCTGCCCTGTGTGAAGCATGGCAATTCAGTCCGGCACAGTATGGAACCACAATCTTATTCCTGTCAAGCTTTTTCCATCCTTCATTCTCCAGTTCATTAAAGGGCATGGATATGGATCCTGTGATGTGCTCTTTTAAAAATGACTGGGAGGACAGCACGTCAATCACTGAAACCTTTCCCAGAGACATCAATTCACGCAGTTTTTCCCTGTCTATTATTTCCATTAAATTCACTTAAAAAGGTTTGTGGAAAAGATCAGAAATTCTCCTTTCCACTGTCCAGGCCCATTCTCCTCTCCCTTCTGCGCCTGAATCTTTCCAGTTCCTCGTTTTCTTCCTCAGTGAGTTCCACTGGTTCCATCTCAATATCCACCATGAAGGATGGAGGAATTTCCTTGGTGAGGTATACCTCATGCGAGGCCCTGTAAACAGGTATCCCGGATTCCATGAGTTCAGCTGCCTTTATGCCTATGATTAGTGGATCGTCCACATGAAACTTCCCTGAAACATATGCTTTCCTGTAAGTGGATGAGAGATGTATGTAGGTCTTGTCTGCTGGGCTGATTCCAGTTTCCTTGAGAAGTTCAAGTTCCTCCGGTGTGGTTTGGTAATATACAATTTCCGGCAGATTATCCGTAGGCAGGTCAGACAGGTTGACTTCAATGGTGTGCCCATAGGTGGCCCTGATCTCCTCTTCATCTATCACCTCATACCTTCCCCTGGGATCAGTCATTCCCAAAGCGGCAATGTGCTCAGCCCTGATCCACCTGAATCTTGGCCTCTCAGCCCTGATGGCAGGCACAACCGAATAAATCCTTGCAAAGCCATGGCTGTTAAGCCTTACCCCGTAATTTTCAGGGAAATGCCTGAGCATTCCAGCAAGTATCCTACCTATGGCCTCAATCTCGTCAGAGAATAGCAGTCCCTTTCCCTTCTCATGGCATTCAGGGCACCCTTCACCCCTGAAGGGGCCATGGCTTTCACAAATTCTGAGTTCCTCGATTTCGCTCATTTCTTCTCACCCATATAGTCCATTACGTCCATGGAGATGTTAATGGTGCTGTAATCCGATACGATTGTATCAGTGGTGGACAGTCTGTCACACATCTTTCTTAGCTTTTCAGCTGAACCGTTTAGGAACAGACCATGTGTTGCAGTAACAAATATTTTTGCTGCCCCAGCTGCTTTAAGCATTTCAACAGTTTTCATCATGGTGCCACCGGTGGAGATAATGTCATCCACCACCAGGACATTCATTCCTTTCACGTTCATTGTTTCCTTTTCGTATTCCACTGTGGTGGGCCCGGTTCTTTTCTTTTCCAGGTACATGGAATCAGCACCAAGTGCCTTGGCCACAGCCTTTGCCTTTTCGAAGGCGCCATCATCCGGGGCCACAACCATGTTTATGGAATCCTTCCTGTGGTTCCTTGCTATGGACTCTACGGGGCTGAAGTTTATGCATTCCCTGTCTGTAAATGAAAATGATGCAGTGTCATGGATATCCACGGTCACTATTTTCTCTGCAACCTCACTGATGGATCTTATGATAACTTTGGAAGATATGGCCTCCCCGCTCTTGTATACCATATGCTGCCTGGCATATCCGAAAAACGGGATGACTGCAGTTATGCTCTTTGGTTTCTGTTCTTTTACGGCATTCAGGAGGAATAAGAGTTCAAGAATATCCTCTTCGCTTCTTGTGTTTCCGACTACAGTCACATCCTGATCCTGAAGATTGTCCATTATTCTGATGTACAATTCTCCATCGGGAAAACGCTTTTTCTCGACTGGTGAAAGATGGGACATGGATCTTGCGGACATTTTACTTGAAAAATCGGACGATCTCTGGCTGGAAACTATGTACATCTTTCATGATATGTTGTATTTTTATTTATATTTTGATTTTACGACGTTTTGTTTTAACTATTGG
>JAKAWY010000061.1 GCA_021816745.1 Thermoplasmata archaeon
AATGGGCCTGACCGGATTTGAACCGGTGACCTCCGCCTTGTAAGGGCGACATCATAACCACTAGACTACAGGCCCAATGTTCCTGCATATATTGAGCATATATATGGTTTTAGACACTTCTCAATTAAGCAAGTTTAAAACAGATTTAATGAACATGATCAAATTGCATGTTTTTTTCATTGAGAATTTCGCATAAGTTTTAATGTATAAGACTTAAAAAAATAAGTAAACGCGAGGAGTGGGATTCGAACCCACGCTCTCACAAAGAGAAACAGCTTAGCAGGCTGCCGCCGTACCGCTGGGCCATCCTCGCAAATATAGGATTAGTCAGAGAATCTTTCATTGAGGTCGTTGCTAACCTGTTCCAAAACTTCCTCAAAATCTTCGTTTTCAAGGTTTATTACCTCACCGGAAGGAAGTATAATTCTTGCCAGGTAGATGTCTCCTTCCTTAGAAATTTCAACTTCTGCCAACCTTTTTTCCATTGACCCTGTAATCGCAGGTCATATAATATTTTTTTTATGACTCATTGAAAATCCCATTTTTATCTGATTTTCTGACAATTTTTTATACGGATTTAAAATAACCCCCTTATGAAAGATGAGTACTGGGCACTGTCAAGCACCTCCCTGGCGCATTTTTCCAATGATGGAATATTTCTTCTTTACTCCTCCATATTTACCTATTTAGCGGGGCCCCCTTATGCCCTTAATTCCGCAGTCCTCGCTTACTTTGCAGCAATGTATGCACTTGCCTCTGGAATATTAAGCATCCCGGTGGGTAAAATATCAGATTCCAGGGATATGGATCCAGAACTCATGTCCATAGGAATACTAATTCTTGGGATTGCAGTGATCTTATTTGCAATACCCTTCAGCATGTCCAGCTCAATATCTACAATTGACAGGTATATATTTGCAGGATTTGGTGCCCTTGCATTAGGGTTGGGCCAGGCCTTTTACCATCCTCTGGGAGCAAGCATCCTTCGAAACTCTCTCAGGGGAAAAGATTCTTCATTCTTTCTTGGATTAAATGGATCCTTTGGAAGCATGGGAAGGGCAATTCTTTTCTTTGTGGCTGGAATTCTCATAGTAAGTTTTAATCCTTTCATCGGGCTTTTGTTATTTTCATCATACTATTTCGTTGTGTCAATAGTCATATACATTACATCCAGAAATCTCAGGAAGAACAGATCCACCGAAAAAAGATCCATAAGGAAAACCAACCACCTGAAACCTATTAAAACCTACCCGGGAGTAAGAGCTTTTCTGACTGTCCTGACAACAACGATCTTCCTTAGATCAATGTTTCTTATGGCCATGGTGACATATATTTTCACTTTCATAGACTCCACTTACCAGAATAAGCTGTTATCTTTCGCTTTCCTTTCCATATCTCTGGTTTCACCCGTTCTTGGACAGCCATTCTTTGGACTTCTGACAAGGAAGTTTGGTGGAAACATCAACCTCTTGCTGACAGGAATCATTTCCCTTGTATTCTTCACGCTTTTCATCATATTCAATGGAATATTTACGCTCAGCCTGATTTTGTTTGCGATTTTTGCCTTCGCAGCATTTACAGGATTCCCATCGATTCTCGGATTTGTGGGGCAGAAAATACCCGCTGAACTTTCCTCCAGGGCCGGAACCTGGACATGGGGAATAGGCAATACGGTTGGAGGATCTGCAGGGATATTCATTACCACTGAATTTTACCAGGTATTGCATTATTCTCTGAAAGATTCTCTGAGCATAATGTTGATCTTCCTTCTCGTCTCAGTGTTTTTCAATCTTTTCATAGGAAGATTTTCATCACTCCTGGAAGATCAGTATAAAAAGGATAAAGGTTCTATAAATAACAATTAAAATTATTTAAGATTCAATATGTTTCCAATTCTAAATGGTTTAATACAAATTGCAAATATGAGTTAGTATATGCCCGTAAAAAATTCAAGGCTAAAAGATTTCAGGAATCAGGATATAGATTCCAGGGTTAGGATTATATCGGAATTAGCGGGACTTTCTGAAGAAGAAACAAAACAGATGATCAACAATGGATCTCTCTCCATGGACATTTCCAGCAGGTTGATCGAGAATGCCTTCATGAATATTGAAATCCCTGTGGGAATAGCTACAAACTTCACAATTAACGGAAAAGACTACCTTATTCCCATGGCAGTGGAGGAACCCTCGGTTGTTGCTGCCTGTTCAAATGCTGCAAGAATGGCCAGGGAAAAAGGGGGATTCACCAGTGTCACATCACAACAGGTTATGTTTGGGCAGATACAGGTTACCGGGGTTTCAGACAGGGAAAAGCGTGTTTCTCTCCTCATGACCAGGGAAAATGAAATTCTTAACCTAGCAAATACAGTAAGCAACACACTCAGAAATTCAGGAAGGGGAGCAAAGAAACTAATTTACAAGAAGCCGGACTGGGATACAACTTCTATCATTATTCAAATGGAAGTGGATGTCGGAGATGCCATGGGTGCCAATGTCATCAATTCCATGGCCGAGAAAGTAGCTCCATTGATAGAGGAAATTACAGGTGGAGAAGTAATTTTAAGAATCTTGAGCAATCTCACACCATTGAGAATCGCAAGATCCCATGCCATTTTTCCTGCATCTTCACTGGGTGGTGAAATTATGGTGGACAGGTTTATCAAAGCTGCAAAATTTGCCGAAAACGACGTTTATCGCGCAGTAACTCACAATAAAGGCATAATGAACGGTATAGACGCAGTCCTTCTTGCCACAATGAATGACTGGAGACAGGCTGAAGCCAACGCACACGCATATGCCTCACTTTCCGGCGTATATAAATCACTCACCACCTACAGCAAAACCGAAGAAGGAGACCTTTCCGGGTCGATTGAAATTCCTCTCGCAGTAGGAACCGTGGGCGGCACTACCTCCAGTATACCAAAGGCTAAAATATGCATGAAAATTCTCGGTGTCAGGGATGCGCCTGAATTTCAGTGTGTCCTGGCATCAGTGGGACTGGCTCAGAATTTCGCAGCTGTAAGGGCTCTTAGCAATGAAGGGATACAGAAGGGTCACATGTCACTTCATTCCAGGAGCGTTTCGATTTCAGCAGGTGCCCTTCCCGATGAAGTGGACAGGGTATCTGAGCAGATGATCAGGGATAAAACCATATCAGTAACATATGCAAGAGAATTACTGGAGAAAATGAGGAAGGAAGTGAAATAATGGTAAAGACAGAATTCGAAAATGAAATGGCAACTGCAGACAAGAGCATGGCTAAGATGAAATTCATGGATGCCATCCGCTTTTTGACTCAACTTAAGGATAAATATAAAGACTCAAAGGAGCAGACTGCAGATATACTCAGCAAGATGTCTCAGGCATATTACGGGCTTGAAGGTGTTAAAACTGACAACGCAATGAAATATCTGATCGACTCACTGACCATAAGGAAGGAGTTAAATCAGATAGACATTCTTTCCCTTGACATGATAAATCTTGCCTATATGCAGGACGAAGCAGGAGATCCCAAACTAGCATCAGTAACCCTGTCAGATGCGCTGGAAGTGTCCAAGATACTTGAGGATCAGAATCTCATACTTTCCATTCAATGTGCCAGGGCAGACATGCTCTCAGAAGTTAAATCCACTGTACAGGAAGCAATAAAAATTTACCAGGAAGTATTGGCCGAGTCTGAAAAATCAGGAGACTGGGAAAACTATTTTGAGGCCAGCGTTGCCATGATAAAGATCATCAGGGATCAGGGGGATCTTGACAAGGCAATGGAACTGGCAGATGAGAAGATCCAATTTTCTGATAAGTTAATGTCAGGGTTCAAAACAAAAAAAGAGGCAGAGGAGTTCAAGGAAATGGTTTCTTATCTATATGACGTGGCCATTGATCTTGCCATGGAAAGCAAGGATCTCGACAAGGCAATGAATCTGGCGAAGAAACTCAATAATGAGAAATAAATCCCATTAGATCCTTTGACATTTCTTTTTTGAGTTCATCGAAATTGATGAAAAGATCATTCATGAGTGTTCCCAGTCTCACGGTATTATCAATATAAATCAGGCCTGGAAGCTGTTTTTTCATCCTTTCCAGAGTTTCCCTTTTAGTAAGAGTGCCAGAGGACACCACAAGATCAAGCATCCTGTCAGTTATGCTGAGATCAACGGGTTTGTCCTGAAACAGTTCTTTCATTTCAAAGGACATGTCCAGTGTGACCTCAACACCAGATGTATTGAAGTTAATCTGCAACTTTTCTCCAGCTTTGGAGAGTAGCCCCTCAGCTATGCTTTCATGGATAAATTTTTCCAGATCATCTTCCTTCATTATTTTTCTCTTGAACACCAGTATGTTTTTGAAATCATCCTGTTTAAGGGCATTTCTTTCCTTTTTCTCCATGGCGGTGAGCGTGATAAGTTTCCTGGCTATCCCCTTGTCCATATGGTAGTATTTCTTTATGCTTTTAACCATTGCCTATTAGGAATTCCAGAAATTTGGATGATCTTTTTTTACCATGGCTGCAGAATAATTTAACTATTATTCTAACATATACTGTGGAAAAGATTGAAGGATAGATTGATTTCAATTTTCAGGAAAACTCTTGCCAGCCCTGTGGGAAAATGGGTTATTGTAGGGATCCTGGTTGGAATTATTGCGGGTACAGGAGCAATCCTTTTTTATCTTGCCATCGAATTTGCCACAAGATTCATACTTGAGGGGATAACAGGTTTCAGCCCGCCAAGGTCAGGAATTGTTGCCGGTACGACTTTTTACACCATGTCAGAAGGGCCATACTTCTTTCTTCTTCCGGTATCTGTTGGGCTTGGTGGGTTTATTGTAGGAATTATTCTTAACAAAACTGCACCTGAGGCTAAAGGGCATGGAACTGACGCAGCCATTGATGCATTCCACAATAAAAATGGAAAAATCAGGAGGAGAATCCCATTCATCAAAACAATAGCATCCGCCATCACCATTGGTTCTGGAGGAAGTGCAGGAAGGGAGGGGCCAACTGCACAAATTGCTGCTGGTTTCGGATCTTTTGTTGCAGACGTATTCAAATTCGATGATCATGACAGAAGAATAGCCATGGCAGCTGGAATTGGAGCCGGAATTGGAAGTATTTTCCTTGCTCCTTTGGGTGGGGCAATTCTCAGTACTGAAATTCTGTATAAGCGTGATTTTGAGGTGGAGGCACTCATACCATCAGTGATTGCTTCAGTGGTGGGATATTCTATTTTTGGATTATTTTCCGGGTTTAAAACAATATTCGCCATACCTGTCAATACAACCATAGGATTCTTTTATCCACAGTCATTGCTTGCCTATGTGCTGGTAGGGATTGCTGCAGGCCTTGGTGCTATTTTTTACATAAAGGTATTCTACGGTATATCCGGTTTCTTTTCAAAATTGAAAAAAGTGAGTCCATATGCAAAACCAGCCATTGGTGGAATATCAGTCGGCCTCATTGCCCTGTTTTTTCCAGAGGTGATTGGGTTGGGCTATGGTTGGACCCAGCAATTGCTGGATGGAAATATTTCACTGTTCGAGATGGGATGGGGAAATAATTACTATGCACTATTCACTATTTTATTGATCCTTTTTGCACTGAAAGTGGTGGCTACAAGTTTAACTATTGGCTCGGAGGGATCTGGAGGCGTGTTCGCACCTGCGTTGGTGGCAGGCTCCTTTCTGGGTTATGCCATATCCATCCCCATTGTTGGTATTGATCCCACATTATCCACTGCGGATATCATCGTTGTAACCATGATTGCATTGTTTGGAGGAGCTTCAAAGGCCCCTATTGCAATTATAATCATGGGGACTGAAATGACAGGCACATACTCATTGTTCATACCTCTGATGTTAGCAACCACCATCTCTTACTTTATAACCGGGGATATGACCATTTACAGATCCCAGGTTTCCGACAGATCCATGTCTCCTGCACATGAAAGTGAGTACAGGAAGCCCATTATGGAAAATATTCCAATCTATACTGCAATGAATAAGGATTATATCCGGATCGGGAAGGATGACTCCATCAGGGAAGCCATAGAAAAAATAAGATCAAGCAGGACTAAGGGAATAGTGGTGGAAAACAATGGAAAACTTGAAGGGTACATTTCCATTGAAAATATACCACAGGATGTAAACTATGACGAGACAGTGGAAACTGTGATGTTGCAGGATGTTCCTATTATTCCGAGCAATAAATCACTTCACGATGCCCTGAATATGATAGTGAATGAATCCACTGGTAAATTGGTTGTAGTTGACAACAATGAAATGGATAAGATCCTTGGAACCCTGACTTTGTCAGAAATTTCTGAGGCATACAACAGAGAAATAAGAAGAATAAAAGAAAGAACCAGGCCCCTTAAAAGCAG
>JAKAWY010000062.1 GCA_021816745.1 Thermoplasmata archaeon
TCCTTCTCCATCCTCTCTCCCTTTTGAAGTGTGTTGCATATATTCACTGTATGATCTGCAATCCTCTCCAGTATCCTGGAGTAGAGCATGTTGAACATCTCATCATTCTTCTTTCCAGTATTTCCCAGGGTCTCCTTCATCATGTAGAAATGGTACCTGTCAACCTCGTCATCCCTGGAGATGATGTTTTCCAGCAGTGCATTATCCTTGATTTCCAGAGCCATGACTGTATCGGTGATCATTGCCTGGACATTGATGATCATTCTTTTCAATGCATTCACCGGCGGGAAGGATTCAGAGTCAAGAACGTTCTGAAGCGTGATGGAATTTGCAGTTTCTTCCAGGAGTTCCACACCCATGGCCACCCGGGTGAATTTCCTGACTATATCACGCTGTTCATTGCTGATGTATGATCTTGTGCTGATCTTTAATGAATCGAAACCTGCAATGTATGATGAGATGAGTATCCTGTTCAGGAGGCCTTCACTGTACCTTTCACCCAGCTCAATGGTTCTTGCCACCTCTTTTTCCACATAATTTTCAGGCCTGATCTTGAGAATGTTGAATTCTTCGCTGATGCTCACAGAACTACCCTTTTCCATGCCATTGTCCCTGACCCAGCGGCCAGGAAGTGATACAATATAAGTGGAACCTCCAGTCACCTGCAGCTTTCTGTTTTCAACCATATGGGTAGATATAAAAAAAATATATAGAATTATCTATACTATATTTACTTGTAGTACTTCCACCGGTTGGATGCACTGTTGGATATGGATTTTGCAATGAATAGCCCGGCTATGTATAGTATCAGGATAAGTCCCAAGAATAATGGTATATAATCCACTATCATGGAATATGTATAGGATAATTCCCCCTGGTTTATGGGCCCCCTGACAAATCCTGTGCTATAATTGCTCCCACCGGTATAATTCAGTTTAGCTTCAAAATAAAAGCTGCCTGAAGGAATATTGGTGAATACATGAGAGATGTTCAGGTACCCTAGCGGGGCTGTGGTTCTATTGAAAGATACATAGGACTGGTTCAGGTAGTCGGGTGAAGTGAACAGGTAAATCTCGGGATGGAAACTGACATTGGTGGGGAGGCCGGTGAAGTTTGCATAAACATAGTGAGTTGAGTTGAATCCCACATACGGGGAAATCCCGATGGTGACATTTCCATGGTTTATGGTGGGTTCACTGAAGGAGGTAACATTGACATACGACACAGGTACGGCAATTCCCACAAATATCAGCCAAGCTGCAACTATGATGGGCAGGCCCATCTTCAGCCTGAGCCTGATTCCCCAGTAGCCTGTATAGTGAAGGCTTACGAAAATGGCAAAGGGAATGAAGAAAAGGAGTTCATACAATCCCAGATAAACGTACAAAAGTTCAAAAATTACTGATGGTACAAGGGCCCCTATGACAAAAATGAAAAGGCTTTTCTTTCTGATGGGCCTTCTTTGAGGTTCCTTCGGTGTGCTCTCCATGCGATCCAATCTGTATGTTAACTGTACATTATATTCTTTCCAGTCAGATTACCATTTACCAAATTTGAAAAGATTATAATACTGTATCATAATAATTGACCAACATGGCAACGGTAAATATTAGCAATAATGCTGTATTGCTCAAAAAAATCATGTTGCAAGCATTTCATTTTATTCCAGAAACATCTTCAGATAGAAACGAGGCAAAGAGATACAAGAAAGTACTTTCGAAATATGAAGATTTCATTGCATCACATTCGGATGAACTTATTGAGGTTTTCACCGATAGTGTGAGAGATTTTCTAAGTCCTAGTGATATGAAGGAAATTAAAAAGAAGTTGGACACTATCTTTTTGAATGAAATGGGTGAAGATTTACGAAATATAGTTAAACCTGTAGAGAACTCTTTATCCCCCAGTCAAAAAAATGCCTTAATTAAATCTAAAATTAGTGATTTAAGGAAAGAAATACTAAAGATTAGGGAGGAGATTCTATCGGTAAACTGGGGATCTTCAATAGAAGAGGTAGAGAAATATACCATTATCACGCAAGTTCTTTATCTCTCCGAAACTTTGATTAACTGGACTCTTGAAGATATTGATAGGGCTAAAAGTGAAGCCATGAAAGAGAGTAATATGTTACTTGGGATGACATTTTTCTTGCTTCTAAAACTTTTGGCTATGATTGCGGGTAAAGTTACTATGGAATCTTTGACATATTCAATATCGGCAGTTCAGGTTGCTTTGAATGAAGTGGATATTTCTCCTTTCTATTGATGGTAAAAAATGATCTCTGTTCTGGATACAAGCTGTCTTTGGTCTTTAATAGATCCGGAAGACGAAAACCATGATAAAATTTTAAAATGGATCAAACCAATTGCAATTGGAGAAATTTGTATTTTGCCTAATGTGGAAATGGAGTTCATGGCAAGATATAAATTAGAATACAATAAACTATTAGCGGGTTTCTTGTTTAGAGTTGAAAATAGCAACCGTAGTAAATTTAGTCTTTCTGATGTCAATATAATTGTTGATCAAGTAGCTAATGAATTAAAAAATCAGAGGGCAATCAACACTCAAAAACTAAACAAATACAGAATCAATTTGCATGAATCATGTCATAAAGCATTCATTTCGAAGTCAAAGACAGAACTTTCAAAGAGAGACTTAAAAGAAGAAATTTTATCGATGAAAGATAGATCCGAAGGTCAAATTATCGGATCACTCCGTCTCCTTATGGAGCTTGGGTTCGATTTTCCCAATGTTTCAGGGGAATCTATTAATAAAATGGCTAAGCAAATTATTGATAAGGGCATTAAATTCGAAGGTACAGGGGATTCTATGATTGCAGGAGAATTATTGTGTCTCCTGACAAGTGATATTATGAATAAATACCAGTTTGTATCCCTTGATGCTAATTTTTCAAAACTGTTAGGTTT
Organism: Thermoplasmata archaeon; assembly: GCA_021816745.1. Classification (GTDB taxonomy): domain Archaea; phylum Thermoplasmatota; class Thermoplasmata; order Thermoplasmatales; family Thermoplasmataceae; genus Cuniculiplasma. The sequence goes on from JAKAWY010000062.1 coordinate 2,928, forward strand.
TGCGTGTAAAGTACTTAATATTGGAAATGTTGAAGTGTTATTAATTAAATGAAATGAATATCAATCCCAACTCCATGGCAATTTACTACTTTCTTCGTCTATCCACGTTATGCTAATTCTTTTTGAATATTACTGAAAGTTATTAAGTATTCCTTAAAATTGGCTAAAGAATATTACCAAAGAGGTGATCTGCATACATGCTTCCAAGCGTTCAGGATCTGGGAAAGATGAGAAAAAACCTGGGTATCAGCCAGAAGGAGATTGCAAAGGTGGTTGGCGTCAGCCAGTCCTACATAGCAAGAATGGAGAAGGGAGACATCAATCCCACCTATGAGAACGTGAAGAAGATCTATTCCTACCTTTACAGTTATTCCAAGAAGGCAGACAACATGGATCTGAAGGCATCGGACATCATGGCCAGGAAGGTTATCACAATCCTTCCCACGGATTCCATCATGAAGGCACTGGATCTCATGAAAGACATGGGGATATCCCAGATGCCGGTATCCTCCATGGACGGAAGAGTCATAGGGACGGTTTCAGAAAGCGATCTTAATGAGATGCTCATCAGGGGTGTCACACCGGACAGCATGAAAAGGATGACAGTCTCAAGGATTATGAGCGCTCCACTTCCACAGTTGCCCATGGACACGCCAATTTCTGCCATTTATCCCATGCTGAGATTCTCCAATGCAGTTCTTGTCATGGACCTTCTGGACCTGAAAGGAATAATAACCAAGGCTGATATACTGAGGGCTGTAGAAAATCATGCTGAACACGGTTTATGAGATTCTAGTGGGTATAGTAGCCTTTATCCCGGCTCTGGCAGCAAACCCCGGTGCAGTTCTGGCAGGCGGAAAGGGCAGGATGGATCTCGGGAAAAATTTCATTGACGGGAAGAGGATATTCGGGGATGGAAAAACTGTCAGTGGTTACATCGGAGGAATTCTGCTGGGTGCTTTATTTGGTTTCATTGTGTATATTCCACTGAGTTATTTCTCCCTTTTTCCATATGATCCCGGTTACATTTACCTTCTTTTTGCAAGCCTGGTACTTTCATGGGGTTCACTGACCGGTGATCTCCTTGGTTCATTCACAAAGAGGAGGATGGGCATAGAGAAGGGGCAGAAGGGGAATATCGTTGACATGTGGCCCTTTGTGCTGGTGGCATTTTTGTTTTCATTTATCTTTACACCTGGATTCTTCCTATCACTTTACGGAAATTTCATAGACATTATACTCATCCTGATACTGACACCTGTGCTTCACAGATCAGTGAACATAATTGCATACAGGATGAAACTCAAGGATGTGCCGTGGTAATGGAAGCTAAATTAATCATAGGAATCAGGAAGGATCTGGATATGGGAAAGGGGAAGATAGCAGCGCAGGCCTCCCATGCAGCGGTGAACTGCGCCACCTGGTCCATGAAGAACAACAAGAAAATTTACAAGGACTGGGATTCAGGGGGCCAGAAAAAAATAGTCATCAGGCTCCAGAACATTCACGAACTTTATGCTTTAAAATCAGCATGTGAGGAGCTTGGCCTCTTTACCACCATCATAATGGATGCCGGGAAAACCCAGGTGGATCCCGGAACGGTGACATGCATTGGCATCGGGCCTGCCCCGGAAGAACTGGTGGATATAATTACTGCAAAATATCCTTTACTGTGATCTTGCCCTATCCTGGTTCAGCGGATATCTTGTGATGTTGTGGCCGCATACCCTGCATTCCGCCATCATGTTCTCGAATTTTGCTCCGCATCCTTTGCAGACGTAGCCCCACGTAATATTACTTTTAATGGAATCGATGCCGCAGCCCATGTATTCAATGCCCATGCTGGAACATACGTTCTGCATGGAATAATCGTCTGATATGACCTTTCCATGGATTTCCAGGGCCACTGCCAGTATCTCCATGTCCACTTGGCTCAAAAACGGAAGATCACCTGTAAGCCTTGCCGCCTCTGCAATCCTGTTTAAAAATGTGCTGGATGGTGACATGATCCTAACGTTGAAGGCAGAATTCTCCATGATCCTTCCCATCTTGCCCTTCCTGATCTCTCCCAGGACTGCAGAAGGCAATACGCAGTTCATGGAAAGCAGATCAATCTTCCCGGTGAGAATGGCAGAGGTGTCTGGCACGTAGGGGGACAGATCCCCCGCCGGCCCCTTATCTTTCCTGGATAGGGACATATTTCAGCGGGCCCCTCTCTCCTGTGTACTGTGCTTTTGGCCTGAACAGCTTGTTGTCCGAGACATATTCCAGTGCCCTGGCGACCCATCCGGATATTCTTCCCACAGCAAATATGGGTGTGAATATCTCTGTCTTGAATCCCATGGCGTTGTAGACCATTCCAGAATAAAAGTCCACATTGGGGAATATTCCCTTGCTTCCCAGTGTGTTTATCATGATTTCCTCAACCTTGTTTGCAGTTTCATACAGGTTTCTGTCATTCTTCTGCGTGATGTAGTCTGCGTACTGCTTCAGGATCTTTGCCCTGGGATCGTATACCTTGTATACCCTGTGACCGAATCCCATGATCTTCTCTTTCCTCTCCAGCATATCCCTGAGTTTTGACTCTGCACCCGCAGGTGTACCAAAGGACTGAATCATCTTCAGTGCCCTCTCGTTTGCACCGCCATGGAGGCCCCCCTTCAGGGTGCTTATGGCTGATGTAACAGAGGAATACATGTCTGCCAGTGTGGATATGGTCACCATGGCTGAAAATGTGGATGCATTCATTCCATGATCTGCGTGGAGTATCAGTGCTGTATCCATGATCTTGGATTCCATGGGATCAGGCCTTACACCCAAAGACATGTAATAGAAGTTTGCAGCATATCCAAGATTCTTGTCAGGAGCAATGATCTCCTTTCCTGAATATACCCTGTGAATTGCTCCCACAATGGTGGGAAGTGTTGCAATGAGCTTTATGGCCATCTCTTCCTGATCCTTCAGGTTTTCTGAGGATTCAGCCTTGTCTGAAGCTGCGAATATGGATACTGCAGTTCTCAGAGTTGTCATGGGATGGGTTTTTGCACCAATTTTCCTGATCACATCATACACGTCTTCATCAGGCTTTGAAAGTTCTCTCAGTTTTGTGGCATAAGCATTGTATTCTTCCCTGGTTGGCAAATGGCCGTAAAGTAGAAGGAAAGACACCTCTTCATAATTGCTCTGTTCTGCCAGAGTCTTGATATCATAACCCCTGTAATTGAGCATACCTGCCTGGCCATCCACATATCCGATTTTTGTGCTGGCTGCAATGACGCCCTCAAGTCCTTTATGTACTTCAGTGTTATTTGTGGCATTCTCCATATTTGTTCATCTCAAACCGGTATGTAAAATTCTTAAATAAAGGTTAAAGGATTTTAAGTATTATTTAAAGAAGTGATAATTTACATTTTATTTTCACAGAATAAATCAAATT
>JAKAWY010000009.1 GCA_021816745.1 Thermoplasmata archaeon
TAGTATCTTTGAAAAAAATATTTTTATACTTCTTATTTTTAACTCATACTGAGGTGGTATCACGGTAAACTTTGCAAGAAGAGAGGACTACGACGAAGATGATGACGTTGATGATGACGATGCATAAATATAAGGTACAAAATGGAAAAAAATTTAAAATTTACAAATGAATTTATTGAATTCCTTGACAAGACTGGTTTCAAGGATTTCACAGAGGCCCAGGAGAAGTTCATACCAGTTCTTCAGGAGGGGAATGATGTAATTCTTATTTCTCCAACCGGAAGCGGCAAAACTGAAGCTGCAATTTTTCCCATAATGGACAGCATTCTCAGAGAAAAATATTCTCCCATAACATGTTTGTTCATAACACCTTTAAGAGCGCTTAACAGGGACATGCTGGGAAGGCTCACCAAATACGGGAAAATGCTTGGAATAAACGTTCAGGTAAGGCACAGCGATATTTCACAGAAAGAAAGGAATGCAATCAGGGACAAACCTGCCAATATACTCATCACAACTCCTGAATCGGTACAGATATTGCTGGTGTCAAAAAAGATCAGGGAATCACTTAAAAATCTCAAATATGTGGTAGTGGATGAAATACATGAACTGGCCCAGAGTGAAAGGGGAACGCAACTCTCTGTGACGCTGGAAAGACTCACTGAACTTGCAGGTAATTTCCAGAGGATTGGTCTTTCTGCCACAGTGGGCAATCCAGAAGAACTTGCTAAATTCCTGAATCCCGGAAAGGAGGTATCTATTGTAAAAACAGGCCTGGTAAAGGCCATGGAATTCTCGCTGATTATTCCAGAGAAAGCAACAGAAGATATGGCAGCCAAAATGGGATCAGACAGTGCTTATGCAGGGGCCATAGTGAAAATACATGATCTCATGGAACAGAACACTGGAACACTGGTTTTTGTAAATACCAGAAGCGTTGCTGAGGACATTGCATTCAGAATTTCACTGTGTTACAAGGATTACCCGGTCATGGTGCATCACGGTTCACTTTCCAGGGAGGCCAGGGAAGAGGCAGAATCAAAATTCAAGAAAGCAGAAATCAAAGGGTTGGTATGTACCTCCTCATTGGAACTGGGAATAGATATTGGAAGTGCTGACCTGGTGATCCAGTTCAATTCACCCAGGCAGATTAACAAGCTTGTGCAGAGGATAGGAAGATCCGGGCACTGGATCGAGAAGGTTTCAAGGGGGGCGATCCTGTGTGGTGACATTATAGAACTTGAAGAGGCAAACGCAATTATTGAGCAGGTGAACAACAGGGTTCTTGAACCTGTTTCAATCATCAGGAAATCCATGTCCAGTGCAGCCAACCAGATCATTCTCAGGGCTTATGAAAAAAGAAAATACAATGCTCTGGATTTCTTTGGATTTTTAAGGAAATCTTACCCGTTCCTTGAAATCACTCAGGAAGAATACATAGAAATAGTGGAATTCCTCAGTAAAGCAAGAAAAATAAGGTATGATGGAACGGACATCATGGCAGGTGCAGGATCCCTGGATTATTTCATCGGAAACATCTCCATGATACCCAGTGAGAAGAATTACAGGGTCATTGATATCGTAAACAGAAAGTTTGTGGGAACACTGGATGAAAGATATGTTGCCAGTGAGATAGAACCTGGGTCTTATTTCGTGATAAAAGGGGCCACATGGAGAACCGTAAGGCTGGATGAGGAGAAAATACTCGTAGAACCCTTCAGGACTGCTGCACTGGCCCCAAAATGGACTGGAGAGGATATACCTGTCCTTTATGATGTTACGGAGAGGGTTTCGGAGAACAGGAAAAACCATGTGGTGGAAAATTACGTGGAAGAGAGATCTGCAGGAATTCTCAGGGAATGGTACCAGAATAATCTGGGTTATACTGACAGGGTGGTCATAGAGACCCGTGGAAATGAAACATTGATCCAGATATTGCTGGGTACAAAGGGAAATTTCACCATGACGGGCCTCATTTCATCTGTCCTTACATCCATTACAGGGGAGAGCGTGGAGAGCGACTACTCCCCGTATCATATATACCTGAGGACTTCCATCAGATTCAAGCCTGATCAGCTAAAAAACATCATGACTGGCCTCAGGGGCATGGATATTATGCCCATGGTGGAGAGCAATGCAAGGAGATCCAGATTCTTCAACGGTGTTTTTGTTTATGAGGCCAGGAAATTTGGGATCATAAGGAAGGATGCGGATATTTCAAGAATTAACATGGACAAGATTGTGGCCTCTTACAGGGACACTGTGGTTTACAGGGATACCATTAGAAAAATGATGGATGATTACATGGATGTTGGAAGAATCAACACCTTCCTTTCATCCCTGGATAACGTTGAATTCAAGGTTAGCGACAACTTCAGCAATTCTTCAGAAAGTTTCCTCTCACATTATTCGGAAATGATGTCTCCTCTGAGGCCTACAAAAACCATTATAGATTCCATTCATGAAAGATTGTTAAGTGAGAATATGACACTGCTCTGCACGAAGTGCCTGTGGACTCACACTGACAAGGTAAGGAATCTGAACAGGATCAGGTGTGGAAATTGCGGAACCACCCTGGTAAGTGCAATCTCTCCCTATCAAAGGGAGGATATGATGAAGGAGATTGGGAAGGGAAAGATAACTGCAAAGGAGAAGAATGCTCTTTCAAAATCAGCCCATCTTGTGAGGGAAAGAGGGCAGGATGCCCTGCTGGCCCTGGCCGGAAGGGGAATCGGGCCTGAAACTGCATCAAGAATACTTTCTGTAAGATATCTGTCCGTGGATGATCTGATTATGGAGATCATCAAGTCTGAAAATGATTTTGCCAGAAACAGGAGGTTCTGGTCATGAAGGAACCAACTTTCCTCAGGCTCATTGAAAATACCATACTGGAGAACCAGAGAATTCCCATCATTGTGGAAGGACTCCATGATGTTTCATCCCTTAGGGAAATAGGGTTTACCGGGGATATTATAAAATTGAACAACGGGCTCTCCCTACATGCCTTCTGCCAGTCTGTTGTTAACAGATCCAATGAGGTAATTATGCTTGCGGATTTTGACAGGAAAGGTGTGGAACTTCAGGGGAAGATCTCCAGTCTCCTCTCAACCATGGGTTGCAGCGTCAACAACACATTATGGGATTACATCAGAAAGAATTATAATATAAAAAGCGTGGAAGACCTGCCCTATTTGCACAGGAAGAGTCTTGGCCTCGAAGACAAGTCCAGTGAATTAAAATTTATTCGGAGACTCAAGAGAAAACAGGATAAAATCTGACTCCTTCCGGAGAATCATACGATCTGAACTTTGCGTCATAAATTTTGCCCATGTTTCCCACATTCATGACATCCCAAGTATTTCCGTAGTCCACAACCTGACCGCTCTTCATCAGGAGCATCTGATCGCTTATGGAAGCAGCTAAATTGATATCATGCATAACGCAGATTATCCCTTTACCCTTTTTTTTGAGATCCTTTAGTATTGTAGAGAGAAGATGCACTTTGTCAATGTCCAGGAAGGAAGCAGGCTCATCCATAAGGATATATCTGGAATCCTGGTAAATTGCTGAAGCTATGCTCACCATCCTCTTTTCTCCCCCGCTAAGCGTTGCAAAATCCCGTTTATCCATATGGCTTATTTTGCATGTTTCCAGTGCATCATTCATTTCCTCTTCACTTGCATCCCTTGAATATGCAGCAATATCCATGATGTCATGGACTGACAGGCTCATTGGGACTGGTAATTCCTGCTGAACAAGAGAGAGTTTCCTGGACAGATCCCTTGCATGCATTGAAGAAGCATCAATACCGTCTATGTTCACATTTCCTGAAACTTTTTCAATTATTCCCATGATTCCCAGAAGAGAACTGGTCTTTCCTGATCCGTTTTTACCGATAATGGACAGAATCCTGCCTTCGTCCAGTCTGAAGTTAAGGGGCCCGATTTTCAGGCCACCTCTGTTCATGCAGAAATCATTTACTTCAAGCGTCATAGTAACTCCCCCTGTACATCTTCATCATGAGGCCAATGAAGAAAGGCACACCTATGAGTCCTGTGATTATCCCGATGGGAATCACTTCTCCTCTTACGACCACATGGGCAATGTCATTGCAAAGAATGAGGAATGTGGCCCCAAATATGGCCGATGAAGGAATTACATACTTGTTTGATCCTCCATATAGGAGTCTGGAAACATGTGGAAATATTAGGCCCACAAATCCTATGATTCCACTTATGGAAACGACAACCGCCACTGAAAGTGTTGTAACTGCAAGGATAACTGCCTTGGATCTTTCAACATCAATTCCCACTGATTTGGCGTGAGCTTCCCCCATCTGCAGTGCATTCAGTTCTCCGCTCATTAAGTACAGGATTACAGCACAGGCCAGAATTATGGGCAGAACTATGAAGTCCTCATTCCAGGAAATGCCCTGGACTGACCCGAGAAGCCAGAAAAACACCTCATTAAGGGTGTTTGGTTTGGAATAGAGAAGTAGTGCCACAAGAGAAGTTATGAAAAGAGAAACCGCAATTCCGGATAAGAGAAGGAAGGTTGGAGGGGTTCTCCCATTCCTCATGGAGATCATATATACAACAAATACAACTAAAATTCCAAAAATGAAGGCCATGGCAGATATGCTGTATATTCCAAATATTCCTAGGCCGGTTACAATGGCAATTACGGCGCCAAGTGCTGCACCGCTTGAAATTCCAGTCACGTACGGATCTGTTATGGGATTCCTGAATACGCTCTGCATGGATGCACCACCTACTGAAAGGGATATTCCAATAGCCATGGCTCCAATTATTTCAGGTTCTCTAAGTACCACAACAATGTAGTAAGAAGTGCTTGGGACGCTGATCCAGTAGAATCCCAGCTGTTTCATGACAGAAAGAATGACAATATTAAATGGAATGTTAACAGGCCCTATAAAAAGGGAAAAAATCATTGTAAGGAGCATCACGAACAGGGAAGGTATGAAATATATCTTTTTTGAGATAGAATGAAACCTGTTCCTGAAACTACTCCTGAACAAGGACTCACCTTACCGGGGCCGGTTCCGGGTTGTATTGTAGAGTCAGGGGGAAAGTAGGCAGGGTCACTGTTACATTATATATCTTTTCCATGAGCCACTCTATGGCAAAGATGGATCTGAAGTTAGGTTGCTGGAACAGATTATCATCGAAGATGTTGAAGTAATGGTTGTTCTTGTATGCGGTGGTGTTCACGTATGGTGCACTGGAAAGCAGGCTGTCATTGAAGTACTGGTCTAGGATAAGATACTGGGGGTTGGATGAAACGATTACTTCATTGGATATTTCGTAAAATCCAGTCTGATTTGCTGCAATGTTCTTGAGGTGTGCATAGGTAAATATCTGGTTCATAAACGTGGAATTACCTGCAGTCCAGGTACCATGGGAACCAGGGGATAAAGCATAGAACATGCTGTAATTCGTCGAAACATTTGTGTTATTAAAGTCCTGGAGCGATGTGTTCATCCACTGGTTGATAAGAGAGGCATTTTCAGAATTTCCCGTAAGTTCGCCAAGAAGTGTGGTCTGTTTCTCTATTAAGGACATGCCGGAACCGGTTCCTGAGCTAAGGAATATGTAGTCGATTCCAAGTGAGGTAAGTTGAGAGATCTGCGACTGGTTATAATCACTAAAAGATATAACTGCATCAGGCGATAAATTGACAATTTCCTGGATGCTCATTGTAGGATAATCCGATACATTGGTTAAAGTTTCGTTAGGAGGGTATGAATCGCAGGAATTTCCGCCAACTAGGTATTTGTAGGATCCCAGTGCATAAAGTGTTGCAGTGGCAGCTGGATCAAGTGAAACGATTCTGTGCAATGAGATGCCATTCACATTGGATGAAACAGTAATGACTTTTCCCTGGCTTGGTGGCTGGTTTGCCTCGTAAATAAAGAGGCCTGATACGATCACGATTGCTATAATAGCTACCGAGATAATCTTGGTAGTTTTATTCCATGAAAACTTTTTCATAAAAGTGAAATAATTTTCACTTATTTAATTATTATGTTTATGCCATTTGATTCCCATTGCTCTCAATGCAGTTATTGTTTGTATTGCTTGAATCTTGCGAAGAATACCAGGTCATATGCTGCTTTCAGGCCACCTGCAACCATGGGGATTCCACTCTGAAAGATGGAAAACATGGCTCCTCCCATAGCTGGTGCTGGAATTATGGATACATTACGTGCAGCTATGAACTGGGAGTTTGTGGATATGCGTTCATCCTCCGGTATGATTGTGTTGATGAAGCTGTCTCTTGGAGGAACATCCATCTGGCTGGTAGCCTGCCTTAAAAATAACATTGATTCACTGAAAATCAGGCTGTGCACAACTGCCATGAGTATCAGGAATGCATTGCTGATCAGATGGGTATAGACCATGGTACGCACCATCCCCAAAGTAGAGGATATTCTTCCAGAAATCAGTACAGACATGGCGGAAAGAATGTTCACAACAACAAATATGAATCCGGTTTCTCCCAGATTGGTGGAATAAACCGTAAGGAACCACAGAGAAAGCATGGATGCATTTACCAGTCCACCTGCAAAGGAATCCACTGCGAACAGTGAGATCAGCTCATTCCTGAGTTTACGGGTTTCTTTACTAATTTCACCGTGGCCGATTTTCCTGGTATATTCTGGCAATGGGGCTATCATGTAAGGAATTCCGGATACAATGGCAAATACAAAACTCAATTGAAATATCTGAAGGAAACTCATTCCAGAAAACAGGAAAAGGATCAGTGCTGCAAGGGTACTTCCAGCATACGAGAGGAAATTATAAAATCCATAGGATGTGTTTCTGCTTCTCTGGTCTGTGGCACTCTTGCCCACACTATACTGTTCCAGGGCCTGGTTTGGAGACATATCTTTTCCTGAAAGTGGAATTCCTCCCACAAGCAATGCAATGATGAAGGTTGCCAGAGATTCCCGGATTAGAAGAATTGCCAGGGATAAGAAGAAAAGAACCCACAATATCAGCAGAATTTTCCTCATGCTGATTTTCAATCCGGGAAAAACGTAAACGAATGCAGTGGATGAGACTCCGCTCAAAGCCAAAATCAGTCCGGAATAGAGAGGATTCATTCCCAGTGACTTTAGAAAAAATGGGGAAGAGACTGCAAGGATGGTGAATACAAATGATCTTAGAAACCTTGAGGTGGAGAGCGGGTAGACTGTTTTAGCATCCAAAGGCATGTTCACCACCTTTCATATTTGTCAGTGATCTATGAACAATGGGCAATAACGAGAATAGTGAACCAGAACATTTTATGCCTCTCTGGTATAGTTGCATGATACAGCATTGGATTATGGTTTTTATAGGAATCTATTTTCTGATCTCCAATGATAAATTTTCATAAACTTTAATTTCACCCACTAATTACGTACATGTTGGCAGAAACTTCCACTCAACAGGTTAAGACTTATGAATTGCGCAGAGCAAACAAATTCAATGTCAGTTTACATTTTATCTGCCTTTTTAATGGAAAGGATACATTACTGGAGGATTCTCTGAGAAGTATCGTGGATATAGCCGAGGAAACAGGCCTCACATTTTACATAACAATCCTGAACAACAGCCATTTTCCCATCACAGAAGCAGCCATGGACGGAGTGATGCACAGACTAAAGGAAATCAGGGTTATCCAGAATTCCAGGATTTCCAGGGGAGCACTTAAGAATCTGGCATTCCAGCAAAACAAGACAGACTACGTGGTTATGTTCGATCCAGAGAAAGAATATGACATCGCCTTTTCAGATCTCCTTTATTCTTTTGTAAGGAGAAAGGAAAAACGTATGCTTTTCTCAGATATCGTGGTAATGCCAAGAGATATCCTTGAGGAACTGGGTGGATGGAACGATTTGAGCTTATCTGAGGACATAAACCTCTTTGCCAGGATATCCACTTCCTATGGAATTTTGTTCTACCCCACTGAGGGAAGGGCCAGCATGAACAGATTCCTCACTTACAAACCAAAACAGCTTCATTCAAGGCCAGAGTACAAGAACGTGAACAGATCCAGGAAGGTTTCCATGACCAGGGACCTGATCGTGGGATGTAATTACGGATTTAAGGATCTATTCCTCTTCAATAGCGGGAGCGGGGAGATGAAATTCTCAGACAGGCTGATTTCCATCAGTGCTTTCCTTTACTCCAGAATGAAGAATCCCAAGGTTGGAAAAGTGTACAAGAACAGTTACGTGATCTTCATGGAATCCATGTTCGAATCAGTGATTTTGAAGGAATATAAACGGTTTGACAGCTTCAACAAGCCACTCAGGATCTCCATAACCGAAGATGAGAACAAGTACCTCATGGAAAAAAGTGACATCTGGAAAAAAGTCAGGAATACCATGCGTTCCTTCACAGATTCTTAAGAACAGTGCAAATATAGCATTTATCGTTCAGTTATTCATGATGCTTTAATGCGGATATGTGAAACATTTCCTTGTACTGGTGCTGTCTCTTCTGATAATTCCTTCTGCACCTCTTGTACACCATCCGACTACAAATATACTTTCTCAGGGATTTATCCAGGTGGAAAGTGGAAATCCGACTTTATACATCCCGGGAAACCTGACAATTAATAATTCAAATCTGCAGATATTATGCCACTACAACCTGATTTTTACAGGAATGGAGTTACACCATTTTATTTTTGCATCAAACGCAAGCATCTCTCATGAGAATATATCCAGTATATCCGGTAATCTTTCAGTATGTAATTTATACTCTGGCCTTAGCCTGACCATATCAGATTCTTATTTGCATTATAATGGAACTATGACTATGTTCAATTCCAGCATACACTTTTATTACTCATCTCTCAAGGGTACTATTTTTACAAAATTTTCAAACGATTCATTTGAATCTGTCAATTCAACTTTTAGGGTAGTTCATCCGCTCCAGGACAAAAAGGAATTTTACATTTCATCCATTCATCAGAATGGCCAACCCATAAGCAGCTCCAGATTTTTTCCCTACACCTACTCTGGTTCAGCACTTCCGGTGATGCCAATTACCATGGTTCAGACGTGTATGAATTATACCAAGAATCCTGGTAGCTCTCTTCTACTGCTCAATTTCTCCATGGGAAACAGATTTAAGTTCAACGAATCAATTTTCCTGAATAATACAGCCGGGATTTATTTACTCAATACGAGTCTTCCCGCTCCATGGTACGATGGTGGTTTCACCGAAGGAGAAAAGATTCAGGTCAATTATACAATGGATAATCAATCAGAACTTACTTTATGGAGTAGCAAATTTACCTTTTTCTCCAACAGTTCATTGAATATCTCCGGGTTAAGACACAACTTCATGCTTTTTTCACATAGTAGAATATTAGCAGAAAATTCAACCTTCAGTGGAAACTCAGGCAATTGGGAAATTAATGGTTTTATAAATTCCTCCAGGACGGGCCTATTGCTTGAAAACGAATCAAAAATCATATTAATGGATTCAGGGTTTCAGGGAGTTTCAACTTCCAGCACAGGAAATCTTTCTCCCATCATGACCTGGAAAAACAGTACCGTGGAAGTATGGAAATCACCGTTAATTGAATCGATAGCCAATTCAAAGTATTTCCGTGATGAAAACCTGGGTTTCTCAGGGATCGGCAATAACTATTCATCCACGCTTAAATCTGCAAATAAATACTTAGGGAAGTTTACTTTGGGTGGTATTAACTCAGGGTCGGTACTGGTACTGTTTGAAAATAATTCCAGCTCTTATGAATACAATATTTTCAAATTCAACTTATATGGAAAAACGAATTATATCTCGTTATCAACTGGCAGTTTATTTCAGTCCGCTTTTCCCACGGAGAACATAACGCTCAAGAATGCTTCATTCATAAAAATGAGCACCTTCACAAAAAACATCGAAGGGAATTTTAGTATCATCATGAATATGGAATCTATTGGAGGAAACTCCACAGATATTAATGTGAAATATTCAATAGAATATTCAGGAAGAACATACATAGGAAACTTCAGCAGAGGAAAGCTCCCAGAGGAAAAAAATGCCTCATTTCTCTTTAATATCAGCCGAATTCCTGACTTGAGCAATTCCATTATTTTCATCAATTCCACTGTCATGTTTAACAACTCATACTTCGTTCAGGAAATGAACTTAAGCAATTTTGTTCCTTTAAGCCCATATTTTTACAGTTATCGACTATGGGAAAATGGTATAACGCCAGGAAAAAAATGGACGGTTGGATTCGATGGTTCCACATATTCAAGCTATGGGAACTGCATTGAAATCAATTCCACAGAAGGTTTTGCCTGTATAACGCCATATTCCACAGGATATTTTATTCCAGGGGATAAGCTTCTGAAGATCTTTCCTGGAAATACCAGCTTAAATTATACCCACCTCATGGGTAATTTTACAATTATATGCACTTCCAGCATTAAATACAATTTAAGCGTCGATGATATATCGATTATTCATGCTGAAGGAAATTACACAATTACACTTCCATATGGTAATTATACGATTTTTCTTAACTCTGGGCGAATTGATAAAAAAATTGAAATTTGGATAAATGCATCAAATATGGTAATTTATGCAGGGATCTATTCGCCCAATCTGGTAAAATCCGATCTTTTTATGTATCTGGCGGTTGTTCTTGTAATGATTTCAATCATTATGGCAGTCTGCAGGAAGTTTTTTATTTCATTCTGCCCGGATTGCATGGAGTTGAAGAGGCCATTTGGATTACGGATTCATCATTGCACAGCAAGAAAGAAGGATCATGAAAGTTCTATATTATAAAACGAGAAGGTGTAACTGAGGGGGTTTTTGGATTTTAACATGTAAGAGAAACTTGCATACTGGTTTTTGAAATTTGGAATATGAGGCAAACTCAGGTTCAAGATTTGATTGAAGTTAACCGTGAAATTACTGGTGAGAATATAAATTGCATTTCCTGTGGAATCATACTGCGGAGATTTAATCGTGCTGTTAAATCCGATATATACTGAATAAGAATTATTGAAAGAAATCTGAATTCCCACCATCAGTAAGGGAGTCACTGTACCGTTGGCTAAAACCAGATCTGTTCCTGTTCCATTGTAACTACCGGAAAAACTAAGAGTTAAATGGTTGGATGAAAGATATGTAAGATTTATCTTGGGATTGTAAAGGAATAAGGAAGAGTCCGGTCCCTGAGTTTTTTCTATGCTTAATGTACCCCCATCCCCTGTAACATTAAATCCATCTGTCTGGATGTAGTTAAAACCTGTATTCTGACTCAGGTACCAGGATGGATATGGGTTGCCTTGTTCATAAGAGGGATATTGCATATTGAAGTTCGGGAATTTAATCAGATTGCCAGCACTTACTGCTCCGCTGCTGAAATAAAGACTTTGTACAATATAATAAGCACGAATGTTGAAATTGGTCCCATCCTGAAGGAAGTAGATGGAAAGAGTTGGAAGGATTGTAATATTATTAATCCCGATATTGAGATTCCGGGTTGATTTCCAAATGAGCCCATTCATGACTCCATTTGTCGGGGTAGATGGAATGATCCTGAAATATACAGGGGAAGTCTGATTCATTCCCTGAGCTGGATTATAAGTTATGGAAAGGTTGATGGATGTAACATAACCTATGGTTCCAACCGGATTTGATACATTGTTAATGGAATTTATGACAAAAATATCGGATCCATTGTATTTGGTATCTTCATAAATTGCCACAGATGCCCCTCCCGCCAGTATAATTGCCAGTACGAGAAAAAATGAAAGATTTTTCATGATTAGGGGTTTTATGTTGTGAAAATCAGGTGAGTTAATTGTGACAGAGGTTTTATCTTCTGGGTTTTCCAATGGCACCTTTAATTCTTTCGCATTGAAGAAATCAGCAAAAGCAAGAAGATCCAGAATGAGCCAGTCCAGAATGTATGTGGCTAAAAGTCTGTAATTGAAAAGGAAAACGATGGCTGGAAAAACGAATAACGCATATTTTAAACGGTCATAGAATCTTATGTAGAACAGAAGGAAAACAAAAGTAGCGGTTATAAAGAGTACAGTGAATACTGCCGATGGTACATTTGCTGCACCAGCAAATGAGAGTTCTGAGAAACCCACTCCAATGCCAATCACAGGCTGGAATTCAGCTTCAATAATGTTCCTGATCCAGTCATGTGGTTGCATTATTATGAATGGTAAATTAGTCAGGAAGAAGGTAAAAATTCCAAAAATAGTAAAATAAATCACTTCTTTGATGGAATTATTTTTTTCTTTGTAAATAAGATAAAGGAAATACGGAAAAATCAGGACTGGAATTTGCTTTGCTGAAATAGAAAGGCCAAACATTGCACCAGACAGTTTACTTTTGTCCCGGTACATGTATGATAGTGCCATGAAGAATATCCAGATGACATCTGTAGACCCGTTAATGGAAAGTCCAATGAACGATATATCAATAGCCAGTATTATTGAAAGGTAAGGTATTGAATCGCTCAATCCCTTCTTTTTCAGATATAATATGGTGAACCCGATCAGGAGAATAGAGAAGAAATACAATGATGCATAGTCAGGAAGATTAAGGTATACAAAGGGGATGAATGCCAGTACGGACATTCCAGGATAAAGGAGGAAATATACACTATTTCCGTTCAACATAGGCGTACCGTAAATTGGAGTAATGAACTTGAAAACTCCTACCATGTTGGAATTTATATATGGATCCTGACCCTGTATGAAAATTTTAGCTGCATAAGTTTCAATGATAATTTCGTCAGTGGTTGCATTTCCAAAGACGCTGGCAATAACGATAAAAAATTGGATGGTAATGAAAAATAACCCGGCCAGTGAAACAAATTTAATAAATTTTGGGAGTTCAATGTATGTGAGAAAATATAAGATACATATCAATCCAATGACAAACAAAATCCAGCCATTTACTATCTCGTAAAAGTTCAGATAACTAACAAAAAATATTGTCTCTAAAGGAAGAATGGTGAAAATAATGCCCAATAAGAAATACTTGAGCTTCCCGATCTCAAATTTTAACTGACCCATATCTAGAATGGGTATGAATAATTAAGATAAAAATATAAGTGGACTATAGGTGCCAAACGACACCCTGGCTCCCACCAAAGTTCGTAGTGAATGATCCGATTATTCCTATAAAATCAGCAAGCATGTAATTCATGCCAAAGTGAGTTAACAATAGGAGTATTGAAATGTTGATTCCCAAACCAAGGCTGGACATGAAATTATATTTCAGATATCTTCTGAAAACGGTGCTTTTTGCCAGTCTTTTCCTGTACGTCCAGTAATTGTTCAGGAGGAAATTTGATACAATTGAACCCTCCAGTGCCAACAACCCTGCAAAAATCAGTGGTTGTTTGAAGTATCCAAAGGATAAATTCATTATGAGAAGATTTAAGAGTGCACCGGTCAATCCAACAGCCATGAATTTAATCATCTGGTAGTCAGAAAGGCGTAATACAAGTTTTATATATTTTAAAAATTCTCCCATCCCTAACTTGCTTTTCCCTCTTTTCCTCTTTATGAATCTGTAAGGAACTTCTCCAATATTCCTGAAATCGGTAGCAACCAATAATTCAAGCAGTATTTTATAACCATTTGAGACAATGCTTTCTGGTAAAACTTTATCTCTCCTGAATCCAAAGAAACCTGACATTGGATCTTTAATGTTATCTGTTTTCTGAATATTCATATGGGCAAGAAAAGTGGCCATTTTTGATATGGTTTTCCTGAGAACATTAAATTCAGCCGAACCCCCACGAACATATCTGGAAGCAATAACGAGGTCTTTTCCATTTTCAAGCTGTCTTAAAATTCTGGGAATAACTTCAGGAGGATGCTGAAGATCGCTGTCCATTACTATAACATATTTACTTTGAGAGTTTAACAACCCATCCCTGACTGCAGTGGCGATTCCGTTTTTGCCGGGTCTTCTTACAACTACGATATTCCCGTATTTCTCATTGAGTCTATCAGCAGCATCTGCAGTTTTATCCTTACTGTTGTCATCTACAACCACAATCTGACAGTTAAGATCCATTTCTTCAATCCTATGGATAATGATGGGAAGGTTCTCTACTTCATTGTATGTTGGAAGAATTACAGAAAGGTCGTATATTTTATCCACCTCATTTTAAGGTACGATGATATATGGATTTATTATAATAATGTTACTGAAACTGCATGAAATATCCTATAAAAACTGTCAAATATTGAAAAAATTAAAGTGAAAAAATGACTAATTATTATATTATATAAATGACATTATTTTTAAAAGTTATAAGAATTTAAAACAAAATGATTTTTTTTGAAAATATCGAATATGTTAAATAATACCAAAATTGCGGAAAAATTAATAACTCTTTAACATAGGAATTGTCTGACAAATAGCATACATTCAATTTTATTGC
The DNA here is from genome assembly GCA_021816745.1 of Thermoplasmata archaeon. Taxonomy (GTDB): domain Archaea; phylum Thermoplasmatota; class Thermoplasmata; order Thermoplasmatales; family Thermoplasmataceae; genus Cuniculiplasma. The sequence continues at coordinate 14,461 of JAKAWY010000009.1, forward strand.
ATGCTAATAAGTAGCATCATTAATTTTTTTCTGACTACTATTATTAATTATTTAAAATAGTTAAAAATTTCGCTAGGTACCGTTTTTACTGTACTTTCTCAAATCAATAATCTTTCATAAATATGATTGAATTCCAGATAATAAGAAATGTTATTTGTTATCTGTGATAATTTAACCACTTACTGGTTTAAGTTATATTTTCCAAGTTGAGGTTTCAAGCCTCGATTTCAAAAGTGTTATTTTATTGTAAGGTATTTCTTTTCTATAGGATGATTGATTATTATAAGATTCTTGAAATTCCCATTAACGCGAAGGAAGACGAGATTAAAAAAGCTTATTATAAGATGATAAAAAGATGGCATCCTGACGTTAACTTACAAGACAGAAATTTATCTGAAATAATGGCTAGGCAGATTAATGAGGCGTACGAAACTTTGAGAGATCCTGACAACAGGAATGCTTACAACATTAAGCTTCAGTCGGTCAGGGGGTTTTCCTCGCAGAATCATTATGAAAAATTGCGGAAAAATGATGAGGGGAAAAAGAAAGTAGTTACTCCGGAAAGGGAATCAAAAAGTAAAGATCGGGATAAGATGGTACGATGGGCTTCAAAATTTTCAAGATATATTGAGGTTCATCCATGGTCCAAGAAAGTGTATGATAACTTTACCGAGGAAATTAAACTTAACTTTATCAGCGGAAATTTGAGCATGGAAGACATTTTATTCATGTATGGCAGTCTGGCCATTGAAAAATCAAACATGGGAATGAAAAGCAACTACTTTAACTCCAAGACAATCAGAAATATGATGCAAAAACATAACAGTGCTGAAATCGCCATAAGAACCATATCCATGATGGAAGTGCTAATGCAGATGCAGATCAGGTTAAGCCAGGGATTAATCCAGATTAATGGCAGATCTGATTCCAAGTGGCAGGTAGCAAGAAAACTGTTATTTTTACATAAATTTTTAGAAAAAAATCCTGATAAATTTTTCATCGGAATTAAAAAATTCTACATAACCAAGGAAGAATGGAGATGGGCAGTGAATTCCATTCATTGATCGACCATTACGTTCAAGAAAAACACTCTTTTTGTTGTATGCAATTAGAAAAACTTTATAATGAAGAACATATTTACCACGCATGGCCTACGTACCGGATCAGGCAAAAATCTTGCTCGATCCAATACAGTACTCTATCAAAGCCGCAAGGAGTAGAAATAAAATGTCCACCCTAAAGGTACAGATTGATGGAGATAACGTTGAAGAGTTGAAAGACAGGAATGGTGCTCTTCTAAGATCTCTTGCTGAACTGCAGAACTACACTAAAATCATGACCAGAGATTTCGAAAATCAGAAGAAAACAGCAGGAATGGACATAATCAAGGGAATTTTCCCGCTTCTGGATTCTCTGGATTCTGGAATCTCCTCTGGAAAAGATGTAGAAATGCTTCAAAACCTCAGGAAGATACTTCTTTCCTCCCTTTCACCCTTTGGGTTGAAGGAAATAGAAACAGTGGGAAAGAAAATAGACCTGAATGTTCATGAAGTTGTAGGGACTGTAGATGGTGAGAACGACAATGTCATTGTGCATGAAGTGCAGAAGGGCTACACACTCAATGGTGAGGTCATAAGAACCGCAAAAGTTATTGTAGAAAAAAGAGGTGAATAAAATGGGAAAAATAATTGGAATTGATCTTGGAACAAGTAATTCGGCAGCTGCTGTAATCATATCTGGAAAACCGACTATCATACCCAGTGCTGAGGGTGTATCGGTTGGCGGGAAATCTTTCCCAAGCTATGTGGCCTTTACCAAAGATGGGCAACTGCTGGTTGGTGAGCCAGCCAGGAGGCAGGCTTTACTGAATCCAGAAGGAACTATTATCGCAGCAAAAAGGAAGATGGGTACAGACTTCAAGTTTAAGGCATACGGCAAGGAATACACTCCTCAACAGATATCTGCCTTTATTCTCCAGAAGATCAAGAGAGATACTGAGAATTTCCTCGGGGAAACGGTATCCGACGCAGTCATAACGGTACCTGCCTATTTTGATGACAACCAGAGGCAGGCAACCAAGGATGCAGGAACTATAGCAGGTCTAAATGTAAGAAGAATTATCAACGAACCCACAGCAGCATCACTTGCCTATGGAATAGACAAGCAGAACCAGTCCATGAAAATACTGGTTTATGATCTTGGAGGAGGAACACTTGATGTCACTGTTATGGAATTCGACAACGGTCTATTTGAAGTCAGGTCAACGTCAGGTGACACCAAACTTGGTGGAACTGACATGGACGAAGCTGTGATAAAATACATAGTGGATGATTTCAAGAAGAAGGAGAATGTGGATCTTTCAAAGGATCAGAAGGCATATATCAGGCTGAAGGATGCCGCTGAAAAGGCAAAAATTGAACTCTCATCCACACTGGAAACGGAGATTAACCTGCCCTATATCACGGTGGTCAAAAATGAGCCAAAGCATGTCCAGCTGACACTTTCCAGATCAAAATTCGAGGACCTGATCTCTCCCATAGTGGGAAGATCCAAGCAACCGCTGGAAAATGCCATAAGCGAGGCTAAACTTTCAAAAGCTGAAATTGAAAAGATAATTCTGGTAGGAGGGCCTACCAGGATCCCCTACGTCAGGAAATTTGTTGAGGATTTCTTCGGGAAGAAGGTTGAAGGTGGAGTAGATCCCATGGAGTGTGTGGCAACTGGTGCAGCCCTTCAGGGTGCAGTACTTTCAGGCGATATCAAGGATATTGTCCTGGTGGATGTTACCCCTCTGACACTTGGGATTGAGACACTGGGTGGGATAACCACTCCACTGATAAATGCAAATACGGCCATTCCGGTAAGGAAATCAAAACTGTTCTCCACTGCTGCAGATATGCAGACAGTAGTGCCAATACACATAGTCCAGGGTGAAAGAACCATTGCAAAGGACAATGTTTCACTGGGACAGTTCAACCTTGAGGGGATTCCACCTGCACCCAGGGGAATACCACAGATTGAGGTAACCTTCGATATTGACTCAAATGGTATCCTCACAGTGAGCGCCAAGGACAAGGCCACAAATAAGGAGCAGAAGATATCCATTGAGGCCAGGACTAAACTTACCGATGAGCAGATTGAAAAAATGAAGAAGGAGGCAGAACAATTCTCAGAGGAGGACAAGAAGAAGAAGGAACAGATCGAAAAGATGAACATGGCTGAGAATCTTGCATATACTGCTGAAAAAACACTCAATGAGAACAGCGAAAAGATTGACAAGGCAGATCTTGAAGAAGCCAGGACTCTGATTTCGAAACTCAGGGATGCCATAAAAGATCTTAAAGAGGAAGATGTGGACAACTATACAAAAGAACTCGGGGAAATGATACAGAAGATTGGATCTAACCTGTATTCACAAAATCCGGAAGGAACATCTGAAAATCCCGGAGAATCCTCATCAGAAACCAGTGAAGAAGAGAACCCTGGAGATACTGCATCTGAGCCCGAATCAGATGAGACCGCCGGGGATTCATCGGAAACCCAGTAGGGGTAGAGGCCAGTGGGAAAGGACTATTACTCCATTCTGGGTGTAGAAAAAACAGCATCTCAGGAAGAAATAAAAAAGGCATTCAAGACTCTTGCAAAGCAATGGCACCCGGATGTAAATCCGGACAAACGCCAGGCTGCTGAGGAGAAATTCAAGGAAATTGGTGAAGCATACGAAGTCCTCTCTGACGAAAACAAGAGGAGGATGTATGACCAGACCGGATCGGTAGATTTTGGAGATGGCCAGAACACGGGTTTCAACTGGCAGAATTTCTCCCACTTCTCAGACTTTTCAGATGTTTTTGATGATCTTTTCAGAGGATTTGGAGGAGGTTCTCCTTTTGGCGGGGCCACATCCGGAAGAAGAGAAATACAGCTGGATCTATCAGTGGAAATTTCCATATCCATGGCGGAATCCTATACCGGCACAAAAAAAGAGATAAAATATCGCAGGAGCGTAGATTGCGATAACTGCAAAGGAAAAGGATTCGAGGGAAACGTAAAGAGATGCAGGGCTTGTAACGGATCCGGACAGGAAAGGATTATGCAGCAGAACGGCCCATTCAGACTCATCAACACAATTACATGCAGAACCTGTAGCGGTACAGGTTTTGAGGGTGATCGCAGATGCTCAGTCTGTCATGGCTCTGGAAAGAAATCCGTGGTTGAAAAGCGCAACATCGATATCAGGCCCGGAGTTGCAGATGGATCAAGGATGTTAGTCAAGGGCATTGGAGACATGGAGAATGGAAGGGTCGGAGATCTTTACATTTTCATCAGGGTAAGGCCGGAAAGAGGTGTGGAAAGAGTCGGTGACGAGATTATTCTTGAGAAAGAAATCGATTTTCCTGAAGCAGCGCTTGGTTCTGAAGAACAGATTACCCTTTTTGGAAAAATAATCAGTTTCAATATACCACCGGGAACACAACCCAATGAAATAGTAAAAATAAGGGGAATGGGATTTCCAAAATTACGTGGAACAGGAAATGGGGATATAAACGTCAGGATTAATGTAAGAGTTCCAAAAAAATTAAGCTCATCCCAGAAAGACTTAATCGCAAAACTGAAGGAAGAAATGGAAAAGAAAACCTGGTTTGGGAAATAAGTATATAACAAAGAGAATTTTTTTATACGAAGTACTCATAATACTAAGATGAGAATTGCCATTGCGTTTGACAATTCACCAAGTGCTGTGAAAGCCTTGAAATTTGCTCTAACACTCCAGACTCTGTGCACAGAATATGTGATCATTCATGTCAATCCAACCCTGGTAAGGGCTTTGACTGGCGCAGACGGTATATTTTCTGAGACTGTGGTTTCAGATCAGGAGCAGTATGGTGAGAAGGTAAAATCCTTTGCTGAAGAGATACTAAAACCTGCAGGTGTGAAATATACCTATGTCATCATTGAGGGAACAGGTGATGATGTCGCCTCAAAGATCATTCCAAAATGTGAGGAACTAAAGGTCGATCATATAATTACTGGATCGAGAAAACTCTCAGGAATAAGCAAGTTCATCCTCGGTTCAGTCAGTTCAGAATTAATAAAATTGTCAAAAGTTCCGGTTACAGTAGTTCCACCGGACTAAACAAAAGATTTACTGGAAAAATAGTTTTTACTCTACGGTCTGGCCAGTGAATTCTGCTTCTTTGGCAGCCCTGTTCCTCTTTTTAATAACATACCTGGTGGTATATCCTGTTATCAGGTTAAGGTCCCTCTTGGATGCACCGTCAATAACTCCGACCAGTAACTTCCTGTTATAATGGAAATTGTCAGTAAATGTATCTGGGTTTGTGTTTACCAGATCAATGGCAATCTTTTTCACATATTGTGATCTAATACTTCCCATGAAATCCCGTGGTAATAAATAGGCAGTTTAAAAATATATCTATGATTCGTGACCAGCCTATATTCAAGGCAAAACTTCCCTGATTTTACACATTCATCTTGAATCAAAAAGTTGTGATTTATGAAACGAAGACTGGTCACCTGGAAGCAAAAATTTAAGAGATACAGTGAATTACGTTGTTGAGGGATGACGTTCCCCGAGCCTTTCATTGAGGGGCTGAACTGCTCAACGGAATGAGCTGATAACGCCTGTCGTATGATAGGTGCTATGGTGAATGTTATGGATCAATATCTGGAAACCCTCTTGATGACGCTAACGCAATTTTTATTTGTTTTACTTGCTGCACCATTATTTTCCGGAATTCTCACAAGACTGAAATCCATGGTTGAATCCAGGAAAGGACCGAGCATTTTCCAGCCGTATCGGGATATATGGAAACTACTCCACAAAGAAACTGTCTTCCCGAATAATTCAGGCACAATCTTCAGATATGGGCCCTATGCCATAATGGGGATTTATTCATTGATTTCACTGATAGTCCCCATCCTTGTTCCTGTCCCCATCTTCTTCACTGCCAGTGCAGATTTCCTTGGTGGGGCAATTCTGTTTTCCCTTGCAGCATTCATAAAACTGGCCGCTGCCCTTGAATCAGGAAGCAACTTCATGACAATGGGTGCGGTAAGGGCACTTTCATTTAATTTTCTCTCAGAAGGCACACTGATCACTGTGTTTTTTGCAGTATCCCTCATAACCGGTACAAACAACCCGTATGTAACCAACAGTTTCCTTTCATCAAATCCAATACAGGGAATTTCCCTGGAGCATATTTTCGCCACACTGGCCTTCCTGATGCTCTTTTTCTATGAAACAGGTAAGCTGCCGCTGGAAAGTTCAGGCCTCATGGAAATGGGGATGATTGAGGAGGGTATGAATTATGAATACAGTGGTAAGCTTCTTGCCATAAACAGGTGGTCATCCCACATAAAGCAGTACATACTGGGATCGATCCTTCTCAACGTATTCCTGTTTCCGTGGTTCCTGCAATCTTCATTCCCATGGTACATTCTGGACATTCCCATTATGTTCCTGAAATGGATGCTGTTGATTTTCATAGTGCTGGTTATTGAAACAAGCCTTGCAAAGATGAGGCTATTCAGAATTCAGGATTATCTTGCCACTGCATTTGCATTCTCGATTCTTTTCCTGATATTTGGTGTGGTGGTTGGATGAATCCGTTTGAAAACGTAATATTCCTTGCAGCGGCCATGGCCACTGTGGCAGGATTCTATATCCAGGCCCAGGAATTTATCCGTTCCATGATCAGGGGCCAGCTGATTCAGTCAATCATCATAGCAGGAATAGTGTTCATTCTGGCCTATCTGGAATCCTCACCAGATCTGGTCATTCTTGGAATCCTGGTTCTTGTACTGAGGGGATATCTTGTTACTGCCTTATTGGAAAGACGCATTCCAGGCAATGAGTCCTACGTTTACGAAAAAGGGATAGGTGTTGCATCTCACATCATCATGGATCTTGTTTTCATCATACTGGCCACATTTATCGTTTTTTCACTGGTGTTCTCGGGGATTCACTTCAGCATTTCAGGTGGAATTGCAGGAAGCACCATTATTGTATTTCCTTTGGCAATATTCTTCCAGGGCCTGTTTCTGATTGGTTCCAGGAACACAACATTTTCGCAGATCATGGGTTACGTGGAAGAAGAGAATGCACTGGTTCTCTTTGCATTATTCATCATCCCTGTTCCCCTTATTATTGAGACAAGCGTGTTTCTGGATGTTCTCGCACTGGTGGTCATATCATCCATTGTGGTCATGGAGAAATTCTCACATGAACCCATGGAGGAGCTGAGGGGGTGATAAAATGCACATAATTCCTTTTATTATAATTGCAACACCCATAATTGCCTCACTTTTCTTCAGGTGGAATGTAAAGTCTGTCAGCCTGATCTCAGGATTTATTGAAATGGCACTTTCCACGCTGCTGTATTTCCAGATGCCTTTCCATGGGATATTTTATGTGGATTTCACTGAGTGGATTTTCCTCATGATGGTATCATCCATCTACACAGTTTCCGTTTTTTACTCCATATATTACATGAAAGACATAGAATCCAGGGGAATTTCAGAAGAAATGTACTTCGTCCTCATGAACCTTTTTACTGCATCCATGCTCTTTTCTCTGCTGATGAACAACTATGGCTTCATGTGGGTGGGAATAGAGGCCACAACCATCAGTTCTGCACTTCTGATAATAGCAGAGAAAAATGATATTTCCCTGGAAGCTGCATGGAGATACATTATTCTGGTATCCGCTGGAGTCACTTTTGCTTTTATCTCAATTATACTGATCTATTACAACTTCCACACACTGAATGTCTATGACGTCATTCATTCAGGTTCTCAGGGGGGCCTCATAATCAGGGTCATAGTTTCCATTGCTCTGGTGGGATTTGGAACCAAGACCGGAGTTTTTCCTGTGCATACCTGGCTTCCGGATGCACACAGCGAGGCACCCCCTCCGGTAAGTGCAATGTTTTCAGGTGTACTTCTACCTGTGGCCCTTTACGTCCTTTACAGGATATACCAGATAGCTCCCTATCCGCAACTGTACACATGGTTTGCAGTGATTTCCATCGCTGCCGCTTCCATATTCCTGGCCAACCAGAGGAAGTACAAGAGAATGTTTGCCTATTCCACCATGGAAAACATGAATGTGGCCCTTCTGGGGTTGGCATTAGGGGGAGTAGGTGTCACAGGGGCATTGCTGGTGCTTGTGACACACAGTTTTGCGAAATCAGCATCCTTCTTCTCTTCTGGAAACATCCTGAAATCCACCGGAAGCAAGGACATGGATCACGTCAGGGGAATATGGAAAGGGATGCCTTACACTTCCACTGCACTCTTACTGTCATCCTTTGCAGTGACAGGGGCCCCTCCCTTTGGTGTATTCATCGGGGAATTCATAATCCTGTACAGACTGGCAACAGTCAACATGATCCAGTTTGCACTGGTGCTGTTCTTCCTTATGGCAGCATTCATAGGAATCAACCAGAACGTGACTTCCATGGTATTCAACGGAACCTCTGACCACAAAGAATCAGGCTGGCAAATGCCAGCAATTGCCCTGGCCTGTGCTGTCATATCGCTATTGCTTGGTATCGTATTCCTTGGAGGTTACTTCAATGCGCTATTATAAGGAAGGAAAGCCGAAAGGAAGATTCATAGGATCCACGGAAAGATATGATATCTATCCTGGAATCTATAGAAAGAAAGAGGAAAGGCAAGAACCTGAACCGCACAGAAAAACAGAGCAGGAATTCGTGTTTTCCTACGGCCCCGCATCCGGCATGCTTGAATCCTCAGAAATTGATTTTTACACACCAGGAGAGATCATCAATCATGTGGATGTGGATTATGATGTGAGGATGAGAAAGATCGGCATAACAGGCCTCACACCGGCAGACGCACTGCTCAGGATAGAAAGAATTAACGGATTCCATGCTGCATCACACGCAATCTGTTTCCTCAGTGCAGTGGAGGATGCAATGGGGGTAAGTCCACCTGATAACGTGCTTAAAAACAGGATATTGCAAATAGAATCCGAGAGAATCAGGAGCAATCTTCTGGTGGTGGAGAGAATGGCACAGGCCGCAGGATTCGGGGTTCCAGTGAATCAGTTGTCATTACTCAGGGAAAAGGTTTCAAGGATCATTGGAAAACACTCAGGCCACAGGTATTTCTACGGATCAAATTCATTGGGTGGAACAGTTTTTGAAATATCCTCGCTTGCTGAAGAGATAGGCGAAGTGTCTGATGAATTCAGGGATATTTTCAGGAGCCTCCTTGTTTCAAAACTTTTCATAAACAGGCTCCAGAACAATGGAATAAACATGGAAAGTGACAGCATCGGGCCCGCTGCGAGAGCTTCAGGAATAATGCATGATGCCAGAATGGATTCCCCTGATCTACCTTATGGTGAACTGGATTTCAAGCCAGTAATCAAAGAAGAATCCGATGCCTTTGGAAGATTTATGGTAAGATCAATGGAGATAGGGCAGTCATCAGATCTGATTAAAAAAGTAAAAATTTCCAATGATGAATTGTCAGAAAATCAGGTAGGATCAGTGAATGGGAAGGGAATGGCAAGGATTGAAAGCCCTGCAGGCGATATATTTTATGGTATTGAATTAAAAGACGGGATCATTTCAGCCATTGACCATATATTCCCGTCAGTGAAAAATCTTGAGAATTTCCGCAAGTCCATGAGGGGAAATATATTCACTGATTTCCACTTCAACTGGGAAAGTTACGGAATTTGGATATCTGAGCTGGGGGTGGTACTGGAATGAATATCAATTTCTGGTTCCTCAAGGGAATATTTAAAGGTATAAAGACAGAAAAATTCCCGAAGAAGGCCCCTTTGGATATCGCTCCATGGAGCACTGCCCTGGTTGGAAAGGGAAATGTGGATTGCCCAGTGGAGGCCATAAAAGACGGTAAATGGAATTTTGAAAAATGCATCTTCTGCAGACGATGCCTGCCCGAATATGCTCCAAATGGAGACACGGCAATTTACAAAGTTTCAGGGAATGACAGGACTTTCAAAAAGTCATTCCATCTATTTCCACTGGATTCTGGTGCCTGCGGTGCATGCAATGTAGAGCTTCACAATATAGCAGCGCCACAATACGACATGACCAGGTTGGGGATATTCTTCACCAACACACCAAGGCATGCGGACGCCATTGTGATAATGGGAGTTTGGACAGAAGGGATGGGAAAGGTACTGGAGAGGGCTCTTGAAGCAATGCCAGGCCCAAAACTGGTCATAGCCATGGGGGCCTGTGCGATATCAGGTGGAATCATCGGAACCGGTGTAACTGATAAATTCAACGCTGATGTTGTAATTGGTGGCTGCCCACCTAATCCATATACTATACTCTCAGCACTCATGAAGGCAAGGGGTGAGTGAAAAATGCTTGGATATTATTTCCTTATGCCATTTGCAGTTTCGATTCTTATTTCTATATTCCACAGGAAAGCAGGATATATTTCTCTGGCAGTTTCATCCATTATCTTTTTTATTTTTGCATTTACAAGCTTCACATATTTGTCATCCTTCATTGCCATAAGTTCCATGGTGTGGATATTTGCCTCCATATTCTCAATTTCATACGGAAAAAAATATGGCAGATGGCTGGCCCCGTTATTTTCCCTTACCGTTTTTGGAATGGCCACAATACTGGTTTCCACCACATACATCCAGTTCATCTCAGGATGGGAGGTGATGTCCATGGCAAGCTATGCTATAATTGGCCTGAACAGGAAGGACTCTTCTCCTCCCTTTATATTCATGGGGTTCTCAGAGCTCAGTACCATATTCATCATAGCAGGTGCTGCCATTTCATTTTCCTTAACCGGTACCATAAGCATTGTATCCACAACTTCGATGATACCAATGGTTCTATTCACACTGGGTGCACTGGTGAAGATGGGCATGGTACCATTCATGATAAGCGAATGGCTCCCGATTGCACATGGGAATGCACCTGCCAATGCCTCAGCCATATTGAGCGGAACCATGACACTGATGGGAGTCTATTTTATTGTACGGATGATGTTCTTAAGCCCGTTGAATCCTGTATTTGGAATCATACTGATCACCATTGGTGTGATATCAGTGATTTTTGCATCCCTTTTTGCATATGTTTCAGATTCTCCCAAGATGCTGGCCGGTTTCAGCACTGTGGAGAACAATGGTGCCATACTGGCTGCCATTGGATTTTACATGATTGCAGACACACCATTACTCATGGAATTCGCACTGGCTACCATTGTGATCTTTGCCCTTTCACATTCCCTTTCAAAATCACTGATTTTTGCCGGAATTGGAGCATCTGGAATGGAATCTTTCCATGGAACAGAATCCAGTGGTGATCCCATGCTGAAGGCTGGAATGTTTATGGGGACCGCATCTTTATCCGGACTTTTTCCCACCATAGGGGGCCTGGGCACATGGATGATCCTTGAAATGTTTTTCATGGGTGCCCTGGAGCCCGGATTCTATGGCATCGTTTCCATAGCTGCGGGTTCAGCCATGGCATTGGGAGAGGGATTTGCCGCTGCAGCCATGATGAAGGTGCTGAAATTCACTTCCATGGGTAAAATGAAAGATGGAATTGATCCCATGGAGAAACGTACCGTCTATTATATGGGGGTAATACTGGTGGCCCTTTTTGCAGCATCACCTTTCTTCATCTACAGTAACCTTATTGGAGGCATACCTTCAGTTCTGGTATTCAATGGTTTCACCATACAGTCCATGTACTCCAGCACTGATTTCGGCCTTATTTCCCCCGATTATGTGTTGTCCATACTGGTTTCCTTCTTCCTGGTCTGGATTATAGTGTTTGGAAGGCCTAAAGGCAGGATTGTGCCCACATGGAACAACGGGAGGGAGAGTTTTGAGCCGTACAATTCCTATGCATATTCCAACAACATCCGGTTAATGCTAAGAAAAATTCTCAGGACCGATACCGGCCACATGAGCCAGAGAATTGCCATGGCGGATGTGTTCTGGATATTCACCTTAAGGGTGACAGGGATGTACAAAAAGATTGCAAAGTTTTTCACTTTGGGGATAATGAACAGTTCCATACGCTGGTACATGGTTTATATGATTGTGGCCTTCGTATTCGTACTGCTTTTCGCAAAATACATGGGATAATAGATATAGAAATTTATTTATTGATTCCAAGAAACAAAATATTTTTATTCCCCATTCTGTTTTAACAATTGGTCTTGCATATGGTTAAGAAAAAAGATATCGAGGACCTGTTGGGAGCATCCGACGTGGAAGACATGGACCGGCTCGTTTTTGAGGAAGGAAAAGAAAAAAGAAACTCAGGGAAAAACCCTGTTTCTGTCTCTAGGAAACAGTGAAGCTTCCCTTATATTGGGAAGACCCAGAATTACCTGGACAAGCCTTTCCAGCCCAAGTCCCCATCCTGCATGCGGTGGCATTCCGTACTTGAATGTCCTCAGGTAAAATTCAAAATCATCGCTGTCCAGACCCTTATCCTCAATCCTTCTTTTCAGTTCTGCCGGGTTGTGAACCCTCTGTGCACCTGAGGTTATTTCAATTTCCCTGAACTGCAGATCGTAGGATTTGGTATACTCTGGATTATTGTCCAGGAGGGCCGTGTAGAATGGCCTTACTGAAGTGGGCCAGTCGGTGATGAAATAGAATCCATCGAACTTTTTCCCGATTATCTTGAGCGCCTCATTGTTAAGATCCTCTCCATGGACTGCTGGGTAGCCCTCCCCCTTCAGGATTTTTATGCATTCCAGGTAAGAAACCCTTGGGAAAGGGGTAACGGGTTTTTCTTTCACCACTGAAAATGAAGATGCATCCCTGACATTTTCCAGGAAATTTGAAATTCCCTTGGCTATGGCATTTTCCAGCATGTGCATGGCATCGTGATGGTCTGCAAATCCCATTTCAATATCAATGGAGGTGAATTCATTGAGGTGCCTTGGCGTATTGTGTTCTTCAGCCCTGAATGCAGGCCCAACTTCAAACACTCTCTCGACGCCTGAGGCCACAAGCATCTCCTTATAAAGTTGTGGACTCTGGTTCAGGAAAATATTTTTCTCAAAATACTTCACATGAAATAACTCTGCCCCTCCCTCGGTGGCAGCAGAAACAGTCTTTGGGGTCTGCACTTCAGTAAAACCCTGGGACATGAGGAAATTCCTGATCCCCCATAGTATTGCGGATTTAGCCTGAAATATCCTCCCAATTTCAGGTTTCCTGAGATCTAAAAACCTGCTGTTGAATCTGGTATCCATGTCAGTCTCGACATTGTCAGTAATTCCAATGGGGAGTGGCACCTCAGCCATGTTGATCAGTTCAACGGAGGTTACCAGTATTTCCCTCCCTATGTTGCTCTGCACCTTTTCCGGTACTGTACCGGTAATTTCAACGACGCTCTCCCTTGACAATGTTTCCAGTTTATGAAAATCAGGGCAGTCCCTTTTCACAGTGGCCTGCACCAATCCGGTGGAATCCCGTACAATTATGAATGCTATATTCTTCATGAGCCTGATATCCTGGGCCCACCCTTTTACATGAACCTCTTTCCCCGGCGTTATATTGTCAATATCGGAAATGAAGAAATTTTTCATCTCATGGGTATGCTCTAAGCATAAAAACCTTTTTCCAGCGTTCCGGGTGGATCTCTAAATGAGAATTATATATATTCGATTTTCATATTTGCATTTATGAACTGGAAGGTCGCTTTATTCACAATCCTGCTTATTGCCATGGTTATGATTGGGGCTCTGACAATGACCATATGGGGAAACAGCCAACCACATTCTTCTTCAATTGCAACTTATAAATCCATGACCACAAACAAGAACCTGCTGGTTATAAATCTTAACGAGCAGATTGATCCAGGATCTGAAAGCATGGTAACCGGGGCTCTTTCCGGGTTGAACAAGAACACTACGGCTGCCGTGGTCATAGAGATGAATACTCCCGGTGGTTTGTTGAGCTGTATGCTCCAGATGGTGTCCAGCATAAACCAGACAGAGGCACTGGGCATTCCGGTGTACACATATATTGTTCCCGATGGCCTTGGAGCATCAGCTGGCTCATACATAGCCATGGCCACCCAGAGCATATGGATGGGGCCAGGTTCTGAGATCGGCCCGTCCACACCCATTGTGGTGGGTGGTACAAGCCTGGAGGAAAATCATACACTCAACGGAATGGAGGCATTGATGACTTCCCTGGCCCAGACACATGGGAGAAACGTTACTGCTGCTGCAGGAATGGTATACAAGGACATTGCCTATAATTATCAGCAGGCACTTTCCGTGGGAATTTCCAATGGAATAGCCAACAATTTTTCTGCATTTCTAGCTGACAACAATCTTTCCACATATAACCAGAATGTTGTTTCAGAGTCTGTTTATGATCAGTTCCTCAGCTTCCTGAGCAATTCCATAGTGGATGGTATACTGATCTCCATGGGGTCGCTGGCCATCCTGCTTGATCTTTACCACAGGACTCTTTTCCTCACCGTGACTGGACTGGTCCTGATCATTCTTGGACTTCTCGGAGCCCAGTTAATAGATGCATCCATAGTGGGAATAATGCTGTTGATCATCGGTTCAGGGTTGATTCTTCTTGAATTCAAGACTTCCCATGGCATTGCTCTTCTTTCAGGAATCTCAGTGGATATATTCGGGACTTTCCTTCTGGCGTCCCCCACCTATGATATTTCCTATCAGCCTTATGCAGGATCTTATTCTCCATCCCCTGTAACGGGCCAGTTTGTTGTATATGGAATAGCCATAATAGTCATTGGGCTGTTTATTGCATATTATCTCCACCGGATAGTGAAATCGCAGATAGGTAAGCCAAACACCGGCTGGGAATCTCTCATACATACTCATGGTATAGCTGACACTGACATTGAGAAAGAGGGATGGGTATCCATTGACGGAGTAAGATGGAAAGCCATAGCCTATGATAACGAAAAGATCTCAAAGGGAGATCCCATAGTTGTCATTGGTATCAAGAATCTTACCCTGACTGTGAAAAAAGACGGAGAAGGCCAATGATCGTAGGCTTTGATGTGGGTGGTTCAAAAATATCCCTTTTTCTTTCTTCCAGGGATGGAAGAATTCTCTATCGTGACCGTGTAAGGACTCCCGCCATGGGCGATCCCATGGATCTGGTGGATACCCTGGCAGGGATGACACGGATCGCAGAAGAGAGATCAGGAACTCCTGCAGAGATCATTTCCATTGCTTTCGCAGGTGCAGTGGATGGAAAGAGTGGCGTGATTCACGCCTCTCCGAATCTATTTGGTGGAAAGGAGATTCCAATATCCTCCATAATGGAGGATCTCCTTGGGAAATCTGTTTATGTTGAAAATGATGCGACCGCTGTGGCCATCTCTGAGAAGATATTCGGGGTGGGGAAGCAATTCTCAAACTATATCTACCTCTCACTTAGCACAGGGATAGGTGGTGGAATATTTGCCAACAACCACATTTACAGGGGTGCCCTGGGAATGGCTGGAGAATTCGGGCACATGAAAGTGGTGGAAAAAGGGAGGCTCTGTGGATGCGGAAGGAATGGATGCCTTGAGTCGGAGGCTGGCGGGAGGGCCATTGCAAATATCCTTGAGGAAGAGAATTACAGGGAAAAATCCCCATATCTTGCAAAAATACCTGGAAGGGCTCTGGAGGCACTGGATCTATTCGAGGGGGCAAAGGCGGGAGACAAGGTTTGCATTAAACTGGCAGAAAGTATAGCGTATAAAATTTCATCAGGCATAGCGAGCCTGGCAAACATCTTTGATCCTGAGGCCATAATGCTGGGTGGTGGCCTTTCAAATTCCAAAGAATTCATATTTGACAAGGTCAGGGAAACGGTTCCGAAACTCATGTCAACACTTGGGAGGAATCTGCTATTTTATCACACATCCCCGGAGATCATGGAGCTTTCTCCCCTTGCAGTGGTTCTCTATGAAGAGCAGATTCCAGGGTTCAATATTGAGAGAATTGTCAGGGAAATGAGGGCTAAAACATCAGGGAAGGCCACATTCTGAATATAATTTATAATGTTTTTCAAAATTAATATATATTGTTAAGAAGATTTCATGGCACTTAACTGGTGTTTCATGATATATTAACTTTTAATATGATTTTCGAACCTATCCAGATGCCAACTTTCCAGCATCCGGTTTCTACACTTTCCAGACGCTATTTTTAGCTCAAAAGAGTTATATAACATCTAAAATTACCCAATAACCTACCGGTGATATGATGAACGAAGGAGACTTCATAAAGATCACTTTTGAAATGAGGATTGGCACTGACAAGAGATTAGTAGCCACCAATATCGAGAGTATAGCCAAAGAAAATGATATGTTTGACGAAGAGCAGGATTTCAACGAGATGCCAGTCATTGTCGGCACCAAAGACCTATTTGATGAGATTAACAAAAGCATTCTTGGAAAGAATGTGGGAGAAGGAGACGAAGTTGAGATAAAATCAGAGAAAGCCTACGGCGAAAGGGATGTAAAGAATATCAAGGTGCATCCATACTCTGAATTCCAGAAAAATAAAATTGATCCTATTCCTGGAAATGAGGTAAGGATTGGAAACAGAAGGGGAAGAGTACTATCAGTAAGCCCTGGAAGAGTCGTTGTGGATTTTAACCACCCATGGGCAGGAAAGGATGTATTCTACAAGTATACCATTGTTTCAAAAACTGAAGACGATGTGGGAAAAGTCCAGAACATGATTCAGCAGCACGTGGGCAAACTCTGGAGTTCGTTCCAGGTTGAAGAGTCAGGGGATAACATAAACGTGACAATTCCTGAGGATATGAAATTCAACATGGAATGGTTCAACGAGAAGTTTCATGTGATCAACACTGCCAGGGAGCACCTTAAGGGCAAGACCATCGTCTTGATTGAGAAGTATGAACTCAAGGCAGAGGAAACAAAACCAGAAGCATCTGAATCCAATGCTGAAGGATCATCAAACCAGGATCTCCCAGAAGCAGGAAATGAGTAGTGATAACCCGGCAATACACATAGCACTTGTGGAACCTGAAGTTCAGGGAAACATAGGTGCCATTGCCAGGGTAATGAAAAACACCAGTTTTTTTAATCTTGACATTGTGGGTACATCATTTCTTGATGATGATGCCTACTCAAGAGCCATGGAAGCCAAACCCATACTGGATTCCGCACAATTTTTTCAAAGCATTGAAGATCTGAGGAAAAATTTTGATCTCCTGATAGCCACATCCTCTGTTCCCTCTTCTAATTTAAAGGATTACAGAAGGCTTCCCATTGAGCCGGAAAAATTCTGGAAGGAGCATTACAATCCCTCCATGAGTACATGCATTGTTCTTGGAAGGGAGGGCGATGGACTCAGGAACAGCGAGCTCTCCTTATGTGATTTTTTCATTACCATACCAGGTAACCCTGAATATCCGGTCTACAATATTTCACATGCAGCAGCCATCATCATGTACCAGTCCTTGAACCTAAGCCATGAAGCATTTCCGCAAAAAGCCAGGGCCAGTGGAAAAGAACTATCTATCCTGGTGGGAAGATTCATGGAAATCCTGGAAAAAGTCAACTTTTCAAAGCATAAGAGGCCCGCAACTGAGGTGATGCTGCGGAAACTGTTTGTCCGATCAGGCCTGCAGAAGTCTGAGTTTGTGAGGATTATGGGGATGTTGAGAAAGATCGACCTCGGAACCGCAGCACTGAAAGATGAAACCAAAAGAAAACGGGGAGAAGAAAATGAAGTGCATATCAGTAAAAAACCTTATTAATGCCGTATTATTTATGTGTTACTTCTGATGGTCAAAATGTCGGTAAAAGCGCAGAATAAATTAAATCAGGATCTTAGGTTTTCTGTTGACAGTCTTCTTAAGATTTCAAGGGAGAACAATTCCCCCATATGGAGGGAAATCGCAGTAGCCTTAAGCGGCCCTAGGAGGAACTATGCCGCAGTAAATGTTGGGAAATTATCCAAGATATGTAACCAGGACGACGTAATTGTAGTTCCCGGGAAAATTCTGGGAAGTGGAATATTTGATAAGAAAATCAAGGTTTCATCCCTATTTATCAGTGAAAAAGCATTGAGGAAACTCAGTGAAGCAGGATCAGAATTCATCCCTCTGGAGAAGCTTGCAGAAGAAAAACCAAAGGGAACTGGAGTAAAAATTATACGGTGAAATAAATGAAGATTATTGATGCAGGAAACTGTGTTTATGGAAGGTTATCCACCATCATTGCCAAGGAGTTATTGAACGGTGAAGAGATTGTTATTGTCAATGCAGCTAAAACTGTAGTTACCGGCAACCCAACCAGTGTGAAGAAGAAGTTTCTGGAGAGAAGAGACATCGGAAGTGTAAGAAAAGGTCCATACTATCCAAGAGTGCCAAAGGCAATCCTGAAGAGATCCATTGGTGACATGCTTCCCAAGAAAACCACAAGGGGAAAGGAAGCTCTTAAGAGATGCATGGTGTACGACGGCCTTCCAAAGGAGCTCAAGAATTCTAATATTGAAGTTATTGAAAAGGCAAGAAATACTAAGATTAGCGGCTTTGTAACCCTGGAAGAAGTTTCAAGGATTATGGGAAAAGAGGTGAAAATAATTGAGTAAAGAAATACAGAATATAATTACCACTGGCAGCAGAAAGACTGCTAAAGCCAGGGCATATACAAAAAAGGGAACTGGAAAGTTCCTTATCAACGGGCTTCCAATAGAACTGTATCCAGTTGCTATCCTCAGGGAAAAACTTGTGGAGCCAGTCAAACTTATTGGAGACAAGGCAACATCCATGGATGTTGAAATAACCGTGAGCGGTGGAGGAGTTACAGGCCAGGTGGACGCTGCAAGGACTGCAATGGCAAAAGGCATTGTGAAATTCCTTGACGATTCCGAAGTGGAAGAGATTTACAGGCAATATGACAGAACAATCATGGTCAATGATATCAGGAGAAAGCTCCCGAAGAAACCTCAGGGAAGGGGAGCCAGGGCAAAGAGGCAGAAATCTTACAGGTGATTTGAATGATCATACCTATAAGATGCTTCAGTTGCAACAGGGTCATTGCCTCTGACTACAAGAAATTCCAGAAGCAGCTCAATGAGATAAAGGAAAGAAGACGAGAACCAACTGCTGAAGAGATTTCCAAGATCATGGATGATCTTGGCCTGGAAAGATACTGTTGCAGAAGAATGATACTTTCTCACATAGAACTTAT
>JAKAWY010000063.1 GCA_021816745.1 Thermoplasmata archaeon
ATTGCATTTGTTCTTTTCAGAATGATCAGGAGAGGAATGACCGGTTCTGTTTATTCAAGATCCAGGATTCTAAGGAGGCCTGCAATTTACATAGTTCTAACTGTGATACTTGGTATATTCCTTTATTCAAATATTTATTATATATTGATGGCTGCTGTCGCTTTCGTTCCAGGCCTGTTATTCGGGGATAAGTTCGGCAGGCTTTCCAATGTTTACAACAACGGGTCAACCCTGATGTACAGAAGTAATATTGTCGTTGTGGCAATCTGGGGTGCCTCTTTCATGGCAAGAATAGTCATCCAGTTGCTTTATCCTACCAGTTTAGAGGGAATATTCATCACTGAAGTGCTTCTATCCTTTACATCCGGAATACTTTTTGGAGAGGCATATCATATTATGAACAAGGCCAAAGAAATGGGTGTCACAGAATCTCCCGCAGAATCTCAATCGGTGAACCCATGACAGGTCTAAATTTTTGCATAAAAATTAAATAATACTTAATACATATCATACATATGTCCGACGGTGAAGCTAGGTGAGGTTATACAGGCTTGAAATAAGGAATTTCAAGTCATTTGGTCCAAAGGAGACCATTCTGGACGTTCGCCCAGGACTCACTATGATCGGCGGGCCCAACGGGAGCGGTAAAAGCAACATAGGTGATGCGCTTCTTTTTGTTCTCGGTACCAGGTCTTCCAAAACTGTCAGGGCCGATAAACTTGAGGATCTCATACACACTTCCAAGGATGGAAGCAGGAGATCAAACAGTGCCGTTGTTAAGGCAATTTTTGTGGAAGATTCTCCAGATGGGGATTTCAATAAGGTGGAACTTTCAAGAATCATTGAAGATTCCAACGGGGAAGTAAAAAGTACCTATTACCTTAATGACAGGAAAGCAAAGCATTCTGAAATAGAGAAATTCCTTGATGATGCAGGAATCCAGCTTGATTCGTACAGTTTTGTCCTTCAGGGGGATATCAATGATTTTATATCAAGGACAGGCAACGAAAGAAGAAAACTTCTGGAATCCATCGGTGGAATCGAATCATATAATATGAAAATAGATGCTGCAAAAGAGAAAATCGGTAGCATCGAATCAAATCTGTCTGCAGCCAGAACCCTGGAGGGAGAGATAAGCGCAAATGCAGAGGCACTTCAGAGGGAAGCAGAAAA
The DNA here is from genome assembly GCA_021816745.1 of Thermoplasmata archaeon. Classification (GTDB taxonomy): domain Archaea; phylum Thermoplasmatota; class Thermoplasmata; order Thermoplasmatales; family Thermoplasmataceae; genus Cuniculiplasma. The sequence continues at coordinate 1,174 of JAKAWY010000063.1, forward strand.
ATTACACAAGAAAATGGAACTTGAAGAAAAGGTAAGGAACTTAAAAAAGACATCTCTTTCAATCCAGGTCAGGTCCATGGAGATTGACATGAGCAGTTACAGCCATGAACTGGAAGTGAACCTGGAGAAGAAGGAAGCGCATCAGGTAAAAATCCAGGAAATGGTTTCAAAACAGGAATCCATCAGGAAAAAGAAGGAAGAAATTGAGAACGGTGTAAGCCAGGAAATAAGAATTCAACTGGCTGAGATCAGGAAAAAATTAGACAATCTCAAGCTGGAGAAAGCCAGGGATGAAATTAACTCTTCAAACACCCTTAACACCATGTCGGAGAAAAGGGAGAAGGTGGAATTAAATTCTGATAAGATTGAAGAGATTGAGAATGAACTCAAGCTTATTTCTGAAAAATTCGTGAAACTAAAGAACAGGGATGGAGAGATAAAGTCAAGGCACTCTGTAATGAAGGCACAGATTGCCCAGAAGATAGAAATTCAGAAATCCATATCAACACAGTACCAGAAAATATCAAAGGATCTCAAGGACACAGAAGATGAGATCAGGGAATTGCAGAACCAGTTGAAGGATCTGCGTTCTCAGGAATCTAAATTATCATCAGAAGTGAACACCCTTACAGCCACCATTGGCGGAATGGAAGAATCACTCACCAGTGAAAAATACGCCCTGAGTGAGGCCAGGTGGAATATATCCAGCATAAAGGGTGGAGATACAGACAAGGTCCAGAAAAAGGAAAAGCTGAGCAATGAATATTTTAACCTTGGAAAACAGATCGAAACCATGGAAAAGGAAAGGCATGAGTCCAGCGACAGAATTGAATTTCTCGTGAAGGAGGTTGAGAAGCTTAGAAGCATGCTGGGTAACGTGGGAATCACCGGTAAAGCGTCATCCATCATCATGGATGCGAAATCCAAGGGGGTTATTTCAGGAATTCACCGTCCACTGGGTGATCTTATTTCATACGATTCAAAGTTCCAGAGTGCTATAGATGCAGCAGCTGGTGCAAGGCTGAACTCCATGGTGGTGGATAATGAAGATGTTGCCCAGGAATGCATAGAACTTTTAAAATCAAAACAGGCCGGAAGGCTTACTTTCCTTCCTCTGAATAAACTTCTGGGAGGGAGGCCAAGGGGAAAAGCAATTATTATTCTTAACGAGGGCAAGAGTCTGGGGCTTCTTTCCCAGAACATTGAGTATGAAAAGTCTTATGAAAATGCAGTATGGTATGCATTCCAGGATACCATTCTTGTGGATACAATGGAAATGGCAAAGAAATATATGACTGGGGTGAAGATTGTAACCCTGGATGGTGATATATTCGATGCCAGTGGTGCCATTACAGGTGGTTTCAGAGAGAAGAAGGAAAGGAGGGGCAATCCTCAGGACCTCATCAGGATGGAGGATGAACTCTCCGCCCTCAGGGTCAAGAGGCAGGAATCGGAATCACAGCTGAGGGAATACAAGCAGAGAAAAGATTCCGTCCAGAACGAATTAATGGAGATATCAAAAACGGACAGTGAGGGCAAGGGAAAGATGAGTGAACTCCAGAAGCGTGTGGAGGGTGCGGAGAAAAAAATCGCAGACATCACCACTTCAATATCCAAAAATTCTTCTGACAGGAGTTTGCTGGAAAAAAATCTGAAAGGCCTAAGGGAAGATATTGAAAAATCTGAAGAATCCATGGAATCACTGGAAGATAAGAAGAAGAAACTTCTCGAAACACTGGGAGACAGCGGTAACGGTGAGAATGATCTTACCGAGATGCAAAGGGAACTGGAGAACCTGACCCAGGAAATGTCTGATGTCACCAGGGACATGGAAGGCGTATCCACCACACAGAATCACCTGATGACCAGGAAGAAAGAGGTTTTACAGGATAATTCCACACTGGTGGGAGAGATTGAAAAACTGAAGGAGAAATTAGAAGGGCTCTCAAAAATCATGATGGAGAAGGATCAGGAGATCCAGAAACATGTCATGATGGAGAATGAAATCAACCAGAGGAATACCCAGATATACAGCCAGATCAGGGCACTGGATGATGAAATAAATTCAATATCAAATGAAAAGGAAAGGATATCCAGGGAAATTACCTCTATTGATACTTCAATTCTTACCGCAAGGATAAAAATCCAGGGATATGAGGAAAAACTTTCAGGAATGAGGACTGAAATGAATTCCATAGAAGGTCTCATACTGCAGGAATATTCCAGTGTACAGAGAATAAACATGGCCATACAGGAAAGCGAGAGGGGCATTGGGGAAATAGGCCCGGTAAACCAGCTTGCACTGGCAGAACTTGACAGGGAGGAGTCCAGGCTTTCTGAACTCAGGGAAAAGATTGAGTTGCTTAATCAGGAAATTGACAGCCTTCTGAAAGTTATGGCTGAACTTGAGGATGTAAAGAAGACTACGTTCATGAGTCTTTACAACAGGGTTAAAGAAGAGATGAGAAGAATTTTCTCAAGGATCACCAATGGAGGGGATGTGATTATGTATCTTTCCTCAGAGGATGATCCACTGAATTCCGAATTACTGGTCAAAGCAAGGCCAAAGGGTACGGTATATTCCAAATTGAACTCCCTAAGTGGGGGAGAGAAAAGCCTGGTTGCACTGTCATTTATCTCTGCAGTCCAGAGGATAAAGCCATCACCTGTGTACTTCCTGGATGAGATTGACATGTTCCTTGACGGTTCCAACGCTGAAAGCATGGGAAAGCTTTTGAAGGAAAACTCACTGAATGCACAGATCATAATGATTTCCCTCAAAAACGCCATTACAAAATACTCCTCATCACTGATTGGCGTCACGATGAACAGGGAGACAAACACCACTGAAATCTTCAGCAAGAGTTTTGACTATGGGGAGGGTATTACTGCATGATTAATGGTGAAATGGAAGAGCTGAAAAAGACGCTTATCACCCAGGCCACTGTTCTTGGCCTTAATTACATGTATTACGAAGGAATAGATCTTACAGAAAGTTCAGGGGACAAAAAGATCAGGGAGATCATGGAGGCATGCATCTCCAGCGACATGGATCCATGGAAGATCAACATCACAGAATTTGCAAAGATTGTTGGAAAACTGGTGAACATGGAATATGTTTCACTGCCTGAAGCAGGTTACATAATTATGCGTTCCTGGGCAGTGGTCCACATGCAATCTGAGGATCTGCTGATGAATTTCTCTAAAAATAACGAAGAAATATCTGAACTGGAGGGTGAAGAGGGAATAGAAGATGCTTCTTCCACAGCTCTGGAGAAAGTGGAATGGGAAAAGATTCTTCCGCCTATTCATCACCATGAGACCAGAAAGGTCATGCTGGTGGAACTCATGGAGGTCATGAGGGAAACCGAGAGATCAAGATTCACGAAGAGGGAAACGATTTCACCACAGACAGTAAAAACAGTTGAAAATATACTCTCGGCCCTTAACATGGATGAACCTGAGAAGGAACTTGAGGCTGTGAACCAGAGCATACTGGAACTGGAATCCCTTGAATTCATGATGGAGGAGGTCTGGGGCCTCCAGAAAGAGGAGAGGATGAAATTCTTCATCTACTGCATGTTCCTTCAGAGAAAGGGAATCATATCCATGGAACAGGAGGTGTCATATGAATCGATCAGAATCAGGAAGAATGGAACGGGAGAATAGGAACACAGTAAGTGAAAACGAACTGGCCGAATTCAATTTCTGCAATGTGTCATGGTATTATTCCAGGAAAGGAATGACCGTGGTAAACCGCAGGGGGACAGTGCCATACTCAAGGCAGCCTTTCCCGCAGTATGCCAGTTCATACCATGTGGAAAAGGAGAATACAGGCAGGAAGACAGAGATAACCATATCACTCATTGCTGCACTCATTGGCATAGCCATCATGATCATCATTATTTTCTTCTGATATGACAATCATAGATCTTCTGGCTGGAACCATGCTTCTCTTTTTAGCATCTCCTCTGATCTCCATGAGAAAAAAGGAAGTTCATTTTGAAAGGATGAGGAATGAAACCATGATGATTGGAAACATCCTGGCTGAAAAACAGGAGATTATATCCAGGAGATTTAACCTGTCAGGGACTCCGGACAGGATTATGGGAACACAGGATTCTGTTGTGCCTATGATGTTCAGGGACATACAGTCAACTGAGGGGCCAAAGATTTCCCACATGATACAGATGGGAACCTATTTCATCATTCTCCCAGAAATTTATCCGGGGATGTACGTAAGATACGGGGTACTCAACTATGCAGATTCAAAATACATGATAAACAACACCCTGATGCTGAAGGATCTGGTCCTTTCAAGACTTGATGAACTTTCCAGGACAGACAGCCTTCCCACAAGGAATCATGACGATCCGGAAAGATGCAGGGGATGCCCATATGTTTCGGCATGCAGGCAAAGATTAATAGAATAGCATAAATAAACCAGACATGCTTCAGGTCGATCCCTCTCTTTTTCAGGAAATAGTAACACTGGATGATTTTAATGCTCTTGAGCCAGGTGCCAAGGGATACATAGGTTTTGAGCCCTCAGGGGTTCCACATATTGCACAGGTTCTGGTAACTGGGGAGAGGATCAGGGCTCTTGCCCATGCCGGAGTCCACATGCAGATACTTCTGGCCGACTGGCATGCGCTGATCAACGACAAGCTTGGGGGAGACATTGACAGGATCAGGGAAAGCGGGGAACTCATGAAAAAATCTTTCCAGGCTGTTTTACAGGGAGAAAACGTTGAATATCTGTGGGCCACGGATCTTATCTCCAGGGAAGGGTACCTCCAGGGACTCATAAAAACTGCAAAGGCCACTACGCTTCCAAGGATCAGGAGAGCACTGCCCATTATGGGAAGAACGGAGGCAGATGCAGATTCTGACTTCAGCAAATACATATATCCCATTATGCAGGCCAATGACATATTCATGATGGATCTGGACATAGCCATGGGAGGCATGGATCAGAGGCATGCACACATGCTGGCCAGGGATATTGCTGAGAAGCAGGGAAGGAAGAAGTTTATCTCCCTTCATACACCACTTATAGGCAGCCTTAA
>JAKAWY010000064.1 GCA_021816745.1 Thermoplasmata archaeon
TGAAAGGCCTGGAAATGCTGAAGGAGCTTTCCGGACTGAGGCCAAAGATACATGAAAAACTCCCATCCACCCACCGGGTTCTTGACAGTGTGGATCTGACAAGATATCCCATATGTAAAACATGGCCTGAGGACGCGGGCCCCTTTGTCACCCTTCCAGTGGTAATCACCAGGGATCCTGTCACAGGCATAAGAAATGCAGGAATGTACCGTCTGCAGATGTACGATTCAGAGACCATGGGAATGCACTGGCAGATACACAAGGACGGTTCAAGGAATTACCAGGAAAACAAGGGAAAGATCATGGATGTATCGGTTACTCTGGGCACTGATCCACTGGCCATATTCTCTGCAGTGGCCCCTTTGCCTGAGATGCTGGATGAATTCTCCTTCTGGGGCCTCTTAAGCAAGAAGAGAATGGATCTGGTAAAAGGGCAGACCGTTGGCCTTGAATATCCAATGAATTCGGAAATTGTGCTGGAAGGTTATGTGGACACTTCAGAAACGAAAATGGAGGGCCCCTTCGGCGATCATACTGGTTACTATTCCCTGGCAGAGGAATTTCCGGTTTTCCATGTTAAAAAAGTGATTGAGAGGAAGAATCCTGTTTATCCCACCACCATAGTGGGAAAGCTATGGCATGAGGACGTGATCATGGGCAAGGCCATTGAAAGGCTGTTCCTTCCACTGGTAAAGATGCAGATTCCTGAGATAGTTGACATGAATACCATGGAAGAGGCAGTCTTCCACAACATGGTGGTGGTATCCATCAGGAAGAGGTACCCGGGGCATGCTAAAAAAGTGATGTTCTCCATATGGGGGACGGGCCAGCTCATGTTTTCCAAGATTGTGCTGGTGGTGGATCCCGACGTTGATGTACATGACAGGAAACAGGTCATATGGGCCATGACCACAAGGATTGATCCAGCCAGGGATGTGGTTATTATACCAAACACACATACAGACAGCCTGGATCACGCATCCCCGCTCTTCAATCTTGGATCGAAGATGGGTATAGATGCCACGAGAAAATGGAAAACAGAGGGGTATGACAGGGAATGGCCGGAAGCACTAACCATGAGCAGGGACATAGAGGAGAGAGTGGATCAGCTGAGGAAGTCCAAGTGGAATCAACCGTAAGGAAGTTTATTGACTTCATAAAGCTGGAACATACCGTTTTTGATCTTCCATTCATAGTATCAGGTAGTTTTATCGCAGCCAATGGTTTTCCCGGCATCAGGATACTCCTGGAGGTATTGCTGGCTGGTACCCTGGCCAGGTCTGCTGCCATGGGAATCAACAGGATTCTTGGAAGAAAATATGATCTAACCAATCCGAGAAAAAAATCATGGGGCCTGGTTACCGGGCATCTCAGCATCAGGAATGCATACATGTTTGTGGTACTCATGATGATACTGTTTGAGTTGGACACGTACTTCATCAATTATTTTGTATTCTTACTCTCACCCATTGTGCTTGCGCTTTTCATCATAGATCCTTTCCTGAAGAGAATCACTGTCTGGAGGCATCTCTTCATGGGAATGACCATAGGGGTGGGAGTCATGGCGGGATATCTTGCAGTTACACCTGCTTTTCCAACTTCCCCTGAAATTTACTTCCTGGTGCTTGCCACAGGAATCTGGATTGGAGGATTTGACATAATTTACACCATTCCTGATCTGGAATATGACAGGGAAAACGGGCTTAAGACGGTCATGGTAAAATATGGCCTGCGGAAAGGGATGATCATATCCAGCATTGCACATGTATTCACTCTGCTATTCTTCACCCTGATGATTCTTTACATTGACAGCTACTTTTACCTTGCAGCACTGGTATCCATTTATGCACTGATCATCTACCAGCACATCATTGTGGATCCTGAAAAACCTCAAAGCATCAGGGTTTCATTTTTAAATTCGAACTCCTTCATTGGGATAATATTCCTTATATCGCTGATTCTTTCACAATACTATCCTTTGATGATTTTCCAATGAGGTTTTTGGTAAACATGAACAGCATGATTGCAATGACTGCAAACATATCAAGGGACGCCCACGTCCTGATTCCGTTGAATGCGTAAATATAGAGGAAGAAAGATCCTGCAGAGGGCCCCATTCCACGGGCAGTGGCGTTTAGCATGGAGTTGAAACCGTTATACCTGGCCGTTTTGCCGGGAGGAGATATTTTTGTGACCACGCTGTTGATCCCGGGAGTGGCCATATTCTCCCCTATGGTTATGATGAACATGGCTATCATGAACTGAATCACCGTGTCTGAAAATGCACAGGTAAAATACCCTGCCGCAAAGAACAGTGAACCCATCTGCATGGTTGCCAGGTCATTGAATCTTCTCAATATTCTGTTCACCGGAATCTGCCCCAGAACAACCACCGTTCCATTGACAGCATAGATATATCCTATGGAAGATGCGGGAATTCCTCCCTGAAGGGTTGCATATGTTGGGAATGTCACATTGAACTGCGATGTGAGAAGGGTGAGGAAGAAGGTTCCAATGGAGAAGAGAATAAGCTTTCCATCATAGCTGATGATCTCTTTCTTTGATTTTTCCTCATGTGATCTGGAGGAGGTTTCGTTCATGAAAAAGAATACAATGACGACCTGCAGCAGGTATGTTATGGAAGCAAAGAGGAAAATGTATCCCACTCCTGAATTATAGATAAGTGAACCAAGTATGGGCCCTATTGCCCAGCCAATGTTTGTGAATACCCTGTATATTCCGAATGCAGATCGCCTCATTTCCTTTGAAGTGGTATCGGCCACCACTGCTGCAGAGGCGGGAAAGACCAGGGCACCACCTATGGATGACAGCACAAAAACTATTGAGATTATAAGAGGGGCACTGTTAATCGAGAAAAGATAGTATACTGCGATGTAAGCTGCAGCACCAATCAATCCGCCTGCAAGTATTGTGTATTTCCTTCCCACAGTGTCTCCAATATATCCGCCAATCAGTGAGAATACGATGGATACAAAAGCCATGGCTCCAAAGATAAATCCCACGTATAATATGGAAATTTTCAGGGAAAATGTGAAGAAGATTGCGAGGAAAGGCCATGTTGCACCAATGCCGAAGGAACGTGCAGAGGAGGCAATTGATGCAGCCCAGAAGTCTTTTTTATATCCGCTTATGTCAGGTAATTTCGTGAACCTGAATCATATGCAAATAAAATAAATTATTGTATGTTGGAACTGAATTTTTCATTATAGTTTTCAATGGACTCCATGATCTGCTTTTTGGCATCGTCCACATCTCCCCATCCATTCACCGAGGTTTTCTTGTTTTCAAGGAGCTTGTAAGTGGTGAAGAAATTCTCTATTTCTGAAAGCAGGTGGGACCCCAGATCCTTCATGGTTTTTACATGGAAGAAGTGCGGATCTTTTACAGCCACAGCAAGGATTTTGTCATCCTTGTCCCCGCCATCAATCATATGCATGGTTCCCAGAGGCCTTGAATTTACAATGGTTCCCGGTGGAAGCGGGTATGAGGAAATCACCAGCACATCAATTGGATCACCGTCATCATAATATGTCCTTGGAATGAATCCATAATTTGCAGGATAAGACACTGAAGAGTATAAAACTCTGTCAAGCACTATGCCTGGCCCATCCTTGTTTACCTCAAACTTGTTCCTGCTGCCCATAGGTGTTTCTATAACCGCCATGAATTCATCAGGCACTTTGTCTCCGTACGATACTTCTTTCCAAAGGCTACCATTTCCCATGCGATATGATTCGTAGGTCATTTATAAATGTTAGATAAAACATAAAATTGAATCACTCAAAATTTAATAAATGGATTACTGATTATCCCCTAATGGAAAATAAATATGCAGAGGTTTACAGGAAGCAACACTATGGCCTGGTGGGAAAGCACTCCGCCGTGAAGGTTTGCCACTGGACCAAGAGTGAGATGACCGGTGGGGCATCCTGCTACAAGGGAACCTTTTATGGAATCAACTCACACCAGTGCATCCAGATGACGCCTGCATTGAATTCCTGCACTGAAAATTGTGCTTTTTGCTGGAGATTCAACGGCTTTGACAGCATGAGAATTGCAGACGAGGACGATCCTGAATTCATTCTCAATGAGAGCATCAAGGCACATCTCAAGCTTATATCAGGATTCAAGGGAAACCCGAAGGTTACAGAAGAGAAATGGAAGGAGGCCACAAATCCCAAGCACATTGCAATATCCCTGACAGGAGAGCCAACACTTTACACCAGGCTGGGAGAATTCATCGAGCTGGCACACAAAAGGGGATTTACCACTTTTCTTGTGACAAACGGTACACTTCCCATGGTTCTTGAAAAACTGGATCCGCTTCCAACTCAGCTTTACGTTACTACCGCTGGCCCAACCAAGGAGACATTCAATTCTCTCCTGAATCCATCAGTGGGAAATGCATGGGAGAATTTCGCCAGAACCATGGAACTTTTGCCATCTCTTGACACCAGGAAGGTCATAAGGCACACACTTCTGAAAGGAGTAAACATGCCCTTCATTGATGAATATGCCAGGTGGGATGCCATGGCAGATCCACACTTCATTGAATCCAAGGGTTATGTACATGTGGGCCAGTCCATCGACAGGCTGACAGAAGATAACATGCCCTCCCATGATGAAATTCTGGAATTTTCCAGGAATCTTGGGGAAAAGCTTGGTTATGAGCTGACAGCAGACAGAAGGGAGAGCAGGGTTTCACTGCTTTGCAGGGATCCATCAATGGCTATGCTAAGCCATTGAAATTTTCTTTTTTTTCAACACATCAGGGGATGAGTTTCAAGCCTCTGGATAATTAAAATAACCATAAGGCATAAGGTCAGCATGCTTGATTACACGTTCACAGAGGAGCAGGATCTTCTCAGGCAGTCGGTCAGGGAATTTGCAGAAAGGGAAATAAAACCGAAGATCAGGGAAATGATCAAGGCCAGGAGGATTCCGGACAGCATAATTAAGGGGATGGGAAAGCAGGGACTCTTTGGGATGGCTATACCGGAGAAATACGGGGGCCCGGGATACGATCCAGTTTCCATTGGAATTGTGGCAGAAGAGATAGGAAGGGCAGATCCTACAGTATCCATTCCTGTTCTATTCCTTGTGGACAATGCATGGGCTTATCTTTTATCAAAGTACGGAACTGAAAAACTTAAGGAGGAAATTCTTCCGGACGTTGCAAAGGGAAACAAATTCATAGGCATAGCCTCCACTGAGCCAAACTTTGGATCAGATGTTGCGTCCATGACCACAGTGGCAAAGAAGAATTCAGGGGGATATTCCATAAGTGGAGAGAAAAGTTACATCAGCATGGTCAGGGACATCAAGGAGAACGGCGGAGGATTTGTGACCGTGGCCAAGACTGATCCCTCAAAACCAGGAACCAGGGGAACCTCATTGCTGTTCATGCCATTCTCTGAGACCCACATGGATGTCACCTACCTGGAGGAGATGGGAAGGGAGGGCTCAAGCTGGGGTGCATTCAAGATAAATGATCTGGAGGTTCCTTCCCATTACCTGATTGGAAAGGAGAATGAGGGATTCAAGATAATCCATGAGGGTTTTGAATTTGCAAGGGCACTGATTTCAGTCATAAGTGCAGGAGCTGCACTGGAATCCATCGGAAGGGGCGTTGAATATCTTAAGCAGAGGAATGCCTTCGGCAAGCCGCTGACAAAATTCCAGGGCCTGCAGTTTCAGGTGGCAGAGCATACCGCAAGGATGGAAACAGCCAGGGATATGGGATACAGGGCACTCTGGGTATACGATCAGGAACAGTCCAAGGGGAAGTTCACCAGGATGCAGGTAAGCAAGGAAATAGCCAAGGCAAAACTGCTATCAACAACATGGGCCTTTGACGCCATCAACGATTCCCTGCAATGGCATGGAGCATTTGGTTACTCCAAGGAATGCCCTGAAGAATGGGCACTAAGGGGCATCAGGTCTTTCCAGCTTGCTGAAGGATCAAGGGAAATCATGAAGCAGATCATCGCCAGGGAAACCATAGGGAAAGACTATATCTGAAGTAATTTCCCTAAAAATGCAGGTACAGATTGTTGTTTGCGATGTTTGCCATTATGAAGATAAGGGCAATCTGCATTACACCCTGAACTCCTGAAAGCCTGAAGTTCATCATGGCGAGCCTGCTCATTTTTCCCACATCAGGGGCTG
>JAKAWY010000010.1 GCA_021816745.1 Thermoplasmata archaeon
AAATCGATGTTTCTTTTGTTCAACTATTTTTGGTTGGGATACTTTCTTATTTTGTTGCAGACCCAGTCTTCCGGCCGCGTCAAGTCCTTAATCATATCATCTTCAACAAGGGGATAGATCAGGATTTCCTCCCTTCTGTTGTGTTCCAGCAGTATCAGGCGAATCTCCTCAAAATGCTTGGGAATCCTGGAATAATCTTTCTTGGCCATCTGGTTCCTGATGAGCATGAAGAGCCTCCAGAGGGCTGCATGTTCTGTTTCCATTCCGGAAATTTCCAGGTGAAGATTTGAATTTTTGAGAATTTTTGGAAATATTGAAATTTCTTCAATATAGATGTGGTTTTTCAGCGAACCCTCAACCTCGTCCAGGAGATCAAGATCCAGTTTCCCATCCTTAAGATCTTCAATAATATCCCCGAGCTTCATATTTACTACTTCGTGCTCGTTTTTAAGTGCTTTTTGAGGAGGGTTCATGATGTGAAATTCCATTATAGAATAAAAATAAGGCACCTTAAAATTTACAAAAATTAAATCCGCTGTTCTTCTTAATCCTGCATTCTCAAAAAATATAGGGACAACTCCTCTCCTTCTACCTTCATATCCCTGAGATCCATGCTGTTCTGCCTTGACAGTGATTCAAAAATTTCCTTTGAATATGGGAATTTGTCACTCATGACAATAATTTTTCCCTCCTGGCCTGGATCCAGTTGCAACTTCATTGCCTTAATGGCACTTTTAATGAACGTAAATGGGTCTCCACCGCAACTGACATACCTGTAATCTTCCTCAATCACGAGACTGAATCACATATAGGTTATTCAGGTTTTTTATAAAAAAAGGTTTGTTATGGTATAAAATAATTAGAGAAACCCGGCCTTTTGAAGTACCATAAGATCCTCTGTGGTAAGCTGTTCGCCTTTCTTGAACTTCTCGAAAAGGTCATTGGCTTTTGTCTGAAGCTCACCTTCTTTCTCCTTCTTCCTGGTGGCTCTGGTCTTGGCCCTCTTTTCTCCGAGCATCTTCTCGATGTCCCTGAGTTCGATTTTAGCCTTTACAAATTCCTCATGTTCCTTCTCAGAATCCTTGCTGAACTTTATGAACATTTCATGGAAACCATCGGCCTTTTTCCTTGTCTCATCCAGTTCCTTAAGCCCGGTATTGATTTCATCGCCTATCTTGTTGATTTGATTGGAAAGTTCGTCTATTTCTTTTTTCATCTGCTCAAAAACTTTCTTTTTCTCGTTGGTTTCATCTGAAAGTTTCTTGATGCTGTCATTTCCCTTAATTTCAGATTCCATTCTCTCTTTTGACTTCATGATTTCATTGTTGAGTTTTCTAATCTGAAGAACGACCTTCTTTTCATCATTCTTATCCATAGGCTGGGTCTGCTGAACCTTAATAAGTTTGTCAAGTTCCCTTTCCTTTTTCTTGAGTTCCATTGGATCTACGCCGGTAGATTTGAAATTCTCACGGTTTTTTCTTAGCTCTTTCCTTATTTCAGCGTATTCCTTATAGAATTCCTCTTTTTCGTCTCTCATTTTTTGGATTGTGGCAATCAGGCTGCCTTTTTCATCAATCTTTTTCATTACGCTTTCTCTAAGAGATTTTGACTTTTGGTTCAATTTGTCTCTTTCCTCAGCATAATAGCGGCTCTCCTGTGAGAGCTCATCTCGCTTGTTGATGTGCTCGTCGGCCAAATTTCTCAAAATTTCTCTTTTCTTTTCAAAGTCAGGAAGAATCTCACTCATATTGATCAGTCATCGCAGAGATGTAACCTTAATTTTACCTTATAATAAATAACTTTCGTAGGTTAAAGTAAACGATAATTTATTAAGGCACTAAGTATAAATATTATTGAATTTCTGAATTGATTTTCTTTATTTCAGAGACTGGATCGGCTGAGTCGTAAATGGCCCTTCCAACGATAATGTAATCAGATCCATTTTTAATGCTCTCAGCGGCACTTCCGCCCTGGGCACCAACTCCCGGGCTGAATACCTTCAGATGTTCTTTCTGTGAAGAAATTTCTTTTAAAAGAGTATAATTGTTTCCAGCAGCAATAATTCCATATGCTCCAGCACCCTTCACATCAGAAAGCAGTTCTTTCCAATGTTTGTTCAGGTGTTCTGAGGCCCCGTCATTGCTCATGGCAACCACTCCGATAGTTCTTATTCCTGTTGAAACAAGTTCTTTCAGGGAATCACTCCCAACAAACGGGTGGCATATTATTGCATAAGGATCCTGATCGGCAATCTGTTTTGCGATTAGCTTGATAGTATTAGGTATGTCTGCCAGTTTAAAATCGCAAATAACCTTGGAGTATGATGAAAGTTCACCAATAATGGATTTTCCAGCAGAAAGAATGGTGGGCCAGTTAATCTTGATGGCAAAAACCTGTTTACCGATAGTTTCAGAAAGTGCAAGTAGCTTTTCTTTGTCTGTCAAATCCAGGGATGCCACTATACGACTTTCCATGAAACTTTAATTCCTGTTGGTATTTGAATATTTTTATTTCCATCAGACGAAGGAATCTGCATCATAGTTTGAAAACAGATCCTTTCCAATACTGTCACCATTTCCGATGATGAAGTCTGACTTTACACCGGTGAATACCATGAACACATAGATTCCATCTGTGATGTCAGGCCTGATTTCAATTCCACCAATTATTTCGCAATCTACTCCGGAAATTTCAGTGATTTTCTTCATGGCATAGTTGTATTCTCCGAGCTCTATGTCACTTCCTATTAACCTGAGCAAACAACCGTTGGCCTTCGAAATATCCACATTAATGAAAGGATTCTTCAATGCCTGATTAATTGAGAAATCTATTCTTCCCTCCCCTCCGGCAGACTTTCCCACCGCCATGAATGTGGATCTTGATCTTGAGAGAACCTTCTTCAAATCCTGAAAATCAATATTTATTCTTCCAGGATCATTAATGGTTCTTACCAGTCCGGTGATCTGATCCATTATGAATTTGGCAGTCATGGTGAAGTTGTCCTCGTAATTCTTCGTTTTGTCCATGCTGTCCTCCAGCCTCTGGTTAGGTATCACTATGATAACATCAGAATATTCGCTCAAGGCAGGGAGCCAGTCTTTAGCGTTGGCCATTTTTTCCTTTCCTTCGCTTTCAAAGGGAAGTGTAACCATGGAAAAAACCAGTGCCTTGTTTTCCTTGGCAAGTTTAGCTAAAACCGGGGCACTTCCTGTACCCGTTCCTCCTCCAAGAGTCGCAATTATAAAAACGATATCAGTCCCATATACCGCTTTTTTTAATGAGTCCTGGGATTCCAGGGCTGCAAGTTTTCCTACTTCCGGGTTGTTTCCTGCACCCAAACCTTTTGCTATGCTTTTACCTATGAGAATCTTTCCGTCTGCATTTACCTTTTTAAGAAGATGTGATGCATCAGTGTTAATTGCAATTGTTCTGGCATCCCCATGATCCTGTGCCTGTATCTCAGAAAGTATGTTGGTACCGCCTCCACCACACCCAATAATCCTGATTTTGATTTTGGCCTGGTTAGCAATTCTCTCGAGTTCTTCTGTGTTTTCCTTCATGGTAAGCATGACATACTATTGTCAGACGTGTATATTAACTTTTCTTTTATTTTTACATCGTATTTTCCAATTGTCAAGCATAATTACGGGACAAAGCTTATTCATTGAGATGATATGTTTAATAGGTTTTTTAGTTTGTCTTTAACCACAAATAACTTTTCAACCTTCAGATAAAAATATGACTAAACATTCTATTTAAAGAAATTTAAAGTTTAATAATTCTTAAATCAAACTCAATAATGCATTACAGTGACTAGAAAGATAACTGTCAATTTGTACATGACTCTTGACGGATATGGTGCTTTCCCTGATTATCCGGGCTCTGACATTGAAGATCCTGAGCCAAACGATTTCTGGAAAGAGATGTGGATAAATATGTACACCAAGGCGGATACGATTATTTTTGGAAGGAGATCATATGAAGGACATGCTCAGGTACATTCCGTAGCTAACCGGAAATCCACTGATCCTGAATACCTGTATGATTATTCACGTTTTCTTGAAAAATGCAAACTCATTGTTCTAAGCAATACCTTGAAAAAAGCGGAATGGGGGAATACTGAAATAATGACTGGAGACCTGGGTGAAATTCTGAAGAAAATAAGATCAGTACCGGGAAAGGAAATAATAATAGAGGGTGGCCCCGCACTTGTTCACGATGTTATAAAAACGGGTTTTGCGGACGAATATAGAATTTATGTCATGCCTGTGATCTACGGCAGAGGGCCCCATTACTGGGGTGCTATGGCAAAACAGGAGACGCTGAAGCTGGTCAGTGTAAAAACTCTCCCCTTTGGAGAATTGATTCTTCACTACAAATGCGTTAGATAAGTGTCCAGAGTGATTTAATCAATTTTTCATTTGCGTACACAAATAATGCGTATTTTGAAAACAAGAGAAAGATGTCCCATTCTAAACTAAACAATCTTTAAATAAAGAGTAATTATATTGCAATCATGACAACTATTTACGGTCCATTAAAATTCATGGCAGATGAATTCATGAAGAATGTTGATGAGAGATCAAAGGAAGTAATGACCTTGCTTTATCCTCCAATATCAATGTATGAATCTGAAAATCACCTGGTAATTGAAGCCGATATCCCTGGTTTTGACAAGAAACATATCAATGTCAGGGTTAACAAAAGAACCGTGGAAATTAGCGCAACTAGGAAATCACTGGAAAAAGACAATGTCTATATCGACCAGAGACCGGATAAGATTTTCAAGACAGTCAGGCTTCCCATGGAAGCAGATGAAGATTCCCCATTCACTGCAAAATACGAGAATGGCGTCCTTACCATAAATATTCCCATTAAAGGATTTAAGTCCGTCAAAATTGAGTAAAAAAAATAATAACACAAACATATTTATATCATTAAAAGATAATACCTCATGGATTTTTCCACGATACTTACAAACCCTCTGGTCATTCTGGCCTTAATCTTTGTTGATGGGCTCCTGTTTGGTCTCGGGATTAAGAAAGGTGTGTGGTCAGTAATGCTCATAGTTCTTGCTGTACTCCTGTCGGAATATATCAATTATTCCGTGATACCCAGTGCCTCATTATCTTCCTTTGAAACAAACATCCAGAATCACATCACTTACATTGTCCAAAACTTACAAACTCTAATTCCTGGTGGAAGCACAACCTCAATCAGTGCATCTCTTATGCTTTTTGCAGTGGGATTCATCATAGGATACCTTAAAGGATAATTTTTAAATCTCCCTTTCTATTTTTTTAAAATCATTGTAAACTTTTAAACTGTCTGGCTGAATTTGTTTTATTGCAAAGTGGGATTGGACAGTATTTTTACACATACCACATGAAAAGCATTATATCTTGATTTATATTGATTAAAAGATCAATATGGCCCTTTTCAAGAGGAAAAAGGAAGGCGACTTGACCTCTGCTTCCCCGGAAGAATTAGACAAGATGATTTTAGGTGCTGAAACTGACGTTTCAGTGATGGAAAAAGAAAGAGACAGAAATAAGAAAAAATTTGATGAACTATTCAAGGAAGGATCCCTGGCCACCGGTGCAAGAAGGGAAAGCATCGCACAGGAACTGGAGTTTCTTGAAAAAGATATTTCTGATGTAGACAGGAGGATGAGGAAGTACAGGAAAGCCCTGAACATCATGAAGGAAACCAGGAGAGCGAAATCCACCAATATCGATACTGTGGACAAGATCACGGAACAGACCAGCGGTTCTGAACTGAAACAGGTTCTTGCCAGTGGAAGGGTAAAGGAGAAGTTCCAGGAAAATAAGATGAACCAGTTGCTGGATTCAATTTCTGATGTGGACTCACTGGATGAGGAGGAGGAATCTTCAAGCAAGTACCTGAAGATGTTCGAGGACATGGACAGGAACAGGGAAAAACTAGTTCCAGGAGAAGCCACAGAGGAAAAAAACAAATCAACCAATGTGGACGAAAATTCTGGAGAAAACCCGGAGTGATTTACTTTGGGTTCTGATTATCTCGCCATAGACAATATCAAGCAGGTCATTTCAGAGGATATTAGAACTGAAAAAAAGGCAGAAGATGGTGGAGATCTTGAACGGGCCATTTCACTGTGCAAGTCAATAATAGGCAATCTCAAGATAGTCAGCGAAATGGATAGCAAGTACAGTAAAAAATACAATGATGTCATTGAAATCTGGGAAAAACGCGTCAGGGAGATGGAAAGTGGAAAAACACCACGCTCCAGGCCCAGGGGGCATCCTGCCACAGGTTCATCAGGAAATGGTAAAGCTGCTGCAAATGATGGCCTTATTGGAAAAATGGAAGGAGAATTCAGGGCAAGAATTGAGTCGCTGATCTCAAAATCCAATATTAAATGGTCAGAAATCGGTGGACTTGAAGAGGAAAAAGGGTCCATAATGGAGGCAGTATTCTTTGCAATCGCTTCCCCTGACGTAAATATCAACGTACCCAAGTTAAGGAATATTCTTCTGTTTGGGCCGCCAGGGACAGGAAAAACCACCATTGCAAAAGCTATAAGCTCTAATATTGACGCCACTTTTTTCAATGTGACTATATCAGAATTATTGTCCAGATACGTGGGGGATTCAGAAAGGCTTGTCTCCAAATTATACGACACAGCCAGGGATATGTCCCCCTCTGTGGTGTTTATTGATGAAATCGAATCCCTGGTGAGAAAAAGGGATGAAAATAAGAGTACTACATCTGTTCTTCAGCAGTTTTTGGGACAACTGGACGGATTCAGTACAGGAGAACAGTTTGTACTTACAGTTGCAGCAACTAACATCCCATGGGAACTGGATCAGGCCATTCTATCCAGATTCGAAAAGAAAATTTACATTGGCCTGCCAGATCCGGGCACCCGTAAGAGGATACTGGAAATAAATACGAAAGATAAGGGGTATACGGTAAATGCCAATCTTTCCGGAATTGCTTCCAGAACAGAAAATTTTTCCGGGAGGGATCTGAACTTCCTTTGCTCAGACGCCATAAGAACCATGCTCAGGAGGGCAAATTCTGATCTGATTGGAAAACTTGACAGTGGTGTTTCCAATGGATCAAAAATGAATTACAGGGTAAAGCCGCTGGAGGAAAGCGATTTCATGCAGGCCATGGAACGGACAAAACCGGCCAGTGACAGGGAAACGCTGAACCAGTATATGAAATGGAAAAGCAGGTTTGCTTCAAATTGAGGTGAAATATGTCAAAAAATAACACCTTGGATGAATTAATGGATTTATATTCCAATGCAGGTCTTCAGCCCCGGTGGGGCATGGGATTTTCAGCCTCATGGGTAAAATTTGGCTCAAAAAGATACACCGGAAAGAAGGGAATTCAGAATATAACCCATGATTTACAGGACATGTATGTGGTGCTGGAAAAAACATCTGAAAAGATTGAGCTCCTTAAGAATACTGAGAAAAATCTGGTTCAATCCAAACCCACCATGTGGGATGTCAAGGTAGACACTATCAGAAAGCAGCTGGATGCGGAATCGATCAATTTTGGACAGCTTGAACTCAGATACAGGTTCCTCACCCTCCTGAGATCCATGTATTCTGTTATTTCCACACAGGAACTCCTGAACAACGTGGACAAATTCCTGAACAACCGTAAGAATACAGATTCCATCAAGGAATCTCTTCGCGACATGATGATGAATGAAAAAGAGATGAAAAGCAGCATGGAATCCATGAGTGATTATATGGATGCCGTCAGGGGAACCAGGCCATCCCAGCAAATGAAAGAAAATTCCAGGGTTGTAAATCCACCTGAGGAAAGCAATGACGACGTGGAGGTGCTATGATGGGTATCCTGAATAAAAAATCCAAGGAAGAGCTTGACATTGAGACTCAGATGAACATCAAGATGCTAAAAAAGAGGGCAGAGGAACATGCAGCTAAATGTGCTTCCATGTCGGAAACCTATGCAGGAAAGGCCCAGGAAGCAAAAGACATTGGCAACCAGGCCCTTTTTGAGGATTTTTCCAGGAAGTCAAAAGACCTTAAGGAACAGGCTGCAAAGATCAAATCCTTCATACTTATAGTCCAGGACATGGAGATGATGAGGAACCAGTCTTCAGTCATGAATGCCTTTGCAGAGACCATGAAAAGTTTTATCAAGTCCATGAACCAGGGAAAAGTCAATGTGTCATGGATGTCCGGGGTACAGTCCAACCTGGACAAGGCCATCATGGAAAATGAGAAAATGGGGGATTTCTTCGGGGAAATGCTTCAGGATCTCGGCCAGAACAGTGCAGCCCTTAACACCATGTCCGGGAAAGAAAAAACTCCTGTAAGGAAATCCACAGACAAAGAGAATGAATCCGGCGGAGAAAGTAATAAGGGAACACAGGAAAGTGAAACTGACGTTGACAGGGAAATACAGGAAAATCTCAAAAAACTTAATGAAAGGAAGTAGGTGAGCCATTTTGCCATCACTGGAATGGTACTTGAGCAGTTCCCTAAACTGGCAGAAAAAAGGGATGGAGTTTGAGTCCAGAGGAGATTTTGACAATGCAGCTGAATGTTATTTTAAATCTGCCGAAGATATGCTCAAGGCCGCTAGCCTTTCCTTGAGTGGAGTGAAAAAAACAAGGCTTGAAACTTCAAAAAAACTTATTGAAAAAGGGCAGTCGCTGAAATCCATGGCTGGAAATCCCATCCTGGATGTGAATAATCAAACTCCAAGGGAAAAGACACCAGTTTCCCACAGGAGGAAAGATGATCATGATGATGAAACATCTGATGAATTTCTTTCAAGAATTGGAGTCCTGAATATAGAAGTCCCCAATGTAACCTTCGATGATGTTGCAGGCCTGGATGCCCTGAAAAATGACATTAGATCAAACATAATCCTTCCATTTCTTGATCCCGAAGCTGCCAGAATTGCCAGGGAATTTGATCACAGGCCGGGAGGCGGGAAGCTTCTATACGGGCCCCCTGGCACCGGTAAAACATTTATTGTAAAAGCTATCGCCAACGAAGTAAACGCATTTTTTATAAGAATTAATCCATCTGATCTCTTAAGCCAGTGGTTTGGAGAACTGGAAAAAAATATCTCAAAATTGTTCAGGGTTGCAAGGGAACATGCCCCATGCGTACTGTTTTTTGATGAAATAGACGCACTGGCCCCAAAAAGGGGAAGCACCAGTTCTACAGTGATGAAGAGGGCCGTGCCTGCGCTTTTGAGTGAAATGGATGGTATTTCCGATGGTGAAGACAAGGCTCTGCTGATTATTGGGGCCACCAACGAACCATGGTCCATAGACGAGGCTCTTCTGAGGCCCGGAAGGCTGGGTGAAAAAATTTACATTCCACCACCAGATCTTCTGGCAAGAAGTAAAATCTTTGAACTGTATCTTAAAAAAGCCAGGACTGCAGATATCAATTTTGAAGAACTGGCCTCCAGAACAGATGGTTTCTCCGCTGCAGACATTAAGTTCATATGCACAAAAACAAAATCCACCGTCTACGATGAGGTGATAAAGACCAGAGCTGAAAGCTCCATTATAACAGAGGATCTCATCAGGACAATTGGTGAAACGAAACCATCTATAAGCACGGAAAGAATAAAAGAGTATGAAAACTTTGCAAAATATAATGTGAAAGATCTTGATTAAATCGCGTATTACTGTTGAATCTGATTTTCATAGCCCTTAATTTTTCCTTTTCATGGAACTGGTTCTTTCATCAGCATAAAATTTATCCGATGCCTCTGGTGAAACTACCAAAAAGATTATTTTAAATTTTCGTCTCCGGGAAATATAATATGCCGCTATGGATGTGGATCACCCTAATTTCAATTGCTTTTTCGCTCCCTGTGATAGTCACATCATATTATCAGCTGTTACTGTTCATTTCTGCTTTTTTTTACCCTCATGATTTGGAAAAAGAAACTCCGGACTTAAATGAATTTCCTTCTGTTTCAATTCTTATCGCATGCTATAACGAGAAAAATGTCATAGCAGAATCACTGGAAGCCATGAGCCACCTTGATTATCCACTTTCAAAATTGCAGGTGATTATTGCTGATGATTCCAATGACGAAACAGCCACCATAGTTGATCAGGCTGCGCTAAACCTTAAAAATCTGGGCATCGATACAATCGTATCCAGAAGAGATGTAAGAAGGAATTTCAAAAGCGGTGCAATGAATAAGGCGCTTCTTCGGGTAACCGGAGAATTTACACTGCTTCTTGATGCTGATTCCCGGGTTAAGCCTGAAACATTAAAAAAAGGAGTGCATGCAATCACAACTCATGACAACACTTCATTTGTTTCATACAGAGTAGGACACTATAATCGATATTTCAACAGGATTACTGAGCTTTTTGCCCTTTCGCAGGACATGGGAGATACCCTGTCTAAGATGGGGTCGTACAAGTTGAATCTCCCTTTTTCTCTTCAGGGTGGTTTCACTCTTGTAAGGACTTCCACATTGAGGGAAATCGGCGGATGGTCTGAGAAAACCATCACAGAGGATGCTGATCTTTCCTGGGTACTCTATCTTCGCGGCACAAGGGGGATATATCTCAGCAACTCCAGGATAATGAGTGAAGACCCCTCAACCCTGGAAACATGGAAAAAACAGGTGGCCAGAGTTCAGCAGGGTTGGACCAAAATGGAAATCGACAGATTCTGGAGCACTTTGAAAAATAAGGAAGCATCCATCAAGAGCAAATTCATTCTTTTCCTTATCTTTTTTGCCCCCTTTTCCAATGTAAGCTGGATTGTCACCACTTTTATTTCTGCCTTAGCCGTAATTTTCCACATAGAAGGCCCCTCCAGCTCCATATTCAGCAGCCCAATCTATGTTGGTATCCTTACTGTTCCCACCGCAGTTTTCTATCTTTCCGGGTTATACGCCCTGAAAGTGCAGAATATCATGACCCTGAGAAATGTCGTTATGATACCACTGTTGTCCTATACCGCTGCCTGTATGATCACACGTGCCGCCATAGGGTTTACAAATGGAATCATGGGCAAAAGAGGGCACTTTTTCAGGACTCCTAAAAGAGGTTTGAACAAATCCACTGAGATGAACTATTACATGGATCTTAGAATGGATAGAAATGACTACATCGAGGCAATTTTTTCCTCCATAGGGCTTGTCCTGGGTTTGATAATCCTTTATTATGGTGTGTGGATCCTCTCATTATCTCTCCTGGCATACTCCATATTAACATTGAAATCACTTAATTTCAGAAGAACTACCCCAAGTGAAACTGACCTTAAGGTAGAAGAGATTCATGATGAAAATATCCAAAACGCATGATCGGGATAAAAAGGTACGAAAATAAACTGAATCCGCTAAAAATTTTGATTTCAGTAGTAGAATGAAACACAAAAAACAATGTTGTGGTTTTCATGAAACCCATATATTCGAAGAATGCATTCACCACTATGAATGATTGGAAATTAATTAGATTCATGCTTATTGGACTGATTATTGGGGTTTTAGCCAGCATTCCTGAACTTTTTTACATTCAGCAAAGCAACTTCAGGATTATGTTTGTGCTTTCCCTGCCTGAATTTGGCCTTATCACAGGCCTTCTGTATGGTGCAATCCAGGTTGACAGGGAAACACAGGGATCCCCGAAATAGAATTATTTTATTCTCTGAAAAAAATTTAATGAATTGTGTTTTGTTGCCTGGCTGTGTAATTGATTTATTATGAAATTTTCTTCAGGTCAGGAAAGATTTTTATAAGATCAGTAATGACATGAGGTGTTAAGTAGCACTCAACTGGAAGTCCTGGTTGTTTTTATTGTTTCTACCCTGATACTTCTCAGCAACAGGGTAAGATATGATCTTGTGGGTATTGCTGCCGCACTGATTCTTATCCTCATTGGAGTTGTGTCTCCTGCTTCCGCCATAACTGATTTTGCCTCCCTTCCGGTGATCCTTCTGGCAGTGGTGATGATCATAAGCAAGTCTATTTCTGATTCAGGGCTTCTGGAAAAATTTGGAGATTATCTGACAACTAAATTTGGGAATGGAAATGGGATTCTGTTAGTTCTGTTCCTGGCCACTGGGATCTTATCAGGATTCATGAGTGATGTTTCCTTAACGCTCATGATGATACCACTGGCATATACACTGGCCCAGAAATTCAAGAAATCCCAGTCCAAATATCTTCTCCCGTTTGCCTACGTGGCAGTCATTGGTGGAAGATACACAGTGGCAAGCACATCATCAAACCTTGTACTTTACAGCCTTTGGAATTTACAATATGGCACATTCCTGCCTTATTTCACATTTTCCATGCCGGGTTTTGTCATCCTTCTTCTCTCTATCCCGTTGATATTGTTTATTTCCATGAAGATACCTGACTTAAAAAAGCCTACCACGGATATTGAAAATTTCAGAACGGGAGAATATCTCACCGAGGCAAAAGTTGGAACGGACAGTGAAGCAGTGGGAAAAACCATTGCAGAGTTTGAAAAACAGTATGGAGTCCGAATAGTAGGCATTTATCCCGGGAGAATTGGAAGGAAAGGAAGAATAATTGATCCCGGGGACGTGATGATTATCAGATTAAAGCCGGAAAACATGACTGCGATGTCAGGGATAAGGGGAATCACCATTGCTCCAACTGAAGCACTCCAGGAAAGCATCTCCCTGAACGAAATATTCATAATGCCTAACTCCAGGCTGGTGGGAAGATCCATTACAGATCTGAAATATGCCTCAAGATATAACATTGCAGTACTTGGGATATCTGCATACGGGAAGATCATTTCAGGAAGGCTCAGGACCATTATACTCAAGGCAGGAGATGTTCTTCTGGTTTCAGGCAGTGACAAGGACATTGGAGAATTTATTGTTGAAAATGGGCTTGCGCCACTGATGAAGAGAGACATCAAGATAATTAAGTGGAAGAGCGGGATTATTGCCCTAGTTGCTCTTGCCATGGCAGTGGCATTGTCTACTTTGGGAGTCAATATACTGGCAGCTTACACTCTTGCCTTTGTAATAATCCTCGCCACAAAATCCATGAATTTCAAGGATATGTATTCAAAGGTGGAGTGGCCCATTGTTATTTTCGTGGGTACTTTCCTGGTGATGGGAAACGCAATTCTATCCACAGGTATATCCGGATATGTGGTTGCTTTAATAGGCGGATCCTTAATCTTGCTATTCCTCATAACATTCGCCCTTGCCAACCTTGTGGGAAATGTTGCATCTGCCATTATAATCGGGCCTATTGCCTTTGATTTCAGCAACCCCATTGTGGCGCTGACTGTGGTGGCCATGGCGGCATCCTGCACATTCCTGACTTCGTACAGCAACCAGTCAAACCTTCTGGTTCAATCTCCGGGAGGATACAGAACAAAGGACTATATGATGTATGGTTCGCTTATGTCATTACTGGTATTTGCAGTCACAATGATTTATGCATATGTCCCTCTTTGAACCTAAAACAACTTTACTTTCCCTTCTTTGTACATTTGCACAGCATCCAGCAGCATGTCAAGATGTACTTTGGAGGTAGCCTTTGGGATTGGGTATGTTCCCAGTGACAGCGTATAAACAAGACTGTATTGGGCAGGAGTCAGTCCGGAGTTCTGGACATTTTTCTTCATCCTTTCTGATGAAGGCATATGATTCCTGTTTAATGGTGTGTACGCTATGATCATAATACCTTTCTCTTTGCAGAAATCCCTGATACTGTTGAACTCCTTTACCTTGTCAACGTTTACTTCGATCTGGTTTGCATAAATCTGGCCCCCCGAAAAATCCCATGCCTCCTTCAGAAGATCAAGATCATAATTGCTCACACCGATGTGTTTTGTATATCCTTTCTCCTTCAGGCTGAGCATATCTTTTATCAGGGTCTCGTGATTGTATTTCTCATCAGGCCAGTGTATTAGATATAGATCCACAAAATCCATGGCAAGTCTCTCCAGGGAGTTTCTTATTGCCGTTTCAAGATTCCGGAAACTGGACGGCCATGCCTTGGTTGTCACAAAGAAATTATCCCTTTTATTTCCCTTGAGTGCGTTGCCCAGTATCTCCTCTGCATGCCCCATGCCATACATCTCTGCGGTATCAAAGAAGTTAATTCCCCTTGACATTGCATATCTAATGGACTCAATATGTTCTTTATCATTGGAGGTGTCCGGGCTGCCTGTACCCCCGATCTTCCAAGTTCCCAGACCAATTTCGGAAAAATTCTTCCTTTCCAATTCATGCACCTATTATTTTCCTTAACTTATCTGCGGAATCTCCACATTTTGAAATCATGGATTCAATTTCAATCCTGCTGTATGATCCACCGGTGTTTCGCATAGAGTTCAATGCTTCCCTGATTTCTGCTGATTTTAACTCAAACAGCTTGAGGATAAAGGATGAAAAATTCTTGCTTTCGATTATGTCCTGGCCCCCCATTTTTAGTCCTGTGATCTCAACCCTGTCACATTCCAGCTCCATCATGGTGCCATAGATCCTGTCAAGAGGTTCCTGGATCCTCTCAATATCCATTTTTTTCGAGAGTCCATCTGACCCGGTAATATCTATCGTGTTTTTACCATCAAAAAATTCAATTGAGACATAATCCGGCATATCGCCTCTGGGCATGCTGAAAGTAACTCCGGAGTTCCCTTCAGGATTGTTGAATATTGCAAGGAATCTTCCACCTGCGATAGTTGCCTTTGTGAGAATATACCTGTCTATCTTTTCAAATCCCCCATCTGTCCCTTTTTCAATATCATGAACAGTTTCATGTATGGGTATCCTTACTCCCTTCTCCAGTGAACTGAATCTCAGGGGCCTCTCAAAGAGCTGTTGCTTGCTGGGATCAATTTTAAATGAATATTCGATTCCACTCTCAACATAATAGATTGCCTTAGCTTCATAAGAATCTCCGGATAATTCCAGTATTATGTTGGAGTCGTTTTCTTTAAGGAGTCGAAGTGATAAGAATTCCATAATTCCTTTCATACAGTTATTTTTCTCAGATTCCATTTTCCTTCCGAGTTCAAGGAGATTTGCTTCAGATTCAGTCCTTAGTTTTTCATTAACCTTATTAATGGTGTGTTTAGCATGCTCCATTACTTCCTTTTGAACATCTGCAAAATGTGCTGGAGAAAACTTTTCCTTGTGTCTGGAAATTGTTCTTGACAAATCAATTTCCAATTCACTGCATTCATGGATGTGTGATAATCCTGTGCTGGAAACCCTTTCTGACTCCAATTTTAAGGATTTATAATTTGTAATGTGTATCATTGAGTTAATCAGGCAATTGAGAAACCCTTTCAGAATCTTTTCATGGGAAACTCTGTTGTTAACCTCTATACATATCGCCCATGGTCAATGGTTAACAGATTTTTAACTTTTTTGACTTTTCTTCTTTAATGAATTTAAAGCCGCTTTTTGGCACATCTCCAGAGATTATACATATTACGCAGCATTAATTCGTATTAATATTCTTTCAATCCTTAAAATTTAAATGTATTGATTCACCAGCGGTAACATTAAATTCTTTCATTTTTAAAAACTGTCGAAAGATTTTAGGATATTGTTTTGAGTATCATATGTTATAAAATACATGAAAGTGGAATGAATTGCTCCTCTAAACTGTGCTTATGATATCTGCTCTCGAATTTTTCTTACCTCTTCTTCAGGATCTTCACTGTGGAAGATGGAAGAACTAACAGCGATTCCACTATACCCCAGATCCCTGAATATGGAGGCGTTTAACCTGCTTATGCCACCAATGGCGAGTACAGGAATTGATAACTGCTTCCTGCAGAGATTCAGAATTTCAGGATAGCATTTCTCATAATCCTTCTTTGTTTCTGTATGGAACATTGACCCGAAAGCTACATAGTCACATCCTTCCTTCTGCAGTTCCAGAGCTAATTGTGGATTGCAGTAAGCGGAACCTCCAATATGAAGTCCCGGGAAGTTTTCCCTGATCTCTTTTACCCTCATGTCATCCTTTCCAACGTGAACCCCATATGCACCAATGTCTGAGGCAAGTTTCACCCTGTCATCCACGTACAGCATAGTTCCATGCTCATTGCATATAGATTGGAGTTTTCTTGCAACAGTTTCTGCCTGCGTATTCTGAGAAAGTTTGTCACGGTACTGAAGAATATCCACTCCACCTGAGAGTGCCTTCTCAACTTTCCTGAAGTAACTCTCCCCATGAAATTCAGGCGTGATTGCACAGAGAATCATTTCAGGATAGCCCCCCAGTAAGGATCTGATCCAGGTTCGCCAAGAACTTTGTTATCGATAAAGGCATGATTGCCTCCTTTGCCACCCACATGTCCAGCAATTGAGCATGGATATCCAAGTTTAATTATGAAATTCATTATATCCTCCGAAACATCCTTTTCTGTTATAAGGACAATGCAACCTTCACTGGTCACTGAGAAAGGATCAAGTTCCAGGGAAGAAAGATATTGGTTTATTATCTTATGGGATGGGATTTTATTTTTTTCAACGCGAATTTCCCTTGAGGATGCCCTGGCAATTTCAAATAGGGAAGAATTCAGGCCACCTTCGGTTACGTCATGCATTACCCTGATGTGCGGGGCAAAGTTATCTATCAGGGATTTCATGGGTTGTGTTATGATTAGATTCTCTTTCATTTCTTTCAGGTTACCCATTAGCTCCATATCCCTTCCTTTTCCATAAAAGGAAAGAATGACGGAAGCCTGGATTCCAGGAAAACCCATGATAAGGATGCTGTCACCCTCTGAAACCTTATTGTAATTCATCGGTTCTTTTACAGCCCTTCCTACCATGGTGCATGATCCAATCAGTGGAAAGGATGCGGAAGGATACCTTCCTGTGTGGCCTGTGACCAGATCAATCTCCCACTTCTTTGCTTCACGGGTAAAGGATTCCCAGTATTTTTCAAGTTCTTCATCAGTCATGGTTGCTGGAAGCTGCAAACTTACAGACATAAACTCAGGCGTATTGCCAGAAGCAAGGAAATCGGTAAGAATTATACTGAATCCAAATTTCGCTGCAAATTCCATTCCCAGGGGCCTGTGGCATGAAAGGGGGTCCGTGGTCATTATCAGACCACTGTCTGTGAGCCCGAAATCCGTTCCAACAGATGGCCCTATGGCACTTTTGTTATTTCCAATCCTGTCCAGTATTATCTTCTGTAATTTGAAAGGTTGAAGTTTCCCAGTTTCAAAGAATGGCTTCCGTTCCAGTTTCGACACCCCATATATACCACGAAATAGCCCCTGCAGCGCCAAATAGCTCTACAATGGCCAGAAGCACAAAATAAAATTCCATGCTCTTGTTTATGAAGGTTGTAAGCAGATAAATGATAATAAATATTCCATATGCAAAGGATCGGACCAGCCCTATTCTGGTTCCTCTCCTCATGGTGTGATTCAATTCAACCTGCAGAACCTCCCTGGAACCCCATCCAATTTCTGATAGAAAAGCCCGGACTACAAGTATTATGAGTATAATACTGGCAGGTACCAGGACATAGCTGGAATAAGCAGCAAGGAAAATAAGAAGAGCTGCCATTAATGGAAAGGAAAAAAGGGGAAGCATGCGATGTGGAACCCGGTTTACCCAAAAGGCAAGTAAAATTCCTGAAGTTGCTCCAGCCATTGTGGTAAAAACCACAAAATAACTCTGGATCGACCCTGCATATATTGTGCCAAAGTACAGATTGAGCATGAAAAATCCGGTAACAATGGTGGTGGCCGTTGAAATCTGCTCGAATATGCTCAGTGCCATTGTATGTTTTCCTACCCCTTTCCACAGCTTTAATGCATCATCTTCCTGAAATTTTGCACCAGAAGAGGATAACTTTGTCCACATGGGACTTTCCATAGATTTCCACCTGGTGACAATAACCACAGCTAAAGTTATGGTAACAATGGTAAAGATAAATTCCTTCGAAAGAGTAATATCAAGATGTACAAAATATTCCACTACAGCTGTGAAAAATACCCCAATATTAGCCATATTTGTAATCAGAACAATGTACTGGCTCCTCATATGATGTGAAATGCTTTCTCCAATGTATGCAAGGATTACGGTTTCATCTCCACCCAGTGAAAAATTGGCAATAAATATGGAGATGAACATCTCTATATAATTCCTGGATAAAATGGCCCCATAAAGACCGACAACAGCCATGAACATTGTGAAGATAAAGATCCTTCTTCTTCCAAACATGTCCGATAAGAACCCCATTACAAGATTTCCAGACATAAGGCCTATGGCAGCCACTGCAATATACAGGTCACCGTAAGAACCACTTGGAACCCAGGTATATACAGCATTGGCAAGATAAAGAATAATTCCCCATAAAAACAATGACGAGGATGCAGCAGCCACTGCAGTCAATGTCAACCCTTTCTTGCGTGATTCGAGTCCATTAGTTATTTCTAAATATTCATCAGCTTTCTGCATTCTGTTCCCTCCGCCGGCATTATCCGGATCAGGTTCAAAGGGTCGATCTGAGGATCCTCTCAGCCATTACAGCTCCCCTTCCCTGAGATATCAGGTGGCGCTATTTATACATAGATCATTTATTTTATAATAATCAGGAAGGAACTAAAGTGTAAAAGAGAGAAGCGGGGAATGGCGGGGTATAGATCCCCAGTAATGCCAGGGAAAGCATTAGTGCGACGGATGGATAAATGCTGTCAGTGATCACATAAAGCCCTATGTAAACCAGGCCAATGGCAAAAACATCCAGCATGAAGTAGTAGTCGTATGGGAAAGGGTATCCTGGAATTTGGTTGACTAAATATGTGGCATAAAAAATGGCAAAAAGCAAGGCAGATACCAATATGGCAGTTCCTTTTTTCATAAAAAGCCGCCCGACTCCAACCCCAATGGCAGCAAAATTGAATGTTTCTACGAATGCTGGAAAATAAAGTATCTGGAACATATACATTAAATCAGCGAACGGAAGAAAAATCTCGAAAGGATCCCTGTACATGAAAAAAATGAAAGACCAGATTATCAGAACACTGAGGAGGATGGTTATCCAGAAAGGAGAAATAATAGATTTAAGAGGAGCTGAGATTCCCCTGTATAGTATTATAAAAACAAAAATCTCAAGGATTGGAATTAAGTATTCCACTAACTGGACTGAATTTGCCATTGAAGTGAATCTGTTCATTATATATCCAGAAACAATAAATGACAATTGGAATGCGAAATACAGAATAATTACTGATTTTTTCGGTTTTCCCTCTGTATTTTTTGCATCGATCCTTTGAAAATACATTTATACCACTAGAAGGTGGAGGCCACCACGAGAATTAAGGCAATAGTCAGGAATGAGTTTGAATATGAAAATAATTTCCTGTACTCTTTTTCTGTGCTTTCCTTCAAATAGTATACCATTGAGGGAATAAAGAGAAGCAGGCCCAGAGGAATTGCGAAAATCCTGAAGAGTAACCCGTTTTCCATCCATATGAAATACACAGGAAGTGCCATAAACACAATTAAAATGAGTGAATTCACGAAAATAGCCTTACGGGCAGCTGGCAATCCACTGGTGGCAGGCAGCATTGGAATCCCTGCATCCATGTAATCTTCCCTGTACTTAATTGCCAATGCCCAGAAATGGGTTGGAGTCCAGAGAAAGACCATGACCGCAACAAAAATGGAAGCTATCGATGGAAATCCATAAACAGCGGAAGAACCTGCCAGAGCAGGGAATGATCCTGCAATACCGCCTATTACAATATTCCATTCAGTTCTCCTTTTCAGGATCATTGTGTATAAGAATGCATAACTTGCAAATCCAGCCAGTATGAAAACCATTGAAACGACGTTAAGGAAAAGTATGGATACTACGATTGAAATCAAAAGCAGAAGTACCATTAATGCTGCATATCTTTTTTTGTGATCACTGATTTCAGTTCTCCTGGTGGAAACCCTTCTCATCTTGAGATCAATATCCATATCGTACAGATTGTTGAAAACGCTGGAAGACATGGATGCAGTAGTTCCTGCAATCAGCAGCGGTATCAGAATTATAAGATGGCTGAATGGATCACTCATTGTGAAGAAACCTGCCACTGCCACCAGATCTATCAGAAAGGTAATTTCAATTTTAAAAATATTATTAAGTTTAGAAAAGGTGGAATGGTTTTCCAACTCAATGCACCATTACGGCGGCTGTCTTCATGGTTTTCATGATCATCATGGATACAGGTTCAACGAAGTTGGAATAGGGCTGGAATGAATGGAATGGAACTGCAGAATTTACAGCACTTGAATTTGCTGTGGTTCCATTGCTGGCAGTGGCATTTACCTGTATCTGGGCGACCATGGTTGCAGGATGGAATGTGCACCAGTATGTATACACTCCAGTCGTGAAAAATTCATAGGTTGCCTTTGCCACATGACCAGGAACCTGTGTCAACTGACCTGAAGAGACCAGTGTCAGACTGGCACCAGAATTTTCTTTGGCCCCTTTATTTATGGTCAGTGTGTGAGGCAGATTATCCTCCTCTATGACTGTAAACGTTACTATGTAATCCAATGGTATGTAAAGAGTGGGGTTAATCGGCCCATGAGAATAATTCCATCCACCACTATCAGCGTAGATGGTAATGTTCATTGTTCCTTTAACTGGAAGGTTCGATGGATCCGTTAACCCTCCGGCGGTCTGCGTGGGTGCATTGAACACATATAGCAATGAAAACCCTGATAACAACAATATTGTGACTACTAATACAATTCCTGCTTTTCCTGCCATTTTTATTCACCTCCAGCCATGCTGAGATTCTTGTAAGCGTCTTCAAGAGCATTTGAAGTTTCAGTCTGCGGAGCCGCGCTCATGGATAACAGCAGATTTGCAAGGAAGAACAGTTGGCCAATCCCGATGATAACTCCACCTATAATTGCCACATCCTGGTATATCTGATATCTTGCAAAATATCCGGAAACGTATCTTGGCATGCCAAGGAAACCACCTACAGTCCATCCCATGGACATTATCATGGATCCTACTGCAGTAAGGGCAAAATGCCAACCTGCAAGCCTCCTGTTGTACACCCTTCCACCTGTAAGGGATGGCCAGAGCATATATATGGATGCAAAGGCGATGCCTACGGTTATACCCATGAAGACAAAATGGAAATGCCCTGTGACCCAGTATGTCCCATGCGTCTGCTCATTAAGTGGCAAAACAGCAGTAATCACGCCCGTTATTCCACCAATTACAAAATCCATGATCCCGTTTATTACAAACAACATGGGAATGGTAATCCTAATCTTGGTTGCCGTCCACATAGTGCCAATATAATTGAAAACAGTTATGGCAGACGGAATGACCACAAACAAAGAAGCCGTGGAGAAGAATAGGCCCCATTCTATGCCAAATCCTGATTCCATGAGATGATGACCCCATACCAGTTCTGAAAGCGGAAGTAACAACCCCAGGGCTATCACACCTGAAGTGTAACTGTATACCTTGTTTCCAGTGAACTTTGGAAGTATTTCATAGATGAGACCAAACTGCGGCAGTATGGCAATATAAACTATTGGATGCCCCCATGTCCAGAACAGTTCAGCAAAGAATAAGGGAGAGGAACTTGAACCAGTGAAAAATACAGGGTTGACAAAATCATAGAATAGCATTATCATGGCAGTCATGAGGAATGGAGCAGATGCAAGGAACATTATCAGTGTAAATAGAACAGACCACGCAAAAAGAGGCATCTTTGAAAGAGGGATGGAATCGCTTCTTTCATAAATTATATTTCTAACCAGCACGATGGCAGATATGGTAACTCCAATCATGATCATCTCAATTCCGATGACTGCAAGCCAGTTCATGGATCCTGCACCGTACGGTGTAAGTTCCAGCGCCAGTGGCGGATAGTAATACCATCTTGTAGAGGTTCTGGAAAGAAGTATAAAAATACCACCAAGGAGCCATATCCAGTACGACCATGATGAAAAGTTTCCGAATTTGTCGGATTTGAGCTTCAGGAATCTGGGGAGCAGATAATATGCAAGCCCCAGGGCACTTCCAATGGCCCACATATAGATCATAAGAATTGCATGTTCAGTGGTCAGTATATCGTACAGTACCTCTTTGCCTGCAAATAGCGTAGGATGTGGGTAAAAAAGACTCACCCTCATTATGACACCAAATGTGCCTGCGATGAAGAAGAAGACGATGCTGGTAATTAGGAACCTGATTCCAATGCTCTTGCTGTCGTTCATTATGAAAGAGTTCAGGGAGATGGCACTGGAAGTCTTCTTCTTGTCTATCAGGTAAGATGAATAATCATAATAATTTTCATTGTTGGCTGCGACATCCACCTCAGTCTTGACTGATAAATACTTGTAATAAAGCAGGAACAGAAAAATGAAGAAGAAAGACAGCACTATTGAAGCAGTGATCAATAATCCGGTTGAAGACATTAGGCAACCACCGTAAGATATCCCCTCATGAGGTAATGTTCATAGCCGCAGTACTCAACGCATTCAATAACAAAAGTTCCAGTCTTGTCAGGGGTGAAGGTGATAGTATTGTTCTGCCCGGGAACCGCATAAATCTGTATACCCATCTGCGGGATGTATAGATCGTGAATAACCGCAAATTGCTGTGCACCCGCAATGGAAGTGACCACCAGAGTGTAGGATTGGTTGACCGTGATATTCAGATTGTCCACGAAGGTCTGTTTTCCCGTTGAATTATAATAGGTATATGACCAGGCCCACTGGTATCCTGTGACAACAATTGGAATACTGCCATTTGGTATGGAGTTGGATCCTGTCATCTTTGTTGCTATGCTGAAATCTTTCTGACTCGTTATATAGAAATTTAGCCCAGCTGTAAAGGCTAAAACCACGAGAAAGCCTGCAATCCATAAAGCTTCTGCTTTCATCTTTTTCTTGTGATTATCATCGCTCATCTGAAATCCTCCCCCGTATAATCTCTCTCTCCTTTCTTAACCACGGGATAATATAGCAGCAATATTGTAAACATCCCAGATGCCACTGCCGCAGCCAATATGGGAGACTCGTATATTGCCTCGGTCTGACCAATGGTGCTTGCATAAAAATTACTCAGTGCGTATGTAAAAATAAAGTTGCTTATTACTCCAACTATGATTGATGTTATCAGGAAGATAGACACTACCTTAGAATTAGCATCCATGGGTTCCATATAATGATATTTTATTAATAGTTTATCAAAAGATGAAATTGAGAATTAACGGGAAATAGTGCAAAAAAAATAATGGTATTTTTATGAATAACCTTGTCTATTTTCTTATCCATCAGGAAAACATTTGCTAGTTAATCACACTGTGTGTGCACATTGCATATTGTAATATCCATCAACATCTGAGCCAGTACTGGAAAATCCGGATTGTTTGTATTCATTCCTTTTCCCTCTGTTCCAATGCCTGCATACTCCATGCATGCTATACCCGGATCAGGTTTCATTAATGCGTTTCCATTTGATGGTGTAATCACCATATTCGGGTACGAGGGTTACCCCCATTATAGAATCTACAGATCAAGGAAGAGCTTCTTCCTTTGACAGGATCATTAACACACGTTATTCCAATGGTTATTCATGATAAGAAAGGAGGATAAGGGAAGGGTTGTCTCTTACCTGAAAATGAAATGTGAGTTTCTGGTTTTGCAGAAAATTATTCCCAGAAGGGAAAAAAGAAAGTTCATGAAACTACATACCACTTAAATATTTGTTCAACACAGCACTCATTTCTGAATTACGCATACTCTATCCTATTAATTGAAAGTGTTGGTCCGGAAATCACGCCTGTTCCAATATCTATGGAGAATGATATAGAACCGGTTTGATCATATTTTACAAGATTTGAATTGGTGTAATTATATATGTTACCGAAAGTGAAATAAAAGCAATCAAGGTTCAACCCAAGTGGATCTGATTTATTGAAACTGGAAGAATTAAAAGAGAAGACAGCTCCAATACTACATTTACTTGGATATTTTGAATGAAAACTTATAAAACTAGTGTTGTTTTCCAGGACGTAAAACCGATTCATCACACTATTGGATATGTTCGTTAAATTGACACTTACGTTGTTATAGTATCCTGAGTAAAAATTCATACCTAACATATAGTTAATTGTAGATCTGACCCCCTGGTTAAATGTTTGTGGTGGTGCAACATTTGAACTCTGGCCCGATCCAGATATACTGCTATATTCATGAATTCCAACAAAGGTTGTTGCCACAATGACGACCGTTAAAGAGAAGATAGTCAAAATATGATTCATTTATAACAACCTCTAATAAATAAGTCAATAATCATATATAAATATCATGTATTTCACTTTCTGTGGGAGATTCCTGGATTCCTGGTGATGGTTTATGCTCCCAAACTTGAAGGAACCCTGCATTTTTTGCAATGATTTTAGTGAAATCCTGAAAATATAAATTGAAAGTTTATTGCAATTTGAAAAAGGAAAACAGTGAGAAAACGATGGATTTCGGGCTTGAAGATTATGAAGTCCATGAAGAGTTGTGAATGTGATGGATAGTATAGGGTTAATCCCGTGAAGTTTAAGCATTCCACAGTCTGTGGGATAATAACTTCCATCGGTTAATCTTGATAGGGTGGCCAGAAATCATATCCTTCAGACTTTTTCTATTAAACTGATACTCAGCAAATTTTCAATTTTTCTTGCAGTTTTTATGTCGGGTTTAATGCTTCCCCTCTCAATTGCCGCTATGAGCGTCCTCTTCTCCTTGAGTTTGTCCGCCATTTCCTCCTGTGAAATTCCTATTTTGGCTCTGGCTGACTTAATCATTTCAGGATATTCAGGTACAATCTCCATATTCTCTATGTCAGAATCTTTTTTCGACTTGAAATTTTTTGGTCTTGTCCCCGGCACATGCCTAACAGGAGGCCGGGGAGCGGGAATAAAAACCTGCTGGGGAGAACTTTGAGGTGGGGAATGGCTCTGTACCCTCATATTTTCTAAGGGTGTTCCGAATTTTTCGCATTTTGGGCAAACCGACATTATGGCGCTGTCAATCTTTACTTTGCGAAGCCTTTCACTCTTTTGCCCACACATTTCGCATTCCATAATTATCCAGACGATATAGCAGTGCAACTTAATTATGATTTTCGATCAAAAGAAGCCTTTATCGATCACTATGAGCAGTACTATTGAAATTACAAACATCAGGGCGTAGAATGATGTGTCCCATTTAAGGACATTGTAACCGTCCAGTGGTGGTATGGGAAGTAAATTGAAGAATGCAATGGCAATATTAACTGAGCCTGCAATAAGGAACACCTGTGATATCCATCCCAGATTGAAGGACCCGAATATGAAAAGGAACATTCCGAGAAAGATGTTTGTCAGGGGGCCCGAAATGGATATGAGTCCATACAGTTTCCTGTTGTTCACATTGTATACCTCTGTGGCCCCGGGGGCAGCAAAAATGAATCCAAGAAATGAGGAGGCCAGTGAGATGAACAGTCCTGGCAACCACATCCTGAATCTTGCCTTGTACCCATACCTGATGGCCACCTGCCTGTGAGCCAGTTCATGCAGTGCGAATGCGCTGAACCCGGAAAACATTCCTGCGGGAAGGTAGAAATCAGCAAATCTTGGTGAGTAAAGGCTTGATGAGAACTGTGCAAAGGCTATGGAAAATGAAAGCCCTATTACAAAACCCGAAAGGAGGAATTCCTCCATTTCAGTGGTTTTCCTCTTGAATGAAATCAGATTGTCCATCTTCCACCACTGTTTAATTGCTTTATTGCCCTGACCTGGTAATAAATACGGTATGCCATCTGTATCCCCACATTCAACAGGCAGCTGTACGCCATAGGGTTGTCCGGAAGGTTGTCACTGATGCATTTAATGGCAAGCTTCTTCACTTCAGGTGTATCCGCATTTACATTATAGGATGATATTTTGGCTAATCCTCTCAAATAATAAAAAAGTTCCACTGAAAAACGTACATCCTTGAAGTTGTTGGCATAATAAATCTGTGGCATATCAACCCTTTCGATGTTGATAATGCCTAATTTCCTGTTTATAATCCGAAGGATTTCAGAGGATCTATCCTCCAGGTAAGACTGGCCAAATAAATTGTTGTCCGGAGGTGTGGAAAGGAAATCGATTACATCGTCCGCCATTATGGGATCTGCACCGGTGAAACTTATGATTTCACCTTTGTCCAGCCTCC
This sequence comes from Thermoplasmata archaeon, assembly GCA_021816745.1. Taxonomy (GTDB): domain Archaea; phylum Thermoplasmatota; class Thermoplasmata; order Thermoplasmatales; family Thermoplasmataceae; genus Cuniculiplasma. The sequence goes on from JAKAWY010000010.1 coordinate 26,211, forward strand.
TTCCCTCTGAAAAGCTTCTCTTCAGCACTGCCCCGGAAAATTGCAGCATCTTGTCAAAATATATGCTTTTTCTCAGAAGATCATTGAGCTTTTCATATTGATCATTAGCGATAAGATTCCCCTGGGCCTTTGCCAGTACTGTTTCTGCCTGTGAGAAGTAATTCCCCTGAATTAGGGAAAATATGATTATTCCGGCAGAATTGGTATCCATAAGGCTCGGATGTGCCATGAAATATTTCAGGATAGTATCGTATTTTCTTGATTTTTCCAGCTCCATGCTTGCTTCATGAAAAATTTTACGTTTATCATGGACAGGCTTCCTGGAGTTGAAAAATTTTGTAAGGTACTCGTTCAGTTCGTCAAGTTTACCCATATCTGGCAGTGTTCTAATCAACAGGGATATGACTTCAGGACTCTCATGGGTTTCCTTGGCCAGTTTCCTGAGTATGGTTAATGCTACATCGGCCCTTCTGTCTGCAAGCAGTTTTTCCACAATAAAGGTTCCCGGATTTAGTACAGGTTGAGCCATTATTTTTTCAATGGTTGCCTCACGCAGGAATTTATTTGACCAGAACCTTTCCACAATCACAGACAGGGCCCCCTGATCTTCCTGGTTTTTCAGGTTAAGTTTCTTGAGAATTTTTGAAATTTCCTGGATATTATCAGTGGCAGCGTAAAGGATAACCTGAAATGGTGTCTTATTGCTCATATGGGATATCAGTTCTTCTGCATCATGAAATCTTGAATCGCCAATCAGGGATTCTATGTATCCCGGTATCTCCAGCTTATTTTTACCCTGCTCTATGGCCTTGCCGTAATAGTACAGTGCCGATGAAAAATCCCTTTTTGAAAGATAATAATCACCAAAGATGATGCATGTGTCAACATCAATTCCGGAATCTGCAGTACTAATTATGAGATCCTCAAGTTCCGGAAGCCTGTTCGCTTCTTTCAGATCACGGGCATAATTCAGAATGTCATGGTGAGTTCTGTTCCTGAAAGCAACTATGATTTTATCCTCCTGAATCACTCCTTCAGAGTCTTTATCTTCCTTTTTTATGGACCTGGAAAGCCTGTGGGAGAAAATGCTGTCTGCACCATAATATTCCAGTAAATCAATGAGATTCGCAGTTAACCCTTTTTCTTTATTCCCCAAAAATACTTTTTCCAGTGCTGAAAAATCAAATTCCTTCAATCCCCCAAGCCTGGCAATTTCTTCTACCAGCACCAAAGCTTGTTCTGGCGATATTTCTTTGTTGACTTCCGGGTAAGCAACCAGGAATGGCAATGCCCTTAATTTTTCCATGGCTTTTTCCAGACTGTATCTGGCATTTTGAAGGTTCCCCTGGGATTTTTCCAGGATATGCCTGTAATAAAGAAGGTAGGGGTCGTTTTCGAGTTTAAGAGATTCCATAAGTTTTGATGCAGAACTTAATTCCCCAAGTTCAATCTTCTTTTTAATGACAGGGAAATTGTATTCTATCCAATCCCTGGCGGGATTCTTATTTCTGTATTGCTCGGAAATCTCCCTCACTGTGGCACTATTCTCCAATGAGGTGTATTTTTCAGTATATTCCTTATTTCCAAACAGGTAAAGTAACGCAAAACCTTCCTGATCCATGAGGTGTTTCTCTACGATCTCCTCATTCCTGTAAACCAGCCCGTTACTGTATAATATGTTTCTGAGAATTGTAAGGTAGATGTCCTTTTCCTTTCCCTTGATGGAGGAGGAAAATGCAGTGAATGACTTGTTGTCCCTGACATTCCTAAGGACAGTCGTTAAAAATCTGCCATCAATTGTTTCGTTGGGGAGGTTTGCAAAAAGCTGGCCCGCTTTCTCAAAAATGTTCTCATTAAGCATTGCATCAATGATTAGCCGGACTGCATTTGGACTCAGCTTAAGCTCACGGTCTGCATTGTTCTGGTATACGGCCAGAATTTTTCCGTACAATCCTTTCTGGTGAAGCTCAACGATATATGATTCCAGAAACATTGTGTCTCCTGGATTTGCTACCATATATTTCTCGGATTTTTCAAGGAATAAATCCATGTTCCCCTTTCCCTTTTCCACCAGAAGGGAAAGTTTCAGCATTTCAGACTCAGGTGGGTTATACTGCCTTAAAAGCTGGAACATTTCTGTAGCTTCCTTGATTTTACCCCCTTTTACCATGATTCCCACCGAAGGGATCATGAGTTCCTGGTGCTTTTTTATGAATTCCAGGTTATTTTCAATGACGGAGGATGACACTGCGTAATTTTTCATGTTTTCTGATGCCCTGAGAAAACTGAACATTGCCCCGGGGTTGTTTTCAAGGATTCCATGTCTTTCCAGAAACAGATCAATTAATTCTTCATCCCTTCCCAGTTCGTACAATATGTTTAATTTCAGTTCAACACATGATTCAAATCCTGGTTTTTCCGCCAGTATTGAATCTACTATCCTGAGAGATTCCTCATTCATTCCGACCTTTTCCATCAGGGATGCAACCTTGAACATGTCATCGGTTGTTTTAAGACTGGAAAGATCGAGGGACATCAATAAGCTTTTAAGTGCAGGAATTTCCTGGTTTTCGGCCAGTGATTCCATGTATGCAAGAAGGTACTCCTGGGAATTGTCTACTGCAGACATCACTTTCAGGAATTCCATGATTTCCTTTTTGGCTGATTGCTTTCTTAAATTTTCTACTATAATGTCTGTGATAAGCTTGGACGGATTTTGGGAATAATGAAGATAGGAAGTTTCATCGTATATCCCATTCAGGGAAAGGAACATCGCAATATAATCCCACTGGCCCACTTTTCCGCCCATGGTGAGAATGTTCTGGATTACCTGCGGAATGTTGGCAATAAAGGACTTCCCCTTGAAGAAAGCCATAATTTCTGCTTCACTTCCATTGCTGGCCAGCGATTTGGTATAATAAATCTGGATAACCCTGTTCCTCATGTTGCAGTTATAGAAAAGCCCGAGAATATTAGGATCAACGATACCCTGTTTTTCCCAGAGATCCCTGACAATTGTTTCAAACTGGGAATCTATTTCACTACCCACTTCAAAACCAGTTTGTAGATCTTTCAACAGGGAAACCATATCATCAAGAATTTTCAACCTGCTATCTTTTCCCCTGGCTGAAATATAACGATCCATCAGGCTTTTCAGGAGCTTCCTGATATCTTCATCCCTCTGGGAGCCCATGATTTAGGATTGCTAAGGGAATATTTAACCTTAAGATATGGAAGTTTAAATTTTCAGTGATATTTTTCTGCCGGGTAAGTTTAAAAAACACTTTTTCCATATACCCATATGAGTTTAACAACCGGAATAAAGTGTTATATTTCGCCGCTGTCATCCATCAGGGGCAACGTTCAACTGGGAGAAGAGTGTTCCATATTCGATTTTGCAAGCATAAGGGCGGAATTTGACGAAATCTTCATTGATTCCTACAGCAATATACAGGATAATGTTTCATTGCACGTTGATGAGGGTTTCCCTATAAAGATCGGAAAATATGTCTCTGTGGGACACAATGCAGTAGTGCATGGAGCTACAATTCAGGATGACTGCATCATAGGGATGGGGGCCATCCTGATGAATGGGAGCAGGATCGGGGAAGGGAGCATAATAGCTGCTGGTGCAGTGGTTCTTCAAAATGCAGAAATACCAGCTTATAGCATGGTTTCAGGTGTACCCGGGAAAGTCAGGAAAACTGATCCTTTATACAAGCAAATGGGGCATGCAAATGCACTTGAATACCTGAAAATAAAGGAAATATACAGGAAGTAACAAGATTTAGAGTCCTTTTTGATTATACAATCTTGAAACTGCCCTATGGAAATATCTTTAATTAAGCTGTAAGGACATTGACAAACTCAATGTTAATAAATAAGCTATTCATATGGATCAAAAACGTGGTTTCCAATGGCGAAAATGCATACTAGGAAAAAAGGAAGATCAGGTTCAAGAAATACTTTCTATGGAATGAAACACAACTGGATCCAGATGAGCCAAATCGAGTTAGAGGAGGCCGTGGTCCAGATGAGAAAGGAAGGACTCACTGCATCCATGATTGGTATCAGGCTAAGGGATTTATACGGAGTGCCGAAGCTCAAATATGTGAACAAGAAGAAGATTGGAGATGTTTTGGCTGAAAATAAGATAGCTCCTGAAGTGCCTGAAGATCTAATGGGACTAATCTCAAAATACAAAAAAGTTTCCAAACACATCAACTTGAACAGAAATGACTTGAACAACGACAGGAGAAAGAGTCTGATCATGGCAAAAATGCTCAGGCTTGTAAGATATTATAAAAGAACAGGGAGACTTTCCAAAGGCTGGGAATTGAATAAAGTATTGTGAGCACTAAGATGCTTGATAAAATACTGAATACTGAATTCTTGGCTTCCCTTGAAAAAGCAAGGGAATTTTTTAACAAATTTAACTATTTCAGGATTCTTGCACATTATGATGGAGATGGGACAAGTTCCGCCATCATTCTCACAAATACATGCCTGCGTGCCGGAAAAAAGTTTCACCTCGGTTTCGTAAAGGACCTCTCCAATGAGGGGATGGCAAAAAGGTTTGATGAGGAGTCTGCAATTCCAACAATTTTCGTAGATTGTGGATCGGGCCAGGTAAAATCCCTCACAGCCGTCGAAAAAAATGTGCTTATATTAGATCATCATTTTTATTCAGATATTCCTGATGGAATTTTAAATGTCAATGCACGTGACTACGGCATTGATGGAACCAGGGATGCTTGTGGAGCAACCATGGCGTTTATTTTTTCTGTCTTTCTGGATAGTAAAAATTCAGATCTAATACCATTCATGATAACAGGAGCAATTGCTGATAAACAGGATATGGGAGGATTCACAGGAATAAACAGGCAACTGATTGAGGCCTATGGAAAAGATATTGATAGTAAACATATCCTGAATATCTCAGGAGAAAATCTTGTGGATGCCATCGTTTATTCCATTGATCCCTTCATTGATGGACTGACCGGTTCAAGGGAAGGGGTGGAAAAACTACTTAAGGAAATGAACCTGGACGGTGGCAGGAAACCAGAAAGCCTGACAGATTTAGAGAAAATGGCTCTTGGAAAATTCCTCTCCTACAAGCTGATGCTGCAGGGATGCCAGAGTGAAGCAATGTCCTACCTCGAAAGAGAAGAACTATTCTTTAAAAATGGATTTACGGCGTCTGACTTATCAAAAATAATTGATGCAAATGCAAAAAACGGTGATAACTCCATTCCTGTGGAATATTTCATGGGAAATGATTCACTCAGGGAAACGATGATTCAGAACAAGAGAATATACGAAACCAAACTCATAGACTATATCACCAGATCATTCAAATCCCTGGAAAGAGGAAAAAATATTCAATATTTCTATGCGCCAGGCTCAGAGATGGCTGGTGCAATATCAGGTGCACTCATGCTTTATCTTGCAGATCAGTCAAAGCCACTCATCGGCTTTAATGCAGGGGACAAATCCACCCTGGTATCTGGCAGAGGAACCAGGAAAATGGTTGAGTCCGGACTGAATCTCTCCAACGTCATGAAAGACTGCTCTGCGAAGGTAGAGGGAAGTGGCGGAGGACATGATATTGCTGCGGGGGCCAGTATTCCAAGGGGCAGGGAGAAACAATTCGTTGAATTGGTTGATGAAATGGTCGGTCTTCAACTTAAAAAATGAAAAGATATTAAATAGATAATTCTATTATTCATATAGATGGGTAAACTTGGAATATATACATCTAACCCAAGGTTTTACTATGGAGTAATACGCACCCTGAAGGATTTCGGAATTAACTACAAATCCATTGAAAGTATAGAGGATGACGTAAAAATTGTTGATGGTATATTGAGTTACACTTGTGATCAAAGAATTTCAACCAGGCAGATATTTTCTGAAAATCCAGTTCAGGCCGTAAGAAGAGGATTGGCTTTCTTCCTGAATTTAGAAAAATTTGGAATGATCAGTATAGGGATAGATCCTGGACCGAAGCCGGGCATAGCAGTAACTACTGATAATATAGTCCTTGAAGCCTTTGAATTATATGATATCCAGCAAATCAGGGAAACTGTGGAAACAATCCTTGAGGATTATGTAGGTGATGGTTATTCCATCAGGATCGGAGACGGAGATGCCCCGAACAGGCAATATATACTAAGGCAGTTAAGATCCCTGGGAGTTAATATAGAAATTATAAATGAATCCGGTACAAGTTTTCCTCATAAGACACACGATAATGCACTATCAGCAGCGAGAATAGCCAACATTGAATTATTCTTGAGGAAGGGGCCTGCAATGAGTGTTAAAAAGAGAAAAGAACTCATAAGTGAGGAATTCCAGACAGTTTACAGCATGTAAACCATTATTTTATTTAGGCCTGTTTTTCAATAAAATTTTGTTCAAAAAATGTTAAAATTTAAGGTAAATTTTTTGTGGATTGCGTTGCATACAACATACGCAGCACCACTGTTTAATTTTAGATTTTTTGCTGCTTCTTTTTTCTGGAATATCTCCATTTAGGCTGACCAGGAGTAATTTTTCTTTTTCCAGAAACAAGAACAAGGAATCCCATGAATACTACAACAACTGCTGCAATATAGTATATCCAGTTATAATTAGGGGGTGTTCCATAGTAAAAAGTGCTCTGATAAGTTGTCTTAACACCAGTAAAAAGTGAGCCGTTGAGTATTTTTACCTGGAGTGTGTTTATACCGTTATTCATGAGATTTGCTGGTTCAACTACAGAAACTTCTTTTGACTGGCCAGAAGCCAGCGAAATTACTTTTGTGGACACAAGGGCACCATTCAGAAGGAACTCAACTGAAATATTGTTGTAATTTGTGGCCTCATTGTTGGAGATAAATGCGCTTAACGTAATGGGTTCGTACACAGGTATTGTAAAGTTTAGTTCTTTAGAAACAACCGCAGATCCGAAATTCGCATAGGTTTGGATCGTCACGAAAATGGATTGTCCAGCTGCATTTGGAGCAGTGATGTTGTATTCAAAATATCCATGTTTTGAAAGCTG
>JAKAWY010000065.1 GCA_021816745.1 Thermoplasmata archaeon
TTGAGGTAACCCTGAACGGTACCCCTGTTGCCAACGCATATGTGCTTGCAATCCAGGACAATTACTCACCCGTGTATACTGCCACAAACGAAAGCTCCAATGCTTTCAGAAGTGTTGGTTTCACGAATTCCAATGGAATTGCAATGGTCGAGACATGGAATGTTATGAACAATGCAACCTACAACATACAGGCTTACTATGAAGGATTGACAAACAGTACTAACCTTACAGTTCTGCCACAGTACGGAATAATGTCACATATGTCAAACACAGTCCTGAAGCAAGAAGCATTTTTCAATGGGCTTATATGTCTGCCGGCAGCTACCTACGGTACATCATACACTGTACCGCTACAGGTGTTCAATGCGAACTACACTAAATCTGCCCCTGCAAACATATCCGTCGGAGAATTTTCCTCCTATCCAGGTTTCCTTCTACAGCCTATGACACCTACAATATCCACGTCTTCCAACGGATTATTCAACCTGACCATCAACTCATTCTTTGCGCCCGGACTGTACTACATCCAGATTACAACTCCGAACCAGGGAATACAATATTACAATGGACTTGCCATTGACAACCCCAGCACGTACTTCCCCATATTCATAACCGGTTCAGTGGGTGGATCATTCCTCCCGAATTATGGATTTGAATACTCGGACTATATTGGAACTGGATGGACAATGTCAGGAATGGTTGAGACAAACTGTTTGGGAATGTACATAAACGGTTCCATGACAACTGGCCCAATGTACCATTTCGACAACATGGCACCCACCGCTTTCCCTGTGGCCACAAACCTTTCAACAGATCCGCAGAATGCACTCCTGATGGACATACCCATACCCACAAGCCTGCCATTGGGATATAACACCTTTACGGTGACATTCAACGACACCTTACTCGGACTGAACTACACATACACGAATTCATTCTATATCATAAGCAGCACTCTATCCACTCAACCGGTCTCGTCATTTTCCATTATAAGCAGCAGTTCACCCAGTGTGACCAGCAATGGAAACACGTACTACTATGGAAATGTGACATTCAGTTTGCAAAACAATGAGCAAAACTATTCTACCTCAACAATTCAGATTTCCAACGCAGCAGGAAGTGTCTTGCTGTCATTCCTCGTGTCTGGCTATCCCTCGTTCACTTACAACTTCGCAAACCTAGGTCCGGGAACCTACACAGTCACATACACAGTCATGAACTACAACGGTCAGTTCAACACATCCAGTACTACAGTGAATGCCAATAGTGCACTGGCCCCAACCACCTACACGGTGACTTTCAAGGAAACAGGTCTCAGTTCAGGAACCTCATGGGGAGTTGTCTTTAATGGAAAAGCATACAACTCTACATCCAGTACACTGACATTGACAGGAATAAGTGCGGGAACCTATAACTACAGTTTCACAGGTGCATCCGGATACAACTCACCAGGATCTTCCAATATAACCATAACATCCAATGCAAGTGTGAATGCAGTCTTCAGCGCTTCCGGTGAAATTCCATCCACCGAGGCCTACGCCATTGCAGGAGCAACTGCAGTTATTGGTATACTGGTAGGTGTTGGAATAGCAATGTTCCTGAGGAAAAAGGCATAAACAAAAACCATTAACCCTTTTTATTTTTTTATTTTTTACAATTATTTTTATAAATTTTTCATATGCTCAACTCCAATTTTACAGGAAAAGTAGGGAAACGAGTTATTTTTTAATGATTATCAAGAGTAAATAATGCAGATTGAAAGCGCTGTAAAGGGATTTCTAAGGATGCACTCTCTATGGGTTGTAACCTACCATATATAGTAAATCGTTTACTCATGGCCACATTCAAAATTAATAATTGATAATTGCGAATGAGTGACACGATTAATGAAATGTTTTAATTATTTTATTATTCAGATATTTTTTAGCCCTTATGATATTTAGGCTTTTCCCATAACACTTATTACAAATGGCTTATAAAGAATAACATGGAAGAAAAAAACGATGGTAAGCGAAAAAAGACCAGATTGAAAAAAGAACTTACCTTCGCTCAGTTAATAATGATAGGAGTAGTAGGTTCTCTAGGTAACGGTGCATTGTTCGGCACCATTGATATGGTTTCCCAGGCAGGGCCGGGTGCCATACTGGCATTTGTGTTCGGTGCAGTAATATATCTGCTACTTGGACTGACGTATATGGAGCTGGCCAGGGTTTATCCTGAAGCAGGCGGTCCAACAAGGTATACCATTTACACACATGGAAGGTGGACAAACATCATCAATGCCATGGCGGATATTGTATGGTACCTGTTCATCCCACCAGTGGAGGTAATTGCCATATTGCTGGGATTAAATTTTTTCAACCCGGTATTCATAACGTCTGCAGGTTCTCCAACATATATCGGAGTACTGGCAGGAGTAGCATTGCTTCTGGCATTTGTGCCATTCAACTATTTCGGTGTAAGGCAGTTCGGTAGATCCACAACCATCACCGGCTTGGTAAAACTGTTCTTTTACCTGTCACTGGTCATAGGATTGATTGTGACAGTATTTAACTACAAGAATCTTTCCAGTTACAATGGAATACTGCCCTATGGTGGAGCATCCATCTTTGCCATAATGCCCTTTGCAATGTATGATTTCGGAGCTACAAGAGTTATCCCTGATCTTGCTGAAGAAGCTAAAATGAAGGAAAAAGTTCCAAAGGCAATATTCCTTACCATATTGATTGAATCCCTGATTTACATAGGAGTTGCTTTTGCAATCCTTATGGGAACCAACTGGAGTGCACTGAATGTCTCAGCAGGCAACTACCACGGCCTTCTTTCCGGCAATTCCCAACTGACCGGCCAGAATCCATTCTTTGTGTTCAGCAGCTACAGTGGATCATACTTTGTGTTCATTGCAGCCATAGTCACAGGATTGCTTGCCCCGTTCGTTACAGGATACATATACCTTGGAAGCGGTACCAGAGTACTATTCTCCATGGGAAGGTCAGGATACATATCCGAGCACCTGAAGAATATTGATGCAAAACATTCCATACCGGTGGTTTCACTGGTTATTTTTGCAGTAGTTGGTGCAATACTGGTATTTATCACAGCACCGGTTCCAAACATATACACCTTCATAGATGATGCAACGGCCGCCGGTTACATAGGGCTGGTTTCAACACCAGTGGCACTGATGGTTTCCAGAAGGCAGGGTGTCACAAAAGATGATATGAAGGTGAAAGGAATGAATATCATAGCCCCGGTTTCCATGGGCCTTGCTGCACTGATCGTGTTCTGGACAGGATGGACTTCACTGGAATATGCAGTTGTTCTGATATTTGCAGGATCCATTGTCTTTGGAGCCATTTCCAAGGTAAAAATCGGGAAACTGGAAGCTCTGTGGTATGTAGGTTTCATCATATTCGAATTAGTGATGACGGCCATCAGCAATGATGGTTATACAGGTTCACCTGTCCCGCAGGTCTTCACATTCATCCAGGGAACACTGGTTGTGTTTGTTGTAACGATCCTGGTATTCTACCCACTGGGAATAATATCCGGATTCAAGGAACAGTTCTCACACAAGACATGGACTGATCCCTACAAAGACATGGCCTCTGAACCCTCCCCTACCAAGACCAGTTCGGAGTAAAAAAAATATAATAAAAACAAAAATAATTTTTTATTTTTTCAAAGACCTATTCCACCGTCTATTACCATGGTATGTCCTGTTATGAAATTATTCAACGGATCCATGAGGAATGCGACTGCCCTTCCGATATCTTCAGGCTCTCCCCATCTTCCCATGGGTGTTGCCTTGTTTATCCTGCCCCTGAAGGATTCACTTTCCCATCCTCCCCGGTTCATGTCAGTCCTGACAAACCCGGGTGCCACGGCATTCACCCTGATATTGGGGGCCAGTTCCTTGGCCAGTCCTCTGGTGAGGTGTATCAGGGCTGCCTTGGAGGCCTGGTATCCATATGCCCATGGATCTGCTCTCATACCATAAACGGATGCAATATTCACTATGGATCCTCCTTTCGTAATAATTCTGGAAAGATTCCTGCTTAGATAAAATGGTGCAGTCAGGTTAAGGCTTATGGTGGTTTCCCACTGGCGGTTATCTGTTTCCTGAAGTGGTTTTCCGTCATAAATCCCTGCGTTGTTAACCAGGCCTGCAAGCTTTATCCCCTTTTCCGTTAATTTTAACGTAAAATCATCGATTTCCTGGCTTTTGGAAAGATCTATCTGCATAATTTCTGCTTTCCTACCTATTGTGGCTATATCTTTCACAGTGTTTTCCGCCTCTTCTTTTCCATGGTTATAGGTCAGGATGATGTCATGCCCGGTTCTTGCAAGTTCAAGGCAAATTCCCTTCCCTATTCCTCTGTTACCTCCAGTCACCAGAACTGTTCTGCTTTGTTTCTCTTCCATATCTGCAATATCAATTAATGATTATTTTAGGCTTTTGCACTTTGTTGTGAAATATTTTAAATTTTGATTAATGGAGTGAAATTTAAAGCAACTTTATAGGCGGTTCAGGGAGATCCACATTCCTTCAGGTATGCAAAGAGTGGGTTTCTTTTTATCATAAACTTCTGCTTTATGTCCGGGAATAAAATGAACCTTCACGTAGAAGTCAACTATTCCAAATCCTGGATAGAATATTCCATCTATCCATGAGCCCAGTGAAAGAACTATGGCCCCTGCTGAATTCCCGACAATTATACCATGAAATTCCTCAAGCATCGTTCCCATTTTTCTATCACTCATCTCTTTCCATAGGATATCCGTGTCTCCACCAGGAAGATATACTATATCAGATTCTTTTATTTTCTTTTTAATTTCACTGGAATCCATTTCCCTTTCCAGAAACTCAATATTGATGAAGCCGCATTCCCTGAAATAATTCTCAAGAACAGATCGGTATTCAATTTCCTTCTTGATGGAACTTGTACTCCATGGTACCACCAATATGTTTCCTCCTTCAGTTAATTCTGATAATTGCTTAAACAAGGATTTGTTTACTCTATTTTTTACTTCTTCTCCACCCTGGAGAATTATCAAACCACGTTTGTCCTCTGTCAACTCTTTTTCAACTCCATTGCTATTTCACCGTCATGAACTGAACACGAGAATTGTTTAGATATTTTTCTAATAAATATAAAATAATGGATATCTTGAATTCTTTAGGTAACTTATAAACCTCCATTCATTGTTATTCTATGAGTTCTGTGAAACTGTTCAGAAGGCTTTTTGGATGAGGGTAAACATATATTATCAGAAAAAGAGGGTGGGTATATTCATAGATTTCCCCAAAAGTATATGGTATTGCAGGAATGAAGAATAAAATCCAGAGCCGGTTGATACTGTTTTTGCATGCACCTCAAGGTACACTGGCCCAACCGGTCTTACCCGTTATTAATGTATTAATATATTTGTTATAAACTTAATTGAAGCATGTACCCTTCACACATTCTAATGAGCGAGTTTTAAAGATAATTGAAGTTATTTCAATTACCCGGATCCTTTTATGCCTCATAGATGCCTATGGAATGGCTCTGCGGGAGAAACGTGTATAATTTCTGCCTTTTTTCATCAAAGGTCAGGGTATGGGAATCGTATTCAGTCTCTTCCTGATGTACCAGTTCCAGTGTTTTTCCATTGAAAACCTGAAGCGTTCCCGGTTCTCCCACGCTGCAGTACAGATGATCCAGTTTTTTGTTATACCACAGCACATCAGGAGGCCCAGCAAGCTTTGCTTCTGCAACATTTTTCATGGAACCCAGATCCACCTTTACAAGCATTGCATTGTCGCATGCCACGTACGCCATGTTTCCGTTGACAGCAAGTCCATGTGGCCCCTTCTGATCAATTTTATGGAATTTAACCACGGAATAATCCTTTCCGGAAATGAACTCAATTCCAGAAGGTTCCATTATATTCAGGAGATATTCATCCGTCTCTTCCCTGTAAAGAACCCATCTGGGCCTCCCCTGTAGTTTTACTGATTTAA
>JAKAWY010000066.1 GCA_021816745.1 Thermoplasmata archaeon
TGTAGATTAATATTTATAAATTCAAGCAATTAGGTAACATGGCAAGAAAAGAGAGGGACGTAATAGGTGAAGTAGAACTTCCAGACAATGTCTATTATGGCGTGAACACGTTCAGGGCCATGAACAATTTCAGGATATCAGGAATTGTTGAAGACGCAGATCATGTCAGGTGCATGACCATCATTAAAAGATCTGCAGCCATTGCAAATAACAATCTTGACCCTAAAAAAATGACCTCCGACAGGAAAGATCTTATCGTGAAGGCCTCCGACCTGATTATATCTGGAAAATTCCATGACCAGTTTGTGATTGATGTTTACCAGGCTGGAGCTGGAACTTCATTCAACATGAATGCAAATGAGGTCATTGCCAATGTGGCCCTTGAAGAGGGCGGAAAGAAGAAAGGGGAGTATTCATACATACACCCCAACGATCTTGTGAACATGAGCCAGTCCACAAATGATGTTTATCCAACCCTTATGAGGCTTGCTGCAACTTACAAGGCACAGAGATATATAGAAGAGATCGGCCTTCTCATAAAATCACTGGACAAAAAGGCAAAGGAGTTTGCGGATGTGAAGAAACCGGGAAGAACCCATCTTCAGGATGCAGCTCCAGTCACACTTGGAATGGAGTTTTCTGCTTATGCATATACACTTAAAAAGAATCTCAGGGATTTTGAGAATGCCCTTGATTTCATACTTGAACTGAACATCGGAGGAACAGCCACTGGAACTGGTATAAATACACCTCCCGGGTACCAGAAGGCCGTAGTCAGTGAAATTGCAAAATATACCGGTTTCAACTTCAGGCCCAGCGACAACATGCCGGGAATAATGGAATTCCAGTCAGACTTTGCCAGGCTACAGAATGCTGTCACCACCTGCGCACTGGACATTAACAAGATCGCGAATGATACCAGGTTGATGTACTCCGGACCGGGAGCAGGCCTCCATGAGATATTCATTCCTGCAGTCCAGCAGGGTTCTTCCATAATGCCTGGAAAGATCAACCCGTCCATTGCAGAGGCAATGAATATGATATGCCATTCTGTGGTAGGGGCCCAGGCAGCCGTAAACATGTCAGTTCAGGCAGGGCAGTTTGAGCTGAACGTCATGATGCCGAACATAGACTTTGAACTTTCAAGATCCCTTGACATAATGACAAATGGAATGAGGATGTTCAGGACATTGCTCATAGATGGAATACTTCCAAACCAGGAGGCCTGTGATGAGCACCTTTCAAAGAGCTTCGGATCTGCGGCACTGCTTAATCCATACCTGGGTTATGACACGGTTGCGAAAATTGTCAGGGAAGCACTGGAGAAACATGTTTCCATAAAGGAACTGGTAATGAAAGAGGGAAAGATCTCCGAAGAACAGTATAAAAAAATTATGAGCGGAAGATAATTCCGCCCTTTCTTTTAACCATATTTTATTTACAAATACTACATGCATTAAATTATGAAATACGTCAAGGCAGACAAGCTGTATGATGGTGTTGGAATCCAGAAAGATGTATTCGTGGGTTTTGAAGGCCATTCCATAAAGTATGTGGGAAAACAAAAGCCCGAAGGGGAGATGATCGGGGAAGGAACTGTTACACCAGCATTCATCGATCCACACAGCCATATTGGATTGGACAGGGCAGGAGAACCATATATGGAAAGTGAGGCCAACGACAAACTTGCACCTATGATGCCACTGGGAAGGGCCATTGACGGCGTGTATATGGATGATTCTGCTTTCACTGAATCAGTGGAGAATAATGTACTGTATTCTGTGGTACTTCCAGGAAGTGGCAATATAATGGGGGGAATGGGCTGTTTAATCAGGAATTTTGGAAGGAACATAAAGGAATCCTATGTGAAGGATATAGGAGTAAAGATGGCCCTGGGATACAACCCCAGAAGCACCACTGACTGGAATGGGGAAAGGCCGACCACAAGGATGGGCGTCAGTTCGATTATAAGGAACAAATTTCTTTCAGCAATGAAAACCAAGGCATTGGTGGATTCCGGCAAAAAAACCATGGATGATGTTGATCCTGAAACGGAATTTCTCATAAGCCTGTTAAGAGGGGATGTAAGGATTATGTGCCATGTCCACAAGGAAGATGATACCCTTTTCCTCATGAGCCTCGCGGATCAGTTCGGCATAAAGCCCATAATTAATCATGGTGGGGATTTCCACACCAGTTCCATCTTCGAAGAGATAAAGAAGAGAGATATGTCTCTTGTTTATGGTCCCATGGACTCACACCCGTACAAGGTTGAACTTAAGCATGAATCCTGGAGAAATGTAAAACTTTTGCAGAATTCAGGTGTCAGGTTTGCACTCATCAGTGATCATCCGGTGATTCTTCAAAGGAATCTGTTTCTCACCACCAGGCATTTCCTGAGATTCGGAGCAACAAAAGAGCAGTGTATTTCCTACCTCACTTCAAGATCTGCAGAAATACTTGGTCTTACGGATCTTGGAACTGTGGAAAAGGAAAAACTGGCTTCCTTCTCAGTCTGGAGCGGAGATCCATTTTCACTTGATTCGTATCCAAAGCTGGTCATAGGAGAGGGAAAGGAACTGGTACACGAGTGATGAGTTTTTATTTAAAATTTGATGCTTCCCTGCAGGGAAGTTAATTATTTTTCAACCAGTGGAAGAAGTTTTATCTGGAATAGGTTGCATTTATCCATTTTATGGATTGTTCCCTGAACTCTTCAAATCTTTCCTCTGATTGGGAGGCAATATCTGATTCGTTACCCTTCAACCTGGAAAATATGTTTTTTTCTAGAAAAATTCTGAATTCCTCCGGGGAGAAATTCCTGCTGGACATGGCTGTAGCCTCCATGAATGGATTGTTCCTGGAAAGCATCAGCATGAAGCTCTTCAGGGGAAAGGGAATTTCCCTGTGTTCCTCCACGTAATAGATGATTTTCCTGGAGATTATTTCTTCCCTGATTTCTGCTATTCCCATTACCTATCGCACTTTCCATCAGGACAGGCAGGATCAAAGGTAGCTTCCAGCTTCAGGAATTTTCCCTTTGGGGTTTCCAGTGCTTTTGACTTTTCCTCAGAGGTTATCTTCTCTGCAATTTCCAGGGCAGATTTCTTTGCAGGCTTTTCCTTCTTCTCCACCTTTTCTGTTCCGGTGTAAAGAACCTGCTCAGTTTTGCTTCCATCCCTGTAAACGGTGATTCCTTTGCAGTGGAGATCCTTGGCAAGCCTGTACGATTTTGCAATATCATCAGGTGTGGCATCGTGAGGCAGGTTAATTGTTTTTGAAACACCTGAATCGCAGAATTTCTGGAAGGTTGCCTGCATCAGAACGTGCCACTCTGGCTCAATCTCGTGGGAAGTGACAAAGAGTTTCTTGAGATCCTCTGATACTTCCACAGTCTCCAGGTTTCCGGTTTTGGCAACGTCCTGCATAAGCTTGTCTGTATATATGTTCCTCTTCTTGGTGATTTCCTCGAATAGCGGGTTCACCTCAATCAGTTCCTGTCCATTCAGCACATGCCTCATGAAGGCTATGGCAAACAGTGGTTCAATGGATGATGAGCATCCTGCAATGATGGATATGGTTCCAGTAGGAGCTATGGTAGTGGTGGTGGAATTTCTCATCAGCACTCCCTGCCTCTCATACTCTGAACCGTACCAACCGGGGAACACTCCCCTTTCAGAGGCCAGTCTTGAGGACTCTCTGTGCGACTCAGTGTTAAGGAATGACATCACGTTCTCTGCCACTTTAAGTGCTTCCTCAGAATCGTAGTGGATTCCCATAAGGATGAGCATGTCAGCAAATCCCATTACTCCCAGTCCAATCTTCCTGGTCTTCCTGGTCATTTCCTCAATTTCCTTTACGGGGAATTTGTTGGCGTCCACAACGTTATCCAGGAACCTTACTGAAAGTTTTATGATTTCCCTGAGAGAATCATAGTCCAGGGAACCATCCACCACGAATTTTGCCAGGTTTATTGAACCAAGGTTGCATGATTCGTATGGCATCAGTGGCTGCTCTCCACAGGGGTTGGTGGCCTCAATATCAGCTATGTTCTTCACAGGATTTGACCTGTTGATCTCATCCAGGAAAATAAGGCCCGGATCTGCAGTTCTCCATGCATGTGTTATGATGGTGTCCCACATGGTTCTGGCCTTTATCCTGGATACGACCTTTCCATTCTTTGGATTCTTGAGATCTATATATCCGTCAGAATCCAGCTTTTCAAAGAATTCGTCCTCCATGCCCACGGAAATGTTGAAATTTCTCAGGATTGTGTTTTCTGCGTCCTTGCTGGTGATGAACTCCATGATGTCGGGGTGATCGTACCTGAGGATGCCCATATTGGCTCCTCTTCTCTTTCCACCCTGCTTTATTACCTCAGTGGTGGTGTCGAAGATCTTCATGAATGATACTGGTCCGGATGCAACTCCCTTGGTGGATCCTACCATGTCATCCTTGCTTCTAAGCCTGGAGAATGAGAACCCGGTTCCTCCGCCGGACTTGTGTATTTCTGCCGTGTGTTTCACAGCTTCAAATATACCCTCTATGCTGTCGTCCACTGGAAGAACAAAGCATGCGGAAAGCTGTCCCAGCCTTGCACCTGCATTCATCATGGTGGGTGAGTTTGGAACATATTCCAGGTTGCACATCATATCTTCCATTTTCTCAATAGTATCCGAAACAGAAGTGGGTTTTGTATAAACAAAGTCTATGAAGTGGCTAAATTCGCCCTTGAGCACATTCTCTTCCTTGAGTTTTGCAAAGGCCCTTTCCAGGACTTCCAGTTGTGTGTTTGCCAGTGTGGATATCTTCCTTCCATTCTCAGGCAGTTTGCCGCTTTTCTGGAATTTTGCATAATCATAAAGCGCATCGATGATTCCTACGTGCTTCGCTACCCTGCTGAACATCTGCCTTGGTGTTTCAATGATCTTTCCCTCTTCATCCTTCAGAAGGTATCTGGCTTCCAGTACCTTTACTGCGTTCAGTGAGAGTTTGAGATCATCCACAACTCCTATCCTCTTCTTCTCATCCCTTATGGATCTTCTCTTTTCCCTGTATAATATATATGCCTTCGCTACCTCATTGAATTTTTTGCCATCAATGGAGGTTTCCATAAGAACGGATTCCACGACATCCTGCACAATTTCCACAGTGGGTATTGCCCCCTGTGATTCCAGTTTTTCAATAACCTTGTCAGTAAGTTGCTCAGCATCTTTCATGGTGCCATATTTAACAGAAAGCATTGCCTTGTAAATTGCCCTGGTAATCTTGGTTTTATCGAATTCTTCGGATTGTCCCTCCCTTTTAACGATCTTGTTTATAAGTGTTGTTCTCAATAAATTACCTCCTTTGAATCATCTCGTCGGTAACTTATAGTATACTGATGTGGATAAATAATTTTTTGCGATCGCATTTGAATCAATATCATTTTTTATAAATTCAATATGAGTTGATAAATTAACACACCTATAATGTATAATGATTTATGACTCAATATAATATTGGCAGATCCCTATTAATCACACTATTGTCCATTTTAAATGGAAAAATTATTCACATAACAACGCATCATGGTGTCATGACAGTGATGGATAAACAGATGAGAATGAGGTATCAGGCTGAACTCTCATACTTTACCCAGAGATTGGAACAGATAAGACAGAACAGGGACATGTTTTCTGTAAATAAGGAAGAATATGAATTATATCTTCACAAAATAAAGGAAATAACATCACAGTTGTATTGAGGGGGAGAGGGGTGTATTTCCAATGGAGAAATTATTTTACCATC
>JAKAWY010000067.1 GCA_021816745.1 Thermoplasmata archaeon
TGGGAAATACTGGAAAGAAGAATGATGAGATGTTCAACATGCTCTACTCCAGGATACTGGAGAGGATTGCAGATCATACAGTGAATATATGCAACACACTTCAAAAGGGAGAGAGGATGGAGAAGGAGCAGATAGACGCCTTGAAAGGTTTCCTTGAGTTCTGCAGCGAACTTTTCCAGAAGGCCGCCACTCTGTATTTCAATGTGAATCTTTTTGAAGTCAATGATCTGGTAAGCAAAAAGGAAATGATCAAGGAGAAAAAAGAGATGTTAAGCAAGATCAGGGGGAAGAATATCTCAACATCCACCATTACAGAGGAAATATCCAGGATAGGGATGTATTCCACTGATATTGCAGAGATAACCATGGACGCCCACTGCTACAGGCATGAGAGCACCAGGATCTGATCGAGAAAAAGAAGTGAATGATCAGCATGATCAAGGGGAAGAATGTATCATGCTTTCCTTCTACAAAATTAAGGGATTTCAATCAAATTCCCCGTAAATCCCATTCAAGTTCTTTTATAGTCCTATCTGCCTCATTATAATCAATTTCTTCTGAAACTACAACATTTTTCAAATGACTCAAATGTAACATAAACAATTCCGATTTAACAAATTCTGAATAAGGGGTGGACATTGAACCAATATCAAGAAAACATTGTATAAAATCCATGCTGTGTGTTGATATGAAAATCTGAATATTACGGGTTCTGGATAAAGTCACAAGATTCTTTGCCAATTCCTGTAAATACCCGGGGTGCAAATGCACTTCAGGTTCCTCGAGCAGAATTATGGTATTTTTTGGTTGCTGGTAGAAAGAAGCCAGGATACCGATTAAGGTTTTGAACCCATCACCCATGCTATCCATAGAAACGTCGTCCTCCACTCCTTCAAATACCAGATTGTTAAAGTTGAAACGCCTGAGACCTGGAACAATCTTGTCATCTTTTATGATTTGATCTATTTCATGAGCGATTACTTCACTTCTCTTTCCATCGGATTTTACTTTATCAATTGCCTTAATCGGATCATTAATGAACATGGGTGAAGAAAGATTCTCCTCTTCCTTTCTGGACTTCTCACTTTCATATAGTGAGAAAGACAAATCCCTGAAATGATCATCGAATTCATTAAAGTCCATGAATCTTGTGGTTATATATTCCCTCCAGCCAAGAAAATCCCTTATGTTCAATTTTTCTGCAATTTGAAATGCCAATTTTTGAGCAATTATATCAATTGTTGAACCTGATAAAAATTTTTTGTGGCCGTTAACAATAAGATTTACAGATTCCTTAGTTGATTCTGTTAACTGATCCTTATCTACCATTTCCAGTATGGTTTCAGTGTTTATCCATTCCTTTAATTCTTTTTCAATCTCTCCGACTCTGTGCTTCCTTTCCTCTTTTTTAGGAGTCTTTCTGTTCGTAATCTCTACTCTTTTCAATGTGCGTTCGAATATTCTAATTACTGCATTCTCCAATTGGGGAATTAGCTCATTTAATGTGACGCTTTCAATTTCAAACTCAACAATTTTTCGTTTATCTTCTATCAGTTTCAGTTCTAACTTAGCCCTATTCTCGCCATATTTTAGTGCAGCAGACGGGTCAGTAAAAAATAAGAATGAGAAATATTCCTCGTCAAAAGCTAACTTGATTGCCTGCAAAATTGTAGACTTTCCAGAATTGTTGCTACCAACAAATATATTGAGCATTCGTGGATTGAAGTGAAGTGAATCTATGGCTTTGAAATTCTCAATATTCATACTGGTAATTTTCATAATTAAGACTACATTATAATGTCCTTAAAATTTTTGCATAGATTCTAACGAAGATATTTCTTTAAGGTTTACTAATAATTCCTTGATCAAAATGCAGTGAAAAAAATGAACCTGAATATTCATAAAAAACCACCTTCAAAATCTGATGTGTATACATACAAAAATGTCTCCATAATAATTAGAATTTCATGTTTTTACCGATGAAATATTTCTTCCAGTTATGAACCCCTTTTTATTCTGTTACGGACTGAGGATTAAGTTTATAATTCACCCGATGATTAAGATAAATGCGTTACGTGGTTATTACTGGTGGAGTTCTTTCAGGCATTGGAAAGGGCACCATTGCCTCGAGTTTATGCCACCTTTTAAGCAACAGTGGAGTCAAGACCTCTGCCATGAAGATTGATCCTTACCTGAATTATGATGCAGGCACCATGAATCCCTACCAGCATGGTGAGGTGTTCGTGCTGGATGATGGAAGTGAATCTGACCTGGATCTTGGAAATTATGAAAGATACCTTGACAGGAACCTGAATGGAGACAGCAGCATCACCACAGGAAAGGTTTACAAGGAAGTTATTGAAAAAGAAAGGAGAGGGGAATACCTTGGAAGTACAGTACAGATCATACCACATATCACCAATGAGATCAAGAGAAGAATAAGGAAAGTGGCAAATGAAGGGAATCTTGATGTTCTTGTGATTGAAGTGGGTGGAACTGTGGGAGACATTGAATCCATGCCATTCCTGGAAGCACTGAGGGAACTGAGGATGGAAGAGAAGGGGGATTTACTTTTCTGCCATGTGACACTGGTTCCGGAGATTGGAAGCGAAGAGGAACAGAAGACAAAACCCACCCAGCATAGTGTAAAAGTGTTAAGGGAAATAGGTATCCAGCCTGATATCCTGATGTGCAGATCCGGGCATCCATTGACTGAAGATGCAAGAAGAAGGATTTCACTTTTCACCGATGTGGACAGGAAAGCAGTGATCAGTGTATATAACGTGGTGAATGCATACGAAGTCCCGGGTGTTCTGGAAAAACAGGGAGTCATTGACCTGATCAGGGAAAAATTTTCCATGCCATCCCAGGAGTTCCATGACATATGGGCGGATTACAAGCAGAAACTACTACACCCGCAGGAACATGTGAATATAGCCATCATAGGAAAATACACAGGCCTCCATGATGCGTACATGAGCCACAAGGAAGCTTTTAATCATGTAACTGGAAATACAGGAATTGCTGTGGATATCAAATGGATGGATTCAGATTCTATTACAGATGACAATTCTCTGAAAGGGCTGGACGGAATCCTTGTCACTCCAGGATTCGGATATAGAGGAGTGGAAGGAAAGATCAGGGCAGTGAAGAATGCCAGGGAGACTGGAATGCCGTTCCTGGGAATCTGTCTGGGATTCCAGGTGGCTGTGATTGAATTTGCCAGGAATGTAATGGGTCTGGAAGGCGCAAACAGTTCTGAATTCAAGTCTGATTCAAAGAATCCTGTGATAGATATACTGCCTGAACAGGTGGGAGTCAAGGACATGGGCGGAACCATGAGGCTCGGGAGCAAGAAAGTCCTGATAAAGGATGGAACCGTAGCCATGGAACTGTACGGGCAGAAAGAGATATACGAAAGGCACAGGCACCGTTACGAAGTAAATCCGGAATACATCCCGGACATGGAGAAGCATGGAATTGTTTTCTCCGGCACCGATGAGGAGGGAATCAGGATGGAGATCATGGAACTGAAGGACAGGAGGAATTTTATTGCCTCACAGTACCATGCTGAATTCCTTTCCCGACCCCTTAAGCCATCAAGACTGCACCAGCACTTTATCCTGAGTGCCCTGGAATTCAAGCAGAAGAAGATGGCCATCCTTGAAGGCGGGCCCTGAAAATGCCTCCATGGGGGGAGAAGGAATACAGGGAGAGCCTCAAAAAAGAGGTTGAAAAATGTTATGATATCGCCACCAGGGCAAGGAAATCAGGGCTTGATGTTTCTGACAAAGTGGAAATCCCCCAGGCCAACGATATGGCAGACAGGGTGCAGGAACTTCTTGAAATGGATGGTGTTAGTGCAGAGATCAGGGAACTTTCAGAAAAATTCAGCAGGGAAGAAGTTTCTCTTCAGATGTCCAGAAACATAGCAGAAAGATTCAAGAATGAAGGGAAGGAGAAGGCACTGGAAAAAGCTGTAAGAACAGGCCTTGCAATCCTTACGGAAGGAATCCTTGTAGCCCCTCTGGAAGGAATATCCACCGTCAAGGTGGGAAAGAACTACGACGGTTCAGATTATGTGTCTGTGGTGTATGCCGGGCCCATAAGGGGTGCGGGAGGAACTGCACAGGCCATGAGCGTGCTGATTGCAGATATCGTCAGGAGAGATCTTGGCATTGGCAAATTTATCCCCACCGATGCAGAGGTGGAGCGTTACATTGAAGAAATACAGGCATACAACAGGGTGAAACACCTGCAGTACCTTCCGGACAGGGAGGAGATCAGCAGGGTGGTGAAGAACTGCCCCGTATGTATTGATGGTGAAGGGAGCGAAGACGAGGAGATTTCAGGCCACAGGGACATGGAAAGATTCCCGAACAACAAGATCAGGGGTGGAATGTGCCTGGTGCTTTGTGAGGGCCTTTTGCAGAAATCCAAGAAGGTGCTGAAGCACACAGAGAAATTAAAGATAAATGACTGGGACTTCCTGAACGCCAGCGTAAAGGAGGACGGGGATGGATCATCTTCGAAGGCAACCAAGTTTTTGAGCGATATTGTGGCTGGAAGGCCTGTGTTCTCCCATCCAGGGAGGCCAGGAGGATTCAGGCTCAGGTATGGAAGATCAAGATTATCAGGTTTAGCGGCTGCTTCCATCAGCCCTGTTACGATGTATACACTGAGAGAATTTGTGGCCACAGGAAGCCAGTTGAAGGTGGAATTGCCGGGAAAAGCAGCTGCCATTACACCATGCGATGAGATAGAGGGCCCCATGGTCCTTACCAAGGATGGAAGGCATGTGAGGATCAGGAATGTGGAACAGGCTCTGGAACTCAGGGATAAGGTGGAAACCATTACTGACATCGGTGAAATACTGATCTCGTACGGTGACTTCCTGGAAAATAATCATGTGCTGGAGAGGCCACCCTTCAGCATCGAATACTGGAACCTCCTTGCAGAAAAGAATGGTGTTCCAAAAGAAAAAATGAAACCTTCAGACGCAGGGGATGCCTTTGAAATTTCAAAAAAATATAATGTGCCACTCCATCCGGATTACAATTATTTCTGGCATGATCTCTCATGCGCCGATGTGGATGTGCTTGGTGATGCAGTATCAAAATCAATCAAGGAAGAAAAATTCCCTTCCATTTCCATGAACCCGCAGATCAGGGATATTCTGATCAGGCTGGGTGTGGAATTTTCCACGGAAAATGAATTAGTGAAACTGGTGGATTCAGATATTCTTAAGATCATATTCAATGATTTCACTCAAAAAGAACATCAGGAAAGCACTTCTGCCTATGTCTCAAAGATATGCGGCATAGAGATCAGGGACAGTTCACCCACCAGGATAGGGGCCAGGCTGGGAAGGCCTGAAAAGGCCGGAGACAGGAAGATGAAACCCATGGTGCATTCTTTATTTCCTGTGGAGAGTGCAGGTAATGCCAGGAGATCCATAGCGGATGCTGCCAGGAAGAGGAAAGAAGTCTACAAGGTGGAGGCAGACGTGAGATCCTGCCATGAATGTGGAATGGAGACACCTGCCATCAGATGCCCTGAATGTGGTT
>JAKAWY010000068.1 GCA_021816745.1 Thermoplasmata archaeon
GCACATAATCATATAACATATTACGATTTGGCTTCATGGACTATTTCCTGGAACTGAATCGTATCCGTTCCATGGTCGCAGGAAAGAGCAGGGTTATGGCCTTTGACCTGGAGACTGAGGTCAGGGACGGCTTCCTGAGAAATGAACGGATTATAGCCATTTCAGTGGCCACCCTGCAGGGTAAGGTGGATATACTGACCGGTAGTTATGAGAAGAATGATCAGCTGGAGCTCCTGGGGAATTTCTCAAGGATTGTTGAAGAATATAAACCGGAGATCATCCTTGGATACAACCACACCTCATATGATGTTTCCCTGATCAACACCAACACTGTGGACATGCCTTTTTATGAGAAATTATGGGGCCTGAAATACTATCTGGGGACATCCTATCTTCTGGATATGATGTATGTATGTGCACTTCACGGTGCCACAATCAATGGAGAATACAGGATCAGGAGCCTGCAGAAGGTTGTAAATGCCCCTGAATATAAGAATCTGGATCTTCTGAGGAGCAAAGAGGAAGCAGAGATCACTGGAATGAACAAGGGGGAGGCCATAATGTGGCTATGGAAAAATTCAAGGGAATCCTTTGAAAGATATTGCCGTGGAGATGTTGTGGATCTCCTGGAACTCTACAGGTATATTCTTTTATAATTCAGATAATTCCGTACTTTGATGCAATGGTCTCAATGACTTCCGCATAGTCGTTGAATATCCTGATTATATCCTTTGAGGTTATGATTCCAACGAATTTATCCCCGTTTCCCACAAGCATTCTTCTCACGCCTTTTTCAGCCATAAGCCTGGTCAGTTTTCTGGTGGGCGTTTCCGGAGTCACGCTGAATAATTCAGTGGTCATGATCTGAGACACCTTCACTTCTGAAGGGTTAAGGTTCTTGGCATATACCTTGTCAATAAGGTCCCACTCTGTAACTATCCCTTTCAATGCGCCGTTGTCGCTCACAAGTATAAATCCGCGCTTTCCCTCTGACATCATCCTGGTGGCAACATCCACCGGAGTGTCAGCAGAAAGGAATGCTGGTAGTGGCTTCATTATGTCTTCTGCTGTCAGAACCATGTGATGATATGCATAAAAACTATTAAAAACATATTAAGAACCCCGGTTGTCTTATATAACGCAGACAATGAAGATGATAAAGATCAGACTTTGCTGGCCGGTTCGTAAGACAATGTATGTTTATCATGGCAACACAGATCGGAAATTTTGTTCACAATTCAAGCCTTTAATTATACAGGCATCTTATTGACAGCGCTAAATTCTAGGCTCAGCGATTAAAAAAATTAAAAAGTATTTAATATGTAATGTTGATTGGAGAGAAGGAGTGAAACTAATGGAGACTGTAAAGAAAACAGGAACCACCACCGTTGCCATCACGCTGAAAGATTCCGTGATAATGGCTACGGAGAGGAGGGTCACCATGGACCATTTCATAGCCCATAAAGATGGGCAGAAGCTTTTCCAGATAGATACATACACAGGTATGACCATTGCAGGTCTTGTGGGCGATGCTCAGGTTTTAGTCAGATACATGAAAGCTGAACTGGAACTTTACAGACTGCAGAGGAAGATAAACATGCCCATATCGGCAGCTGCCACACTGTTGTCAAACATACTGAACCAGACAAAATACTATCCATACATGGTTCAGATACTGGTAGCAGGACTTGACACCAAGCCACATGTATTCTCAGTAGATGCAGCAGGGGGATCCGTGGAGGATACCTATGTGAGCACTGGATCAGGATCACCCTTTGTTTATGGTGTTCTGGAGTCCATGTACAGGAAAGATATGAGCACTGAGGAAGGCGTTGATCTGGTAATCAGGGGAATAACTGCAGCAAAATCAAGAGATTCAGCCTCTGGCGGAATGATTGACGTTTCTGTGATCACCAAGGAGCACGGATTTAAGTTGCTACAAGAATCCGAAGTCCTGGACAGAATAAAAAAATTAAAATTAAATCTCTGAATTCATAACCAATAAAAAAATTATTTTTCGGGTGCATTTTGAATGGCAAACAAGGATTATATGGAGGAAGTCAAGGCTATATTCGATCGGCTGTTTCCTGACAATGGCATAACTGACGTTGTGTATGAAGGGCCTAACATCGTGGTATATACCAAGAATGAGGAGCTTTTTTCACAGAGGGATGACATTGCAAGAAAGGTCGCACAGGAGATACGCAGGAGGATTGCCATACGCCCCGATCAATCCATCATGGGTGACGAGGAGACTGCAAGACTGAAGATCCAGGAGATCATACCCCCTGAAGCTGACCTGAAGGAAGTATACTTTGAGCATGACACGGGAGAGGTTGTTATTGAACTGGAGGAACCATCTGTAATTTCCGGAAGGGAATCCAATTATATCAGGGATCTTAAAAGTGAGACAGGATGGTCCCCGAGGATAGTGAGGGCCCCTCCAATGCATTCCAGGACAGTGAAGGAGGTCAGGGAATTTCTCAGGGACATGAAGGAGGACAGGAAAAAATTCCTGAACAACCTTGGTGTGAAGCTGAATTCACCCACCATGCCTGACGATCCATGGGTAAGGCTTACAGCACTGGGTGGCCACAGGGAAGTGGGAAGAAGCGCCACCCTGATTTCAACCAACAACTCCAGGATACTGATTGACTGCGGAATGATGAATACAAACAGTGCAGGCGATAAACCATGGGAAGGTTCACCTTATCTGTATCTTCCTGAAATCCAGCCATTCTCATCACTGGATGCAGTCATATTGACACATGCGCACCTTGACCATTCAGGAATGGCACCCATGCTTTACAAATACGGATATGAGGGCCCCATTTACATGACACAACCCACCAGGGACCTTGCCATTCTGCTTCAGAACGATTTCATAAAGGTTGCACACGCAGAAGGGCACAAATCACCCTATGATTCCAAGCACATCAGGGAAGAACTGAAAAAAACCGTGGTGCTGAAATACAACGAGACCACAGACATTACCCCTGATGTGAGGCTTACATTCTACAACGCAGGGCATATTCTTGGATCCTCATCAGTACATCTGCATGTGGGGGAAGGGCTTTACAATGTGGTGCTGAGCGGGGACGTAAAGTTCGAGAAAACATGGCTTTTCAACATGGCCAACAACAAATTCCCCAGGGCGGAAACTTTCATGACTGAGAGCACCTATGCGGGAAAAAATGATTATCACAAACCTAGGAAGGACGCTTCAGAATACCTGGTTTCCATTATAAAGAGGACTTTTGAGAAAGGTGGATCTGTCCTTATTCCGGTTTTTGCCGTAGGCAGGAGCCAGGAGGTCATGATGGTGCTGGAGGAAGCAGTTTCCAGTGGCCTGATAGAAGAAATGCCCGTATATCTTGACGGAATGATCATGGAGGCCACTGCCATACATGCCGCATACCCGGAATACCTGAACCGGACACTCCGTGAAAGAATCATGGAGAAGAGGGAAAATCCGTTCATGCATAAAATGTTCAAAAAAGTCGAAACCAGGGAGCAGAGGCTTGACATCTGCGACTCCTCTGAAAGCAAGGTGGTGCTGGCCACTTCAGGAATGATGAACGGCGGGCCTGTTATGGAATATTTCAAGACGTGGGTACTGTCACCGAAACATTCCCTGGTCTTTGTGGGATACCAGGCAGAAGGAACCATGGGAAGAAGGATTCAGAGGGGCGCACATGACATCTCAATGAGTGATGGTGGAAAGCAGACCAAATACGAGATCAGGATGAATGTGGAGACTGCAGAGGGATTCTCCGGGCATTCTGACAAAAGGCAGCTTTTTGGGTATATCAGCACCATGGCGCCAAAACCCCACAGGATCATAGTGAACCACGGAGAGAGCGAGGGTGCAGTGGATTTTGCAAGGCAGGTCAGGCAGAAATTCGGAATCGAATCCCATGCATTGAAGAATCTTGAAACCATCAGGTTATACTAGGTGGGAAAATTGCCGGTGAAAATCATTGCCTTTGGCCCCATGGGCGAGAATTCAGGTAAACAGGATGTGAAAAGCCTCCTGAATTACCTGTCGGGAGAGAATCCAAAAAGAATTTTTATAGCTCTTTACCAGGGAGTAGACACCATAAGCCCTGCCCTGGCGGATGCATATCCCATGATTCCACTGGTGGATGTACAGTGCAGTTCATCGCCTTCCGCTGATCTGGAGGGAAGCAGTGAAATGCAGATCAAGATGAAGGTGCTGGAGCTTGGGCTTGAAACTGTATCCAGTTATGTCCAGTCCAACAGCCTGGATATGGATTCGCTTAATTCTGAAATAACAAATTCACTTTACAGAGCCTTTTTCCTCTTCTATTCTGCTGCCATGAAAAGGGAGTACGAACTGCTTTTCGAGGAAAGGAGGATGTGCAGTTACGGAAAGCTCACTGAAAACGGGGCCACAGACGGAGACATCCTTATTGTGCCTCCCTGGGACGCCTACTGGTTTTATGATCGGTTAGGAAGCTGATGATTTCAGGTCCCTGTAAGCCTCGTACTTTTTTATGGTCTCCCTGCTGACGGAAGGCCTGATGGCTTTCATTGCATCTTCTATATCACTGGTTCTTACCTGATCATTTCCTGAATTCTCTATGGCTCTCCTGAATACACCCTGGCATGCATGGCGGCAAAGATATTCCACATCTGCAGAACTGTATCCTTCTGTGTTTTTGGCAATTGCACCATAGTCAATCTTATCCTTCCTGCTCACCTTTGACATGAAGTTTTTCACGATACTCTCCCTGGAACTGGTGTCAGGTGGAGGCACGTAGATAAGTCTGTCAAACCTTCCAGGCCTGGTTACTGCCTCGTCCAGCTGCCATGGAACGTTTGTTGCGCCCAGCAGAACCACAGAACTGGCTTTGTCCTGGGAGAATCCGCCTATCTCATTGAGGAATTGTGAAACACCCCTTCTGGAAGCATCATTCTGGGCCTTGTCCCTGGATGGGAACAGGCTGTCAAGCTCGTCAAAGAAGAGTATACTGGGGGAAAGCAATCTTGCTGCCCTGAAAAGCTGGGAAATATTCTTTTCAAAGTTCCCGAACCACTGGCTAACCAGGTTTGCAGGATTGACGTAGATGAAGTTCATGTCCACCTCCCTGGCCAGTGCCCTCACTATGAATGTTTTTCCATTCCCTGGGGGGCCATACAGGATGAATCCACCCCCTGACACAACATGAAATTCCTCAGCAAGATCCGGGAATTTAAGTGGATAAATGATCTTCAGGAAGAGCTCCTTTTTCAATTCCTCCATTCCTGCAACCTCTGACATGGTGGGCCCCTCTCCCTTGGATATGCTCAATCCGGTCTCTTCCAGGATTTTCTCTCCCTCCTGCCACTGTGAAGGCCTGTCATCTTTTTTGTCCTCAAGGGAATCCATGGCTTTCTGGAGTCCGTCCATCTGCCTTTTTATGCGCTCCCTGCTGAATACGTCTGCGGACTGGTAACTTTTCCTGAGTAGTTCCAGGGCGGCTCCATATAATTTTTTTGCATCCTTTCCTTTTCCTGTGGCCTGGAGCTCCATTCCCTGCCTGAGAAGTTCCC
>JAKAWY010000069.1 GCA_021816745.1 Thermoplasmata archaeon
AAAACCCCGGCTTCGGATCTCCATACCAGGGAAAGGAAAGGGCCATGGCAGGCATACTTACCCTGAAAGCCGATGCAATCCTTGTAAAAGAAGGATTTCTTTGCCCGGGGTCATACCACATGTCAAAGGGAAGAATGCAGTACATACCCGTGGAAGCAGAAAAATTTGATGACGTTGAGTCAAAACTCAAAGAAATCACAAGAAACGCAATTCCCGAGTTGGATTTCGGTTTATACAGGGAGTGACACTCTCTTTTTTTATAAAACTTCTTTATTGGTTCTCCAGTAGCGTTGTTTTACACCAACCAATTTTTAAAATATCTTGAGACGGCCAAATATCAACGTTTTTCATTCAATTTTTCATGAGGTGCTACAGTGTTTGTTTCAGATAAATTATCCCATTATTGTTTTCATCCTCCAATCTGACACAGTGAGGGAAATGCTGATATTTCCCCCTCTTGCCATAAAAGATCCTGATGGATTAGATTACTTTGGTCACGGTGGAAGTTGGTTTGCACCGATATACGGTAAGATTCACAGGGATAACAGCAACGGTAGGAATCATAAAAGAAATAATGGTAGTTTATGCTGCAAAGGAGAAAAACGATCAGTGCAAGGCTGGATTTCAGGTTGGAAACGGGAAGGAGAGGAGAATTGGAAAATCATGAAACCTGAGGATAAGAGAAGAAAGTAACGAAACCATAAGACACAAAAGAAATAAAGCCTGAAACAGCTATTATGAAACCACCAAAATAAAATGGATGCAAAATCACTGAGATATATATAAACTAACAAAAATCTTTTATACAAATTATATTTTACGTATTTTATGAAAAATCATAAACGACACTTGATAAAAGATAGAAGAGCTGAGGATGTTATAAGCATTGCAGAAAAAGAGATAAATGAAGACTTCAAGAGAGTTGTTATAAGCGTGATAACAATATTTATAATGCTTAGTGCGATCTTTTTTATGATGGAGACAGGTAGTGCCAACCAAAACGGGCCAACACAATATTCAAAAGTTATAAATCAAAAAACAAACGTTGTAATTGGCATAGAAGGAGGATTTGTACTTAACGTAGTAAAAATAACTGGATCTGGTTGGGAGTATTATCAGTCAAACGCATCTATTAGTTTTACTTCTATTTATAGAACTACTCCATACCAAGGTGATTTTATTTTCAATACTATAGGCGGCATATCCTTCAGCGTTAACCAGCAGTATGTTACATCATCCCATTCCTCCAGCTTTATTATTCAACAGTGGGTAGTTGTTAATGCTATGCAAAATCATCCAATAGAATCACAACAAAACGAGTATCTTATAACGGAATCTATGAGTGGATGGTTTATCAGTAGCTATTCAATGTCAGGATATGCATTCATTGACGCTGACTATACACATAGTTTCATGGCAGATCTAAACTATACTATTGGAAGCAATAGTTTTGTATCAAGTTCAGGACAATACTTACATCTCCCAACCCAAGTCCCCTACCCTGTTGAAGAATAAAGAGGATGAGGTATTGAATGAATAAATACAAATTAATTTCATTTTTAATAATTTTTTTGTTAATATCTTCCACTCCATTCATAATGATATCGTTGGTAAAAGGCAATTCAAATAATAATGTAGCTGATATAAAATATCTGGAATATCAGGATAAATCACAAATAATGTTATGTAGTAACGGGAATGCTACAGCAAACTCAAAGAATATATTGGTCTATGAAAAAAATTTTACTTCCTATTTTACTTTATATTTCAATGGAAATAACGTAAGTTTAAAGGACACAATTACCGGTGTAAATTTGACCTCTCTCTTATACATCATTTTCTCTAATAGTGCCTCATACCCTTCGAACCCTATAAATAATTACACAATAGAACAATGTAACTTCAAGAGGGATATCAACTCTCCATACAATGCCTTATTTGGATATTTGGACGTTGCTGAAAAAGTGTATTCCATAAACATTTTAGATAACAATATAACAACTCCAAACGGTTCTGGTCATCCCGTAATGGGAGAATCTACGACAAGAATTTATTCAGCACCATTGAAAAATGGAAATGTTATGTATAGTACTTCCTCAGGTCTCTTTTTTGATGGCATAAATAAACTATATAAATCCAGTTTTCAGAATAAAAGTTACTCTTTACTGTACAATTTGCTTGGCGGAACAACGATTCTATGGGATGTGGCCAGTCACTCAAACAATTCGGCAAATTTTGAGTTATCAGTAGGTTCACAGATTTCACTCAAAAGCACAAATATCCAGTTTAAACCAACGTTGTCATATTATGTTGAAAATGGCATATTAACCGGCAGTATTTTCCTAATAGCCTGTGCTCTGTATTACTACGGGAGAAACAGGAAATGGAAAATGTATCAAGCGCTTTTCCTCCCTGTTATGGCAACTGTGGTGCTATCAATATTTATACTTCCACACACATATGTCCTTTATTCGATTTAGTGATCCTGGAGTATAATTCATGATAGCGATTGAAAATATTTCTAAAAAATACAATAATAAATTTCTATTTCAGAACCTATCATTTACGTTTCTAAATGGGAAAACGCTGATTCTTGGGCCAAATGGTGCTGGAAAAACAACACTTTTATCTATGATATTTGGGCTTAAAAGGCAGAACCGCGGTAAAATAAAATGTTTTGGATTAGATAGCATAAATGATTTTAAAAAGATCAAAGAAATAGTATCATATCTTCCATCAGAAGGGCAATTTCCATCGTCTTTAAAGTTTAGGGATGCTATTGAGTTTTCACTTTCCTACACCACAGAAAACGTTGTTTCTTTTTATATTGAAAAACTGAAAATCGAACATCTGCTCGGAAAAGAACTTCATCACATGTCCAGCGGAGAAAAAAGATTGTGTTCCATTGTTTTCACATTATCGTCCTCTAAAGACACCCTCCTTATGGATGAACCTTTAATTAACCTGGACAGAGAAAGGCAGTCTATCATTACAGATATTATTAAAAACGAGAATAGGAATTTCATTGTGACCAGCCATCAGGACGATTTCGTTTTTTCTGGCAATTTCCATCTTGTAAAACTCATTAAAAGCGAAAAAACACAAGTTTCTGAATTAACTTCCATAGATAAAGTTAATAAAATTATAAAAATGATTGTGACTGATCAAACAGAAGTAAGCAGGATTTTGAAGAACGATGGGATCGCTTTTTCAATAAAAAACGAAGAGTTCACAGTATTTACTGAACCAAATTCCAATATCATGGACGAGATCATGAAATATGTTATTTCCTTCAGGAGGTCGGTGGATTATTAAGAACATTGCCAAACTGATTTCATGGTTTATACTCTACTCTGGAAATTCCATTGTACTCTTTTCCACACTCTCTCTAGCAATTGCCTTTTCTTTCTTCATCTTACCATCTAATTCAGGGGTTAGAAATATTGCCATTCTTGTGTCACTTATGGCCATAATTTACATATTGAATTTTAACTTCAAGGTTTCGAACATTTATGAAAAAAATGAAGGATTTTTCTATTTTTCTGCCCCATTGTCAAGGTATTCCCTCCCAGCGTTGTTTTCTGTATCAGGGTTGTTGTTTGTAATTCCTTTCAGTCTTGTAATTCTGGATAATTCCGGCATAAACATCTCATTTGGAATTTTTTATCTGGAGTTATTGAGTCTGCTTTTCTATTATTTTATTTCATTATCCGTAACCATACTTTTCAGGAAGGCCCAAATATCAACATTCATGATCCTATTTCTTTTCACGTCACCAGTTTTTCTTTCTAATTATATCAACTCAAAAAGCGAAATTATAATGGTATCTGCGTTATCCCCATTATCATTGTCAAATCCCGGGCTTATTCTCATCAATGGTTTCTATTCTATTTTACAGGATTATGTGTTTATATCTTTGATGATCCTAATTTCAGTAATAATATTGGAAAAATGGAGAGGGGTTTCGTGAACAAAATAATTTCTTACCTTCTACTTGTTATTTCGTTGTCCTTTATGATTCATGGAATTCAATATCATGGAAGTCAAACATATCTGGCTCAGAATTTCCAGACGAATCTGGAAGTCTATCCTTATGAAAAAGTAAGTTTAACAGTACTTTCTAATTACAACACTCCCGTTAATATTTCAATAAATGGCCAAATTCACACGCTTAAGAAAGGTGAGATACTGCTCTTAAATTCCTCATCTCAGTACGAGGTCTACAATATAAACACCTCAAAAGGGCTTTTTATGCTAGAAATTACAACCATTCCAAATTTAACTATAAAATATCTTTATGAATTTATTGGCTTTGCTGTATTTTTTACGATTTTTTCAAGCATGTTTTACAAAAATACCCATATTTTAAAAGATAAATTGAAAAAGGTCAAATAAAATTCAGTTAAACGCTATTTCTAAACCTTTTTCAGTAAAAAACCTGAAAAGAAGATCAATCATACAAAATTTATTTCAGATGATCATAATCATGTTTTCACTGAAAATGCCTAAAGTTACGCATTACCACAACGTTAATATAACCCAAATAAATAGGGGTGTTACGCACGTTTATGCACCTTGTGAAGAGATATCATAAGGGAAGGGTATGAGGTTTATTAAAAACCGATGAAGCCGATCAAATAATAGTAAATTGGATTGTGCAGTCTGTGAAACTATCTGGGGGATGGTTCGGTTTGGGAGCCGATGAAGGACGTGCCAAGCTGCGAAATGTCCCGGGGAGGCGCAAGGAGCCCTCGATCCGGGAATATCCGAATGGGACTTCCTGCCATTAGGCACTCCGAAAGGAGAGGGAACTCAGGGAATTGAAACATCTTAGTACCTGAAGGAAAAGAAATCAATAGAGATACCGTAACTAAAGGCGATCGAAAGCGGTATAAGGCAAACCGAATCTCTTCCGACAAGGAAAGAGAGATGTGGTGTATGGGCTTTTTCCAATTCCTAATATCAGAATTTGAAAGATCTGGAAAGATCTGCCATAGAAGGTGATAGCCCTGTAAAAGTAATGGTAAAGGATACGAGAAGAATGTCCCGGAGTACCATGCGTCGTTATTCGCGTGGGAAGATGGGTAGCATCAATATCCAACCTTAAATACTCCTCAAATCCGATAGCAAACTAGTACCGTGAGGGAAAACTGAAAAGCAACCCGGAAGGGTGGTGAAAAGTACCTGAAACCAGATAGTGATAAACTTATAGGGCACTCAAGCAATGATCCCCGAAAGGGGAAAGCGGTGTTCTATTGTCCGTGTTGAAGAACGGGCCAGGGAGTTTTGTCGTATGGCAAGGTTAACTCTTATGAGAGGTAGCCGTAGCGAAAGCAAGTAACACGCACAGCAATGGAGGTGTCACGTAAAAAATGCGTTTAGTCATGCGAGGAAGACCCGAATCCGGTCGATCTACGCCTGAGTATGTTGAAGCTAAGTGAAAACTTGGTGGAGGACAAAACCGGTTCTGATGTGCAAATCGTTCGGATGACTTGGGTGTAGGGGTTAAAGGCTA
>JAKAWY010000070.1 GCA_021816745.1 Thermoplasmata archaeon
CTGGATGTGCTGTCTGCCATAAGTGCTATACCGTAACCCATGTCCCTGTAGTACTCTGCAATGGATATTCCGGTATAGATACTGGCCTCCCTGGCAGCCACAGGCATGTTTGATGTATTTGCAATAAGGATTGTTCTTTCCATGAGCGGCTTTCCACTCTTTGGATCCTGCAATTCCGGGAATGTGGTCAGGATTTCTGTCATCTCGTTTCCCCTCTCTCCACAGCCCACGTAAACCACTATGTCACTGTCTGCCCACTTTGAAAGCTGGTGCTGAACCACGGTCTTTCCTGAACCGAAGGGCCCGGGCACTGCCACGGTTCCTCCCTTGGCCACGGGAAACAGGGTATCTATGACTCTCTGGCCTGTCACCAGTGGAATTGTCGGAGGTAGCTTTGATTTGACTCCCCTGATGGTCCTGACGGGCCACTCCTGCCTCATGGTGAGATTATGCACTCCGCTTTTTCCCTCTACAGTTGCATAGATCTCTGTGATGTTCATTTTGCCTGAATTTATACTCTTCACGGTACCAGACACATTTCTTGGTGCCATGATCCTGTGCTCGATCAGTGATGTTTCCTGCACAGTGCCCATAATCTGACCGGGTTTTATCTCGTCCCCCTTCTTCACCTTAGGAACGAATTCCCATTTCTTTTCCAGGTCAATGGGGTTTGCGGTGTACCCTCTTTTGATGAAGTCTCCAGTCTTGTCCCTTATGAGATCCAGAGGCCTCTGGATTCCATCATAAATTGATTTGAGAAGACCGGGCCCCAGTTCCACTGAAAGTGGCCTTCCTGTGGTCTCTGCAGGTTCCCCTGGCTTGATACCACTGGTATCCTCATAAACCTGTATTGTGGCCCTGTTACCGTTGATCCTGATAATTTCACCGACCAGGTTCAACTCTCCAACCCTGACCACGTCAAACATCTTCTGGCCTTCGATGCCTTCTGCAATTACCACTGGCCCTGAAACTCTAACTATCTTACCCATATGTTCACTTTCCTATATCCACACCTAGTATTCTTTTGGCCATGGCGGCCAGTGATTCCTCGCTTTCCTCCCCCGGTAATGGTATGAACATTATGAGGGGGTTCAGCACTGTTTCGTAGTATGTGAGAAGCCTGTTGTCCATGCTTCTCTTCAGGGAATCTGACACGAATATGACAGAATATTTCCCTGATTTTTCTGCTTCTGCAAGCCTCTGGAGTCCTTCCTCCCCGGTTGCTTCCACAGTATCCATCACACCTATGAGCCTGAAGCCCAGTGATATGGATCTTTCACCAATTACGCATATCTTTCCTGCATTCTCTGCGCCTGCCTTATTCATTGAAATACAGCAACTCCCTTATCTTTTCCTTTTCCATGCCGTAAGCCTTTCCTGAGAAAATAGTCCTCAGGTTGTTTCTCTCATTCTCAGCCATGATGATGGTATAAAATATACTTCCCAGGGATCCTGACTGGATGGCAAGCCTGCTGAAGCCCCATTTCAAGGTGGCCCTCTTGAGCCTTATCTCCACGTCCCCGGATGTCATTGCTGATATTTCATCCCCATATTCAGCGTGCATGTGATCCATGGCAGTCTTCTTCACTGCAGTGATGTCGGGTTCTTCGTAGATCTGCCTCAGCTTTTCCAGGGAGAGGTTCCCCAGTTGTATAATTCCGTCCGTAATGGATGAAAATTCCAGGGAGAGTTCCCTTGCCTTGATAACCGTCATCAGGTTCCTTATGTCTATGAGTTGCCTGATGTAGTGCCTCAGGGATTCTTCATCCCCCCTGAAAAATTTCAGTGTTCTTATAAGATTCTCATAATATGACACGTCCAGTGCATATATGAGAATTGAAATGTCATTCTCCTTCCTGTATTCTTCCACGTATTTCATGAGATATGTGCCGTATCCCAGCTTTACCAGATATTTGATGATGCCATCCATGTCGTTTTCATTCATCATCAGCCTGTAATCTTCCAGGCTCAGCACGCTTCCCCTGATTCCCACTGGGAATCTTCCCGGATCCACAATGAAGAGATTCTCTTCACTGAGTGGTTTCCCGAGGAATTTTGATGTTATAATGCTTTTAATGCTGTCCATGTCCCATTTGGATGTGTATGCTGCTATGGCGTCCCGTCCGTTTGCAGGTGGTGCCTTTGAAATCTCCCCGATAAGGCTTACCATTCTCCTGGTTGCGGATACCTCCAGCAACTCATAACCATTGAAAAAGGGCTTCAGTAGCCTGATCTCATCAGTATATGGAGTTCCTTCAAGAAGTGTAAGCATGTCTTCAGGTGATGAGGCCTCCAGAAGATCATCCATGATCTTTCTTGGAAGTAAATCAGCCCTGAGAATCAGTGCTTTGGCAGCGGAACCGGCATAGCTTGCGTCCATCCTCAGGCACCCTTGCTCCCCATGAGCATCTCCTCGAAAAGATCCTTCCTTTCATTGAGAATGCCTGTAATGGTCATGTCCAGGGTAAGCTTTCCATCCTTGGATGATGCTTTTATTCCACCAAGGATTGTGTTATCCGGAGAATATGTGAATCCTTTCCCGGAAGCAGCAATAATTTCCCTGTCTTTCTCGGAACCATAGATAGTGCATCCTGATCCAAGGCTCTTTACTGCAGTTTTCACAGAATTGGATACAAGTTCCCTGTATGAGGAAGACTTCCTGATCTGATCTGCAAGTGTCTCAATCTTTTCCCAGGCTTCCCTGATTATGGAAGATTTTTTTTCCATGATGATGTTCCTGTAGAGCATCATGGATTCATCCTTTCCGGTTTTTTCCATGCTTTCCAGAGTTTCTGCAATTTTCCTGTCCCATGTGGCCTTTATGGTGGCCAGCTTCTCTTCCTTCTCCTTTGAAATTGCGTCCACAGTGGCCTGAGAATCTTTCCTGAGTGATGTTATCTGCTCCTCTGCCTTCTTCTCTAAATTAGAAATTATGTCATCGGAGGACATTATAATCTCACAGAATTCCTTTTAGCAGGATATATCCCAAGACAAGTCCTATAATCCACAGTGTCTCCGGAATAACGAAGAATATCAGTACCTGCCCGAACTTCTCAGGTTTTTCTGCAAATATTCCCATACCTGATGCTCCAATTCCCTGCTGTGCCATACCTGTACCTATAAGACCACCAGCAATGGCAATAGCCGCAGCAATGGCCTCCAGTGGATAGGTATAGTTTGTTCCTACACCTGAGGCAGTTGTGTTTGTTGCTGCCGGGTATATCAGCACTGAAAGTATCCCCATCACTGAGTTTGTATCAACGATCATATTAAAATCCCAATGGCTAATGTATGAACTTTATATAAATTTAATCAGAGCATTCACTTTTATGCTTTTGACCTGTAAATTTATGAAATAAATCCATAGTCATCATAGGCCTTACATGCCTTACATCTTAAGCATGTAATAATAAAAGAAAATATCAGACCTTTCCAATAGCAAACCCTGCATAGGCAAAAGACCCTGAGGATGTGAACATGATGATTTTCACTATGGTGAGGCTGGAGGCACTTCTGTTAAAGGTTGGCATATTCTGGAATGCAATGTTGTTTACATAGAGGAATAGATGCACTGTTGTTCCATTTACCACGTTGATGTGCATATAATTACCAGGATAGGTGGTGCTGTTGAACGAGGTGGCGTTGTACTGGTGCGTGCCATTGGTTATATTTGAATAATCAAAAATGTACAGGCCGTTTATGGTCTGCAGAGGGGTAAAATTATACTCAATTACCGTAGCTCCATTAATGAATGCAGTGTAGTTCGAGGAAGCTTCAATGGGAAATGCATTTGTGCTCACCGATGATGAGATTGACACATTACTTTGATAAATGGTCACACCTACCACTGAAACAAATATTACCATAAGAACCACGGAAAGAATCTTGTTTCCTCGGCTTCCAATCATGTTTGGAGTATTGCAATTATCTATATAATACCTATTAATAGTTAATTAGTTAATGGATTATAAATTAAGTATTTATATGACTCTGCAATCAGTTATTATGGTTCAGTATAAATGGGTGGCATTATCAAACACCACCATGGGAGTACTGATGGGATCCATTAACTCAACCATCATTCTAATCTCCCTTCCGGCCATTTTCAAAGGAATTGGACTAAATCCGTTTCTGGGCTCTTCGTTCCAGTATCTTCTGTGGATACTCATGGGATACATGATGATCACCGCTGTTCTTCTTGTGACAGTGGGCAGATTATCAGATATCTATGGAAGAGTAAGGCTTTTCAATCTCGGATTCCTCATATTCACCATAGGTTCCATCCTTCTGTTTATCACTCCAAGCACCGGAGATCTTGGTGCACAGGAGTTGATTGCTTTCAGGATCATCCAGGCTGTGGGCGGATCATTCCTGTTTGCAAATTCTGCAGCTATTATTACTGACGCTTTCCCTGCCAATGAAAGGGGGAAAGCCATGGGAATCAACCAGATATCAGCACTGGCCGGTTCGCTGGTCGGGCTTATCCTTGGAGGTATCCTTTCTGTTTACAACTGGAGATTCGTATTTCTTGTGAGCGTTCCTGTGGGTGTGCTGGGAACTGTATGGTCATACTCAAAACTGAAGGATCACTCAAAAAGGCACAGGGACCAGAAGCTGGACATTCCGGGAAACATCTCCTTTGCAGGTGGTTTGACACTGATCCTGGTAGGCATTACCTATGGTTTAATGCCATACAACGGCAGCGCCACCGGATGGTCAAACCCTTACGTGATTCTATCCATGCTTGTGGGTGCAGCCATGATGGTCTCATTTGTTTTCATAGAAATGGTGGTTCCATACCCCATGTTCAACCTTTCCCTGTTCAGGATAAGGGCATTTTCCACAGGCAGTTTTGCAAGCCTGCTGCAATCCATGGGCATGGGAGGCCTCATGTTCATGATCATCATACTTCTGCAGGGTATCTGGCTCCCACTGCACGGATATTCATACAGCAGCGTTCCCTTCTGGGCAGGTATCTACACCATCCCCATGATGCTGGGATTTGTAGCACTGGGGCCAGTCAGCGGAGCTCTTTCTGACAGGCTTGGAGCTAAAGGACTCTCCACAGCCGGACTATTGATTAGCGCCATAGCATTCCTGCTTCTTTCAACCATTCCGTATAATTTCTCTTACATACCCTTTGCACTGATGCTCTTCATGATGGGTTCGGGCATGGGAATGTTTGCTGCACCCAATGTCACAGCAGTGATGAATGCAGTTCCTCCACATTTGAGAGGAGTTGCTTCAGGAATGAGGGCAACCATGCAGAATACAGGCCAGACACTGAGCATGGGAATTTTCTTCACCATAGTCATAGTGGATCTAACACGGAATCTTCCATCTGCATTTTCATCATCCCTGACATCCTCTGGTGCACCTATCCTCATACCCGTGCTTACAAATATTCCGCCAACATCTGCACTTTTCTCTGCCTTCCTTGGATACAATCCCATCAAGACCAT
>JAKAWY010000011.1:0-25336 GCA_021816745.1 Thermoplasmata archaeon
AATGCCGGGATCGGGGTTCGAACCCGAGACCTCCGGATTTCTCAGTTTGGTTTAAACTTATGAGTCCGGCGCTCCACCAACTAAGCCACCCCGGCAGGAAAAATTACTGGGGTTCAGACACATTTCCGTCATTTACTGGTTCCGGGACGGAAAAGTTGTAAGTCTGGCCCATGTCGACTAGTTCAGATTTCCTGAACTCAAACTTCTTTAATGGATATACGTCTTTTACACCTGCAAGGATTTCATTGATTGATTGCTCATCCATGATATATCTTGCAAGTTCGAAATAATCAATGTTATTTGATTTGGCACTAATCAGGTCCCAAATGGCCTTCCTGAGTTCAACCCTCTTGGCTGCGGTTATTTTTCCGTCAGTGATTGCCACTACCTTTAGCACAAAAGTATAGTTATCGACCGTCTTAATTTTGATTACTAGTTCCAGTTTCTCTTTTCTTCTTCTGACCATTCTTCTTATGTAATCGTCATTTACACTATGCCCAATGAAAAGTGTACTGCATTTTAAACCAGTGACATCTACAATCTTGAAAATGAGTTTAGAATTGGACTTCTTAAAATTTCCTGTAAAATCAGATGTGGGGATCTCTATGTGTCTTCCTTTAATTTCTTCCGGCCCAGATCCTGGTGTCAGCCCTATCTCTTTGCCACCAAGTTGGTTTGGTGCCAGTATTGTATACCATTTCTTCTCTTTCCATTTGTCTTTAGTTCTCTTCTGTCCTCTTTCTCCAGCCATTTAATCCCTCTATGAAAGTAATTTAAATCTGACGGTCATTAATAGTTTGAAGTTAAATCTTTCGTTTTTGCATCCCATTGGATTGACTGAAAATTGCTGATTAATCAGATAATACACAGGCTTTAATTTTCTTATTTGAAAAATTATTATTTAAAAAATAGTAACTTTCCTATATTTGCCGTGCTACTTGGCTTTTGTTATGAAAACCGTGGAAAAGGTATTATAAGGATTATAGATTACGAGGCAAAGACTTTAATAAAGAAAAACCTTAACGGTTTGGAACAGTCTAAAAGGTGAAGAAATGGCAGCACAGAAACCACACATAAATTTGGTTACAATAGGTCATGTGGACCATGGGAAATCAACATTAGTAGGAAGACTCCTGTTTGAGCACGGCGAAATACCTCAGCACATTATTGAGGAGTACAGAAAGCAGGCAGAAGAGAAAGGAAAGGCAACTTTCGAGTTCGCATGGGTAATGGACAGGTATAAAGAGGAAAGAGAAAGGGGTGTAACAATCGACCTTTCACACAGGAAGTTTGAAACTGACAAGTTTTATTTCACAATCATTGATGCTCCCGGGCACAGAGACTTTGTCAAGAACATGATAACTGGAACCAGCCAGGCAGATGCAGCTATGCTTGTTATTTCTGCCAGGGATGGAGATGGAATTATGGCTCAGACAAGAGAACACGCATTCCTTGCAAAAACTCTCGGAGTTCAGCAGCTGATCGTCCTTATCAACAAGATGGATGCAACTCAGCCCCCTTACAGTGAGAAAAGATTCAACGATGTTAAGGCTGAGGTAGATAAATTCCTTGGTTCAGTTGGATACAAACAGTACACCCTTCTCCCAATCAGCGGATATAAGGGCGACAATATCATAAAGAAATCTGAGAACCTGAAATGGTTTAACGGGCCTACCCTTCTGGATGCCCTGGAAACACTTAAGGTTCCTGAGAAACCCATAAGCAAACCACTCAGGTTGCCCATTCAGGATGTATACTCAATCACAGGAATTGGAACAGTTCCAGTGGGAAGAGTTGAGACCGGAGTTATGAAGATTGGCGATAAGGTCATTTTCATGCCCGCAAACAAGAATGGTGAAATTAAAAGCGTTGAAATGCACCATGAACAGATGCAGGAAGCACAGCCTGGAGACAATGTAGGATTTAACGTTAGGGGCATTGCAAAGAATGATATCAAGAGAGGAGATGTCTGCGGACCAGCGAATTCACCACCCACAGTGGCTAAATCATTCACAGCACAGATAGTGGTACTGAACCATCCCAGCGTCATTGCTGTTGGATATAAACCAGTCTTCCATATTCATACCTCACAGGTAGCATGCAGGTTCGAAGAAATAGTCAAGACCATAAACCCGAAAGATGGTACCACTAAAGAGGCAAACCCCCAGTTTATCAAGACTGGAGATATTGCAGTGGTGAAGGTCATACCTGATAAACCACTGGTCATCGAAAAGGTCTCAGAGTTTCCACAGCTTGGTAGGTTTGCCATCAGAGATATGGGTCAAACAGTAGCTGCCGGACTCTGTATGGATGTAGAAACAAAGTAGGGTGAATGAAGTGGTATCATACAGGGCTAGGATTTCTTTGAGCGGTCCAGATCATAGAATCGTGGATGACGTTTGTAAGGAAATAAAAGTAATTGCCGAGAGAACAGGTGTAGAAATACATGGCCCTGTACCTCTCCCTACCAAAAGACTTCTGGTTCCGGTAAGAAAGAGCCCAGACGGAGAGGGCTCACCAACCTGGGACAGATGGGAAATGAGAGTTCACAAAAGGCTCATTGACATCGATGGTGATGAGAGAACCTTAAAGCAGGTAATGAAAATCTCAATTCCGGATGGCGTTCAAATTGAGATACAAATGAAAAATTAATTTTTTTTTAATAAATTTTTGAGGTGTTTTTATGGGTCGAAAAGAAGATAACATTGCTAAGGCCAGTCTGCTTGTAAACAAGCCTGATAGAATAAGAAATATTGGAATTGCTGCGCATATTGATCATGGAAAAACCACACTCAGTGATAACCTGATTGCTGGTGCAGGAATGATGAGTGAAGAGCTCGCAGGAAAACAGCTCATGCTGGACTTTGACGAACAGGAACAGGCAAGAGGAATAACAATAAATGCTGCAAATGCGTCAATGGTTCACGTTGTGGACAACATTGATTATCTCATTAATCTGATTGATACTCCCGGTCACGTTGACTTTGGTGGAGACGTTACCAGGGCAATGAGGGCAGTTGACGGGTGTATCATTGTGGTGGATGCTGTGGAAGGAGTTATGCCACAGACTGAAACCGTGATAAGGCAGGCACTCAGGGAATATGTCAAACCAGTGCTTTTCATAAACAAAGTTGACAGACTCATAAATGAACTAAAGCTTAACGGAGATGAAATGCAGAAGAAGTTTGTCAAAATAATAAACGATGTA
Organism: Thermoplasmata archaeon; assembly: GCA_021816745.1. Lineage (GTDB taxonomy): Archaea > Thermoplasmatota > Thermoplasmata > Thermoplasmatales > Thermoplasmataceae > Cuniculiplasma. The sequence goes on from JAKAWY010000011.1 coordinate 3,209, forward strand.
AACAAGCTTCTTACCAAATATGCTCCAGCAGCTAAAAGTAAGGATTGGGCACTTAATGTGGCAGAAGGAAAAGTTGCCTTTGGTTCTGCATACAATAACTGGGCAATTTCAGTTCCCGCCATGAAGACCTATGGAGTGAATTTCAACGATATAGTGAATCTTGTCAGGGACGGAAAACAGAAAGATCTTGCAAAGAAGGCCCCCTTACATAAGATTATTTTGAACATGGTGGTGCACCATTTACCAAACCCGAAAGAAGCACAACTTTACAGGATTCCAAACATCTGGAAAGGTGATCTTGAGTCTCCCATTGGTAAAGCCATGGAGTACTGTGACAGCACTGGACAGGTATCCATGATGATCGTGAAGATTATTGTGGATCCACACGCAGGTGAAATTGCAGTGGGAAGAGTATTCAGTGGAACTCTGGTTAAGGGACAGGAACTGTACATTAACGGAGCTTCAGGCAAGTTCAAAGTTCAGACTCTCGCCATGATGGTAGGACCAGACAGGATACAGGTCGATTCTATATCCTCCGGTAACATAGCCGCTGTGATTGGGCTTAAAAGTGCCATTGCAGGTTCTACAGTTGCATTTTCTGCAGATATGGAACCTTTTGAACCAATGGTTCATTACACTGATCCGGTGGTTACACTGGCCATTGAGGCAAAACACACATCTGATCTTCCAAAACTTATTGATGTGCTAAAAACAGTATCCAAGGCAGATCCTTCCATCCAGATTAACATTAACCAGGAAACCGGGGAACATTTAATTTCAGGAATGGGCGAACTGCACCTTGAAGTTACACTTTACAGGATAAAGAACGATTACAAGGTGGAAGTAACAACCTCAGACCCCATTGTGGTGTATAAAGAAACAGTGGAAAGACTAGGGGGCCCCTTTGAAGGAAAGTCACCTAACAAACACAATAAGTTCTACTTTACAGTTGAACCACTGGATGAAAGGGTAGTTGCCCTGATAAAGGAAGGAACTATCCCACAGGGTGAGAAGTTCAAAGACAAGAAAACAATCATCGATCTTCTGCAGAAAAACGGTATAGACAGGGATTCATCAAGAGGGTTAATCAGTGTTAAGGGAGACAGCATATTCCTTGACAACACCAAGGGTATCCAGTACCTGGATGAAACCATGGAGCTGCTGATTGAATCCTTCATAGAAGTGATTGGAAGAGGGCCATTAGCCAACGAGGGAATTTCCAGAGTCAGGGCAACACTTATGGATGCAAAATTGCACGAGGATAGCATCCACAGGGGGCCTGCCCAGGTTATTCCAGCAGGAAGAAACTCACTTTATGGTGCAATGTGCCAGGGAAAGAGAGTATTAATGGAACCAGTCCAGAAAGTGTTCATAAATGTTCCACAGAGCATTATGGGATCAGTAACCAATGAGATCCAGCAGAGGAGAGGGGTTGTGGAAGAGATGAACATGGAAGGGGACGACATACTGATTATAGCCAAGGTACCTGTTGCAGGAATGTTCGGATTTGCTTCCGCTATCAGAGGCGCCACAGGAGGAAAAGTGCTTTGGAGTTCAGAAAATGCAGGTTACCAGAGAGTTCCACCTGAAATACAGAAAGAAGTGGTTGCAAAAATAAGAACCAGAAAAGGACTTAAACCAGAACCTTACGATGAAGCATACTATGCTTCACTGTAATTTTTTTTTAAAAAAATAGATTAGCATAATTCATATTCAGCAATGTGACTGAAACATCTGTAAAATGTACGGGATGTGGATCATTAAGGCTTGATCTGGAACTATTTTGCAGGAAGTGCGGTAATCCCTTTATAGTCAATGTTACGGGAGAATACCACAATAATATTGGAGATAATTTCCCTTATATTTCTAAATTTATCCTCAATCCTGATACTGACACTCCACTGATTTCACTGAATGAATACACATGGGCAAAAGAAGAGTTCCTGCACCCAACTCTTTCATACAAGGACAGGGGGATGAATAACCTCTTTTCATTTTTGAAAAGTAATAATGTCCTGAAAAATAATTTAAAAGTATCAGAGGATTCCAGTGGTAATGCCGGTGCTTCCTTTGCCTTTTTTTCCAGGATGCTAAATCTAGATGCAACGGTGTTTGTTTCAAAAAATGCCAATGTAAACAAGATCTCACAGATTAAAAAATATGGTGCAAAAGTGGTCCAGGTGGAAGGTAACAGGAAAGATGTTGAAACTGCTGCCATCAATTCCGGAATGATGTATCTTGGACATCAATCCTGGCCGGAATTCACCGATGGATTTAGATCCATTTCCTATGAGATTTATGAAAAAGCGGAAACATTTCCAGATAAATTGTATATCCCTTTTTCCACCGGGACTCTCTATACTGGAATATACTTTGGATTCAAGCACCTGAAGGATAACAACCTTATAGATCAAATTCCAGATCTTGTGGCAGTTATGCCGGAGAAAGCAGCAGGAATGCATAACTTTATGATTGGAAAAGAGAACGTACCACAACCCAGCATTGCCGATGCCCTTACAGGAATGATACCACTGAGGGCAAACTTCATGAAGAAAATAATAAAGGAAAATGGAAAAACAATTCTTGTGACAGAAGAGGAAATATTCAACGCCAGATCTGAATTACTGAAAATGGGCCTTGATGTGGAATTCAGTTCAGCTGTTTCCTATGCTGCAAAGAAGAAATCCGGAAAGGAAAACAGTATACTTATCCTAACTGGCCATGGAATAAAAAACGTGGGTTAATTTCCCACTTCTTCCGGTTCTTTCCTGTCTGCTATTTTTTCACCGTTCAGCGTCAAGGAATAGGTCAGATGGACACCTCCCCGTCTTGCAAGAATGGAAACGTTGCAGTATCTTTCCAGGGACAGGTTTATAGCCCTCAGGACCTGATCAGGAGTCATGTCTCCATCCATGATATAGTGAATATTTGCTGTTTTAACAACCTTTGGATGGTTCTCCTCCCTTTCAGCATCCATCTCTATTCTGAATTTTGAAACTGTCCTTCTCATCTTTTCCAGAATTGAGAATACGTCAAGTGAAGAGCATGCACTCATTCCATAAAGAAGCAATTCAGTGGGTGCTGTCAATGTGTCAGGTGAATCGGGCCCCTTTATCAGCAGAGGTTCCTTTCCCTCTGTGTCAGTGATGAAACCTTTGTTCTTTTCATATCTAAAACTTATCTTCATTGTTCGTCACCGGCATTAACACGTTTCAAAAGTTTCCCCAATACCTTTAATGCATTAAGGACAGCAGTCATGCCCGCAGCAATCTCGGGATCCTTGAATAAACCAAGAAGGCCAAACAATGAAAAGTTCTCCGGCTTTTTTGCTCCATCCACCATGGAAGACCAAAGTTCATCGCTGTTGTAAAGAACAGTGTTTATGCTTTCTCTGGACACACTGCCAGAAAGTGAAGCCATCATCGCCACCATCAGTGAGGCAAGGTTTACTCCGCCTTCATGAAACTCCAGTTTGTCCACTGTCTGTATTATTGCTTCCGGATTCCCTGGAATCATTTCATCCATGATCCTTTGAATAACCTTTAGGCTTCCAGAATCACTGAGTAATTTTATCATTTCGAGCACTGAAACCAGTGATTTGTCGTTTCCTACTATTTCCCCTATAATCTGTTGAATCTGATCCGTTTGGTCCTTTGTATTTTCTTTCGCCATTTTTTTCACCTCAGATAAATCCCATGGCATAAATGCCAAAGAATGTCTGGTAACCATACACCTTAATCAGGAAATCTGTCCTGCTTTCAGCACCGATTTCCAGTGAATTTCCGTCATAACTAAGACTTGAAGCTCTTTCATTACCAGTTATGACAATGTCATTATACTGATATTCATAATTTCCAGAATCAGGGTATGAACTCGCCAGGGATGCAATTCGTCCGGAAACGTAGTCTACCTGGTTATAGAGTGTTTTCCAGTTATTCTTGAATTCTGATCCAATGTATCCCAGCATGAAAATGTCATCGTGCCCTTTTACAGCAAGTGTCTTAATATTTACCTCGACGAATCCACTGTCTGCCCTGGGCAACTTGGATTTCTCCAGGTATTCCCTGCTCCTGTATGGTGCGAAGATTACCGGAATATCATATTTTATGGAATCCCCGCTTTCTGATTCCAATTCCCTGTTCTTGACATTTATGGATTTAATCTTGAAATTTTGTACAGAATCAATGTTATTTTTTTTCAATGTGGAGTCAATAAAATCCTCGGTTACCTTGTCAGCGGACGAGTTATTTTCTCCAAAAATTAATTTTACTTTGATCTTGTCAGGGTTGTCCTTTCTTGATACATAGTTCTTTATGCTCACAGCAAGGCTTGTTGCATACGAAGAAGTGAATGAGGATCTGGAGTCATGGTAAATGACGATATCACCTGTGCTGATCCTCTTCAGGTCCTCCCTTAGAGAAAGAGCGTTCTGGGCTGTTTCTACCGATCGTGCATCTTCATCATAACCCTTTATGGCTGATATGTCAGCCTCAAAGGGATCTGCAATTATCAGGTAGTCATATTTTATCACGGTACCCTTTTTGGTGGAAACTGATTTTTCATCCATATTCAGGATTAGCGGTTCATCCTGGATTATCTTCACCTGTGGTTTTAAAAGATAATCTATATTCTTCCATGTGTTGTTGTGATCCAGGGATGAGGTGCAAAGGAAAATGTTTGATTCCCTGAATTCTATTTTTCTCTTCTTTCCCAGAACCAATATTTCAATATCTCCCCTGGAAGCTCTCTGAAGGAGCTTATTTGCAGCCATAATGGCAGATTCATTGTTTCCAATTATCAATATTCTGTCAGGTACCTTCAACTAAAATCATCTCCTCTTAATGTTAGGAAATTGATTCTTTATATTATAATCTTTACAATTCAGCCTGAACATCGCATTATTCCCATATAATACTCATTAATCCAGTTGATATTCAACTGACAGGGAATTTTCATTTTCCTCATAGTTTGTTGATTTTAACCCGATTATAAAAATTCCATCTCGATGGACAATTGGAAATTTATCCTTTAAAGATCATTTCCTGGTGTGTAATTAGATTCTATTTAAGAGAGATAAAGCTTTTTCCATCCTTTTATGAGGCGAAAAGTTTCAGGTCAAATTGTTAAAATTCATATTGATATAAAAAAATAGGTGTAAAGTTATTGTTTTCCAGATTTTAAGGCTGGTAAGGAATTTCTTAATCCTGGAAAAACCAATAAAATTCTGAGAATCACTATTATTTGATAACATTAACTTTCAAATCGGATCACTTTTTGCCAAAATGCTAATTTTTAATAATTCGTATTTAATTAACCATGCATGGAGAGCAAAATAAACATTGTAGATAAACAAAAAGACTCAATCACCTTTGAAATCATGAATTACGATAACACTTTGCTCAGGCCACTCGTTGAAGAGATACTCAAGGATGAGCAGGTAACAGAGTCCAGATATTTCATAAAACATCCAGTGATTGACAATCCACGTGTATACGTGAAGGTAAAATCAGGAAAACCACAGGCAGCTGTGAAGAGATCCATTAAAAGGCTTAGCAAGGTCTTTGAGGGTCTTTCCACAGAACTGAACAAGGAGCTTAAAAAAGATACATACCCTGAAGAAAATCAGGGAAAAGCAAATTAAAGTGGTAAATTTTGGAAGAGGATGCCTTCATTATCCAGTTGAAAGGAGGCGTCCCTGATTTTTCTAACGAAGATATTAATTCTGTACTTTCTTTGAAAAACGGATTCAACGTCAGAAGTATTTCCGGCAATATCTATGTGTCTGACTGCAATGAAAAATCCATTGCAGATCTTTCTTTCATGAAAAGATTTGGGAAAATAATCGGGGAATATCACTTGCTGGAGGATATTCAAAACGTCCAACTTCCACCTGGAAAGTTTTACATCAGGGTTATAGACGAGCTTGGATGCCATGGAACTGAGCATGAGAAAAGTATAGGAGATCTAGTTGGGGCCAAGGGAAGAGTATCTTTTAAAAATCCTGATTTTGTGTTGTTGGCATTTCATGCTGATAAATGGTATATTGCTCTTGAAGGGGTGAAGGAAAATGCCAGGACCGATGAAAGGAGGGCCCCCATGAGGCCATATTTTACACCAATCTCCATGGATCCATCCTACGCTTCTTTTCTTGTCAACTTTGGTTACTTCCCCAGAGGGGCAACACTCCTGGATCCTTTCTGTGGAAGCGGAGGTATTCTCATTGAGGCTGGACTGAAAGGTTATTCAGTCAGAGGAATAGATATTCTTCCGCAGATGACTATGGGGGCCAGTGTAAATTTAAAATTTTATGGAATCAGGAATTATTCCATTGAAAAAGGAGATTTTCTGGAATATGACAGAGATGAAAAATTTGATGGAATTGTAACAGATTTCCCTTATGGCAGAAATTCACATATCAGCACCTCCAGCAATGAATTTTATGAAGGAAGCGCAAGAATGATGAGTAATTTATTAACAACGGGTTCGAGGGCATGTATAGTTACGGATGCGATTGGTAACCTTGAATATTTTAAGAAATATTTCACTGTGGACAAAGTAATAAGCCAGAGAGTCCACGCTTCTTTGACAAGAAATTTTGCAAGATTAATAAAAAATTAGAAAATGTAATTTCCCACAATGAGAGATGCAGTATTTTCATCCAGACCGAATCTTTCAGCAACTTTACTGATATCCAGTGTCTGAATATATTCCAGTAGAATGTCCCGGATGAGCATGTCGTGAACCGTCTGGATGACGTGGTTTCTCAGGCCCTTTATAATCCTGTTTTTCTCTTCCACCAGTTTCTTCCTTTCTTCCATGAGAGAGTCGAGTTTGCTGTTTACATCTATCAGATTATCCATGGTGATCTCACCAGATGAATTGTTTACATTTCCCGGATCGTCCAGTGGATAGTTATTGACTTCCAGGAAACCTGGTGCGTAATCAATGACTATGGTTGAAAATCCTTTTGGAGAATAGATCTTTCTGGGGGGGCCAAAATTGTTGGAAGTGCTGCCTGAGAAGGATATCATGTCTGATTTCATCAGCACTTCAAGATGCTTGTTTATTGCCTGCTGGGAAACTCCCAGTGCCCTGCTTATCTCCAGTGGGTATGTGGAATCCAGGAGTAACTGCCTCAGGATTGATCTCCTGGTTCCATTTTCCAGAACAGACAGAATATCGTCTATGGTTGACATATCCTTACTCTATCTTCACGTTCTTTCCCTTATCTTTCACTCCACTGTTGAGTTCAATGGACAGATCGAGGATGCCATTGGTGAATTTTGCCTTGGCAGTTTCAGGTTTGACTTCTTTTTCAAGCTCTATCTGCTTGAAATATTTTCTTTTCTCTGTGTTGACTTCCAGAGTTAATCCCATTTCAGAGACTGAAAGATCAATGTCATCCTTGGAAATGCCGGGAAGTTCCACAGTTACGTACATATATTTGTCATCAGAGGTTACATCAGCCACTGGTTCCCTTACATCCCTGTCCTGAGGCTTAAATCCAATGCCTGGCCTCTGAGGAATATTCCCAAATTCCTGGAAATTAGGTTTTCCATCCGGTCCAACCTTATATGTGAAACCGTACATGAATGGGTTATACATGCCTTCCTCTGGTACATCCCTCACCATTCTCTCCATCATTTTCCTAATTCTCTCATTTACCTTGTCAAAGTCAAATCCAAAGTCTCCGAAGAAATCGTCGAAGAAGTCGTCGTCCCAATCTCTTTCATTTTTTCTTTTTACCACTTTAAACACCTCTTGTCAACCATTAGTTGACAACCATTAATTAATTAGTGGTATAAAAATTTTTTCAATTAAATCCCATAAAAACTGAATTGCTGAATCTGTCAATAGATTTGACAATGTTGCACAGTTCTGGCATTAACGCAACCTAAGTTTATCATTTTTTCATTCACTTATTGAACTTTCGGAAACTCCTGGGCGGTTCATGATTGTCATCATGCTAGCTGTCATTATGGCTACCAATTTGGTCTCATCTGCACGCTGAGCAAAAACCTCGCCTTCGCATACAGTAATGGTTCTTCCACTTTTGAGGACTTTTCCTTTAGCCACAAACTTGTCACCCTCTGCTGGAGCAAGAAGATTTAGCTTAAACTCAATGGTCAATACCGAACTATCGGCTGGCATCAGGCTAAAAGCTGCATAACCGCATGCACTGTCAGCAATAGTCGCAATTATGCCCGCATGAATGAAACCATGCTGCTGTGTAAGATCTTTACGAAAATTAACTTGAATTTCAACTTCACCTGGTAGAACCTTAACCAGTTCCGCACCGATAAGATTCATTACAGCCTGGTGCTTGAAACTGGAATGAACTCGTGTTTCAAAATCCACAGTTTTTGGAATAAAACCATTTTTTTGTGACACCATATTTATCATAACTCACTTGATTTAGAATATAACTTAATGCTAAACCAATCTTTTATTGTATCTCTTTGCCCCATATAAATTGCTTTCTTAATCAATTGTTTTCTGCTTCTTACAAGAAGTTGATTTGAATTTCCGATGGTATCTTATATTTTTTAATTCCTTTCTTCAACTTATTGATCGTATTTCAACCCCATTCCTTTATCTGCAATTCCATTTCGCGTTGTTGAAGTAAATAATTCTGCAAAAAGTAATTTAAGGTTACATTCATATGAGCCAGAGATGTCTCCAATCCTCCTGTTTTTCATCGTAATTTTCGGATGGATATTTGCAATGCTATTGCTTTCCCCATACATCAAAAAAAGCGATCATTTTCAGCTACTTTATGGAGTTCTACTTCTGGTAAAGATTAAAAAAAACAGGAATATACTCACAAGAATTGCAAAAGTTTCAGATTCTAAATTTTTTTCCAGGCTTTCTATACCCATAGTATACGTCCTTCTCCTTATGGGTACAGTTCTCCTCATAATTGGTGCAATTGCATCATTCTCCATTAAACAGACTTTGCCACTTAGTGAATATTTGGCGTTGCCTGGATTAAATCCTGAGATTCCTGTAACCTATGGAATTGCTGCCTTTGCATTTTCAGTGATCATCCATGAAATGTTTCACGGCATAGTGGCTAGGAAACACGATGTGGAAGTCAGATCCGTTGGCGTAATGTTTTTTGTTATTCCATTGGGTGCCTTTGTAGAACCCGATGAAAAACAGATCACAGAGGTTAATCCAGTGATTCGGAGAAGAATTGTGGCAGCAGGCATTGCAGTAAATTTTATCATTGCAGTTATTGCATTTCTGGTATTCAGCATCGGAATGTCCCATGCAGCTGTCCAGACAGAGCCCGGAGTATACCTGGACACAGTATTCCCCGGCACACCACTCTATAATGCATCTCTCTCGGGGTATGAAGTAACATCCATTGGTTCACTACATGGAAATGCAGTGAATAATCTGACCAGCAACTCCACTGCTCTTCCAGGATCGATTATTGCCTTAACGATCTATGATGGTCACGGATTCAAGAACTATACAGTTCCGGCAGGAGTGACTATTGTGGGTACACTTGCAGGGTTTCCGGCGAATAACCTGAGTATACCCAATGGATCATATATAATATCCATTCAGGGGAATGCCATTTACAGCGAACTTGGACTTCAGAATGAACTGAATTCCATAACACCGGGGACAAATATAAGCATGGAAACTGAACATTTTACGTATTCCAACGGTGCATACAATGGAACTCTGCATAATTATAATTTCAAGACTACGTCCCTTTACTCGTATTACTCAAAATACGATCCTTCTGCAGCTAATTCCACCATGAAAAACGAAAGCTTCCTTGGGGTCAGCGTTGCCTATTCCGGCCTCGGTTTGATCCCAATGGCTTATTATAAATCTATTATTTTTGGTGATTTTGCTTTCCATTCAGGGTTTACAGGATTCCTTCAAACCATTGCTCTTCCCTTACAGGGATTTAACCCGGTTCCAACAAACTTTGCATCTCTTTACACAGTTCCTATGGGACAAACTCTTTTCTGGACCTCTGCAAACATGATTTTCTGGATATTCTGGGTAAATATTCTGCTGGCCATTACTAATGCACTTCCATTGGCAATATTTGACGGCGCACAATTTTTCAGGGATACCTTGATTATCAACTCCAAGCACGAATCATTGAAATTCCTGCGAAATGAGAAAAACCTGAATGCCATTCTCTCGCTGGCCACTACATTTGTTTTCACCCTGATACTGATAGAACTCATTATCCCCAGGGTTATTTGATTTTTCAATACCCATATTTTTCATTTTTATGTGCATTTGTAGCTGTTACTTTGTTTTTATATAACCAAATACAAAAGATCATCAATCACGCAAGAAGTTCCCGGGATTAAGTATTGAGAAAGAATTTATAGGCACAAGATATTAGGGAACGATCAAAGCTATGCCATTTGCAGAATCCGTTGAAAGAAGACTCAATAAAAAAATTTGCATGAGATGTGACGCCAGAAATTCTATTAAGGCTGAGAGATGCAGAAAATGCGGTTATACAGGCCTTAGAATGAAAGCAAAAGAGAGGCGCGGAGGACAGTGAACGAATTGCCCGAAAAATCCTTGAGAGCAGCCATTCTCAGGATGGAGGGCACAAATAACGAGGCGGAAGCCTACCGATCATTCAGGGAAGTTGGGATTGAACCCCAATACGTTCATATTTGGGAGTTGGAGCATAAAAAAACCAACCTTGAGGATTTTAATGCTGTTTTTATTCCCGGAGGATTTTCTGCCGGTGATTATGTCAGGGCAGGGGCTATTTTTGCCTTGAGACTTCAGGCCGCTGCAGGTAAATCCATTCGAAGGCTTGCAGAAGACGGTGTACCTATTATCGGGCCTTGCAATGGTTTCCAGATTCTGGCCGAATCAGGAATAATTGGCACATCTTACGGAAAGAAGGATGTAGCCCTAGATGTGAATGAAAGCGGGAAGTTTGAATGCAGGACTATCTATGTAAAATACAGGGGTGGAAACAGGATGCTTTCCGGTATTCCGGTGAACACACTTTTTGAAGCACCAGTGGCTCATAAAGAAGGACGCCTCAAATTCCTTGGAGGAAAAACACCTGCAGAACTGGGAATAGAGAATCGCGTAGCATTTACCTATGAGAATCCTGAAGGTGGAGAAATAACATACCCATGGAATCCAAATGGATCAGTGGGAAACATTGCAGGAATTACCGGGGAATTTGAAAACGTCATTGGACTTATGCCCCATCCTGAGAGAATATTTTACGACTACCAGGTTTCACCTGAAGGAAGGGCCTCAGGAATGTTGCCCTTCGGAAAACTGTTCTTCAGCAGCATCAGGAACTACATGTCTGCAAGATAAGCTGGATTCTCCTTTTCAATCCTTAACAGAAGTTTTCTTGCATTTTCCTTAAATTCTTCAAGCGTGGAATCATTCACTATCATATAATGTGAAAGAGATATGGCATTGCCAATTCCCCATGACAGTTCCCTTTCATCCCTGCCAATAAGTTCACCCAAATCCTTGACATCATCAGATCTATGGCGTTTCATGATCCTCTTGAGCCTTTCTTCCCTGTCTGTATGAATTGCCACCATGACCAGTGCGGGAAAAGCTTTCCTGAACGCATCGAACTCCTCTATATTCCTGAGGCCATCAATTATTACCTTCCTGTCTTCCCTGATTTCCATTATGACTCTTTCTGCCCAGATGCCCATGCCATGAGCCTTTCGTTCCTGGCTTGCAAAAGCACCAATGGCTTTATCAGTGTTTTCGACATTTTCCTGACGGGCATATTTACGCACCGTGTCACCCATATGGTAATCCTTCCAACCCATGGATCTTGCAACTTTTATGAACTCGTCCTTACCGGAACCCGGCATACCGGTTATAATAATCATTATATCCCACATGGATCGATTATTTAATAACATGACCCAGCCACGTTTAAATACCTTATGTGCAAATTATGCAATAGATGAAAAACCCTTTAATTCCCTGAGTAAAGATATATTGAAATTCCTTTATGGTTAAATACTAAGATGCGTTTTAAGGATCATGTCACATTCATACGGTGAAGGAGTCTTGCTGCGGGTAGCAGAAGCCAACGCCACAGACCCTGGAATGTCCAGAGTCAGGCTCGATGAGGAGTCCAGGATCTCCCTGGATGTTGAAATTGGAGATGTCGTTGAAATTGAAAAATCCTCAAAGAAAACTGTAGGAAGAGTTTTCAGGGCAAGGCCGGAGGATGAGGGGAAGCAGATTGTAAGAATTGACAGCGTTATGAGAAACAATTGCGGATGCTCCATAGGGGACAAGGTAAAGGTTAAAAAAGTAGCCATTGAAGTAGCCACCAGGGTTGTACTTGCACCAATTATCCGGAAGGAGCAGAAGCTGAAATTTGGTGATGGAATAGACGATTTTGTACAGAAAACACTCCTTAAGAGGCCTATGATAGAGCAGGACAATATCAGCGTTCCAGGACTGACTCTTGTTGGGCATTCCGGTCTTCTGTTCAAAGTGGTAAAGACTGTACCGCCAAAAGTACCTGTGGAAATAGGGGAGATTACAAAAATTGAGATCAAGGACGAAGCAGCCTCAGAGGTGCTGGAGGATGTTTCAAGGATCAGCTATGAGGATATAGGAGGATTGACAGACCAGTTAAGCAAAGTCAGGGAGATCATTGAGCTCCCGCTAAAGCACCCGGAACTCTTTGAAAGGCTTGGAATCAGGCCCCCGAAAGGAGTATTGCTGTATGGGCCCCCAGGTACCGGTAAAACACTGATCGCCAGGGCTGTGGCCAATGAATCAGGAGCAAATTTCTTCCCCATCAACGGGCCTGAAATCATGAACAAATACTACGGCCAGAGTGAACAGAAGCTCAGGGAAATTTTTACCAACGCAGAAGAGAAAGAGCCTTCCATCATCTTCATAGATGAAATTGATTCCATAGCTCCAAAGAGGGAGGAAGTACAGGGAGAAGTTGAAAGAAGAGTTGTTGCCCAGTTGCTTACCCTGATGGACGGACTGAAGGAAAGAGGGCATGTCATTGTCATAGGTGCAACCAACAGGATAGATGCTGTGGACCCTGCGCTCAGGAGGCCTGGAAGATTTGACAGGGAGATCAATATTGGTGTGCCTGACAAGAAAGGCAGAAAGGAAATCTTGCTAATACACACCAGGGCAATGCCCCTGAGCATGGATGAGGAAACCAGGGCGAAATTCATTGATGAGATAGCAGACCTGACCTATGGTTTCGTAGGAGCTGATCTTGCTGCACTGGCCAGGGAATCTGCCATGAATGCGCTCAGAAGATATCTCCCGGAGATTGATCTGGATAAACCTATCCCCACTGATATGCTGGAAAAGATGGTGGTGACTGAGACGGATTTCAGGGAAGCACTGAAAGCCATTGAGCCTAGTTCCATGAGGGAAGTCATGGCTGAAATTCCTGATGTCCACTGGGACGACATTGGCGGAATGGAAGAAGTCAAGAGAGAACTCAGGGAAAGCGTGGAATTGCCATTACTCAAACCAGATGTATTCAAAAGGTTCGGCATAAGATCCCCCAAGGGATTCCTTCTGTACGGGCCCCCAGGATCCGGAAAAACACTGTTAGCCAAAGCAGTGGCCAATGAAAGCAATGCAAACTTCATTTCCGTGAAGGGACCGGAAGTACTGAGCAAATGGGTAGGGGAGAGCGAGAAGGCAGTCAGGGAAATATTCAAGAAAGCAAAACAGGTCGCACCCACCATCGTATTCCTAGATGAGATCGATTCCATTGCTCCAAAGAGGGGCGGATATGGTGATTCCGGTGTTACTGAAAGAATAGTGAACCAGCTTCTTACATCCCTGGACGGAGTGGAAGTGCTGCAGGGTGTCGTGGTTATCGGTGCAACCAACAGGCCTGACATACTGGACAATGCACTCATAAGGGCAGGCAGGTTTGACAAGATGATTTACATCCCTCCACCTGACAAAGAGACCAGGATGAAAATCCTTGAAGTTCATACAAAGAACATGCCCCTGGAGAAGGACGTGGATCTTGAGAAGCTTTCGGACATTACTGACGGTTACGTGGGAGCTGATCTGGAGAATCTCTGCAGGGAGGCAGGAATGATGGCATACAGGGGCGATCCGGATGCCACTGCAGTTTCACAGAAGAACTTCACCGATGCCATGAAATCCATAAAACCCTCAGTGGATGCTGATGTGGTCAAGTTCTATGAGAACCTGTCCCAGAACATGGGAAAGAGCGTAAAGGAAAGGAAGAAACAGGTAGAGGAGATGGGTCTTTACAACTAAACCCATCCATTTTATTTAAATTTCCATAACCAATGCCATAAAAAATTGTTTCCAGTCAGATTCTTATATATTTTAACGCATTAATCTTTTATGCCTTGAGGCATTCCACATGACATGAAGCTAAGGTTCAACAGGATCAGGGGCACGACCATTGGAACTTCTGATGGAACCATTATAGGACTCATTGATGACATAGTCTTTGACAGTGAAACCGGCAGAATGAGCGAAGTTCTGACCATACCCAAGGATTCAAGGTTTCCATTCCTTAAAAAAGACCAGGAGGGCAGGTATATTATACCATTTTCATACCTGAAGGCCGGAAAAGACTACATTGTAATGGATACATCAAAAATCAGAAATTTAAAATGAATTAGTGGTTTTCTGAGGCACATACCGGAGGATGCCCACTATTCCTCCGAAGGCTTTCTTCAACAGTTTTCCCTCATCGCTGTCCTCACCAATCATCTCCACTGTGGCCCCGCTCTGTTCGGCCATTGCAAATAGTGTTTTAACGTAATCATCCTCGTGATCCATTTCCATGGCTGAGCCACACTTGGGGCAGGTGTTGTCATCCGGCCTGGCATCAAATTCTGCAGTGTTCTGGCAATTGGGGCATACATAGTAGTATTTTGTCTTCCTTATTCCTTCAGAAAGTATCAGTATATCCACGGATTTTCTGTCAAGTGCCTGCGCTACCTCTTTTTCTCCGTAGACTGCAAGTCCTTCGTCCCCTTTCCTGACTTCCCTCATAAATCTGTTGACTAAGTCCTTTTCCCTGGCAATCTCCATGTCCTTCATGGATTCTGCAGCCTTTTCCACCAGTTCTCTTAAACCGGATTCGTCAGTATAACCCACATCATACAGATCAACGACCTTCCTGGTGATATCTTTGAACATGTAGTCATTTTCAAAAAAGAAGTTCTTGGTTGAACCGGGGCCACCGATAAAAACTCCCTTCATATCCCTGATAATGGGCATAAATGCGTTGTTGATGATTTCACCCATCTTCTTGAAATAATCGTTTGCCGCAATCTCAATAAGCCTTTCATATCGGCGTGAAGACTGCCCTCCCTGGTGATGCTTGCTGGGAACCAGCGATTGTTCATTTACAATGGAGACGATGTTTGTTCCATTGAGAAATCCCACAGTGCACTCCTTTCTGTCTATGACAATAAGGCCGTAAACATCCTTAGCCTTCAGCTGTGCCATGAGTGGCTCTGTGTAGAACTGTGAATCACATTTATACAGGAATGTCTGGACCGGCTCAGGTGGTTCAATAATCTGGCTGTACATTTCAGTCTGATCCCCTCGCTTCTGTACATGCCCTACAAAGAAAACCAGGCCTGTCTCTGGTGGCTGTTTATAATACTTTAACTTTGACATGATGGATTCTATGGCAGACAACACATTTTTCCTGGTGGATTTTGATTTAATGTTCGATGATGTGGAAAATTCATCCCTTAAATATGCCACCACATCATAGATCTGCCTTTCTGGAGGAATGTAGAGTGAAATCAACTCAGTGCCCCTTCCCTTCTGTTTTGAAAGCTCCTCCAGTGCTTTCTTGAATTCATATCTCCTGAGCTGTTTCTCGTCCGAAGGCATGAGTGGAAAATTTATAATACTATTTAACTTTGGTGAAATGAAATCCATGAATAAAATAGTCATTTCCGTAGGCGGTTCCATAGTGAATCCCGGCAATCCGGACATCACATTCATAAAATCCCTTTCCTCCATGCTGAAGGAACTCAGGCCCGACATGCTGGGAATCGTGGTTGGCGGAGGCAGGCCAGCACGAACATATGTGGATGCCATGCGTGAAATGGGTTCAGATAACTACTCCATGGACCTTGCTGGGATCATGGCCACAAGGATGAACGCCATGATGCTCATATCTGCCATGGGAATAGATCAAAAAACCATACCGGAAACCATTGGTGAAGCTCATGACATTTTACTTTCAAATAAAATAGTCGTTATGGGCGGCACTGTACCAGGACATACCACAGACACAGTGGCAACCCTTCTGGCTGAATCCTGTGGTGCAGAAACTGTATACAACATGACTTCAGTGGATGGAGTTTATGACAGCGATCCCAAAATAAGCAAATCTGCAAAGATGTTTGATAAACTTGACTACAGGGAGGCTTTCGAGATCTCGCTGAAAAGTTATACCGGAGCGGCCAGCAACCAGTTCATGGATTCTGTATCCCTGCTCATTGCCATGAGATCAAAAATAAAAATCTGTATTTTTTCCGGAACTGATCTTCAGAATGCCAGATCTGCTTTTAATGGAAAAAAATTCAAAGGAACAGTCATAGGATAATTACCCTATGATCTTGTCCTCAAAGGTTTTTGCCGGATCCACCAGGGTATAACCATCCTTTGTGGATACAGGAAGTTCAGCGGGGCCGGTTACCAGATAGTTTGGCACATTCTTGGCTATCCTTTCTGTGAATGGTTCAATGGAAAGGTTCTGGTAGAATATGCCTGTGGGTATTTTGTTTCCCCATTCCTGTGCTTTTTCCAGAGCCCTGGAAAAGGCTGCGGGGCCAGCTTCCTGGTTATCTTTCTTTACAAGGGGGTTCCAGTTAGGGTCTGAATCGAGTTTGTATACTCTCTCCTTGTACCATTCCATTGTGTTGACATTGTTATAGGTAGGGCATGGCTGAAGTATGTCAATGAAAGTGGAACCGGGGTTTGCTATGGCAGTCTTGATTATCTCCTTGAGCTGCTTCATATCAAAAGAGAAGCCTCTTGCCACCATGCTGTATCCGGCAGAAAGAGCCAAAGCAATGGGGTTCAACCTGTGGAAAACATTCGGTCTTGAAAGTGATTTTGTCTTCTCACCATAGGGCATGGTTGGAGCGGCCTGTCCTTTTGTAAGCCCGTACACTTCGTTGTCATACATCATTATGACAAGCCCGCTGTTTCTCCTTCCCTCTGCCACCAGATGGCCTGCACCAATTCCCATCATGTCACCATCTCCACCCGTAACAAGAACCTTCAGTTTCGGGTTGGAGAGTTTTATTCCTGTGGCATATGGAACTGATCTTCCATGAAGTGTGTGAACCCCGGCAATATTTATGTAATGTGGGGTTTTTCCGGAACACCCTATGCCCGATACAGCGACTGCATCGGTGGGTTCGATATTCAGTTCGGACAGTGCCTGGGTTATGGCGGTAACTATACCAAAATCACCACAGCCTGGGCACCAGTCAATAGTTAAATCTGTCTTGAAATTATGCACCATGTGTTAACACCTTCTCAACATTCTTCTCCTGATTTGTAATTATTTCCTTTGCAGCATCATATATTTCATCCTCAGTCATGTGCCTTCCATTGTACTTCAGGATCCAGTTTGTCATCTCTATACCGGTATTTGCAGTGACAATTTTTCCGGCCTGGCCAAGGAAATTGCTCTCCACATCAATGATTATCCTGGACTTTGAAAGAACTTCCTTCACAAATTTCTTCGGGAAAGGTATGAACATCTTGAGGTAAAGCAGGTTTGCCTTTATTCCTTCTGATTCCAGTTTTTCTATTACATCCAGGATGGGTCCTTTCTGGCTTCCCCATGTTATAAAAGTAATATCTGCGTCTTTGCTCCCATGCAACTGCGCCATCTCATCCACTGGTATTTCCTCATATGCTGTTTCCAGTTTCTTGAACCTCTTCACCATCATTTTGTCCCTGACAATTCCATCTTCTGTCACATGGCCAAGTTCATCATGTTCATCCCCTGTCATCCAGAAAATATCCTTTCCAAATGCCCCAAGGTTAGAAATTCCATTTTTGGTATCGAGATTGTATCTCTTAAAGTCAAGGCCGTGCTTTTCAAATATGTGTCCGTTTACTTTGACTTTTTTACTGTCAATGCTTGGAATCAGATCAGATGTGTTGGCTAAATTCTTGTCGATAAGATGTATCACTGGAAGCTGGTATCTCTGGGCGTAGTTCAGTGAGTTCATTGAATCATAAATGCATTCTTCCACATCTCCGGAAGACATGACTATTCTTGGGAATTCCCCATGTCCTGCATGCATCGCGAAATCAAGATCTGACTGTCCATTTCTTGTGGGAAGACCGGTACTTGGGCCTCCTCTCTGATAAAGGGTAACAACCAAGGGTATCTCGCTTATTCCAGAAAAACCCAGTGCTTCAGCCATCAGCGAAAACCCTGGACCACTGGTGGCGGTTGATGCCCTGGTTCCAGTTATTGAGGCTCCTGTGGCCATGGTAACTGCAGAAAGTTCATCTTCGCATTGTACAACTACAATGCCCGCATCCTTCATTCTTGAGGCTTCTGATTCTACCCATTTGATGTAGTTATGTGCCTCCATGATTGTGCTCTCATCACTGGCAGGTGTGATAGGATAATAGGTCTGCATCCTCAGGCCACCCATCATTTTTCCGATGGCAGCCCCGTCATTGCCGGTAAGCATAAATCTGCTGGAATGCTCAAAATATGGTAGTGTTTCCCCGAGAGTATGATTCTTTTTACAATAATCGTATGCAGCTTTTACAACTTTTACATTTTCCTCTGCAATAGCTTCCTTTTCAACAAACACAATTCTGATGGATCTCTCCATGTATTGCTGTTCCACTCCAGCCATGGCTAAAGTAAGTGCAGCACCCAGTGTGTTGAAATATCTTGAAGGAACTCCTTCTGAAATGGCATCCTGAACTATACTGGTGAATGGAATTGCCAGAGGGATTGCTCCCTTGGATTTCATCCAGGCAACACATCCTGCTATGGTATTTGGGAAGTCCCCCTCATCCAGAATAGCTTTTATGGATTTTGAAGTGTCCCTCATTATCATTCTTGCCTGAGAAAGTTCTGCTTTTTCTATGCTTGAATCGTAAATAATTTTTGTACCCTTTCCAATGTCTTCAAGATGTTCAAAGATACTGTCAGGATCCAGTGCTACAAGAAAATCAACAGGATACTTCAGGGATCGTGGCCTCTCGTTTTTTATTCGTACGTGTGTGTAACTGTGCCTACCCTTGATATTCGAATGGTATTCCCTAACTCCAAAAACATTATAACCCGACTCTGCAAAGGCCCTGCTTATCATATTCGAAGAGGTGTCAATTCCCCCTCCCTGAGGGCCACCAACTGTTATGTTGATGTCGATTTTTTTCATTGGCATCCGTATGTTTTAGATGTTAAAATAGTTTTCAAAATAATTAGAAAATACCTGACAGAATGAAGAAAATTACTTTTTGAACATTTTAAATGGTTTTTAATTACTATTCGCATTCAACATGTTTATTTTTAATAGTAATTTACAAGTTCGTTTTTGTATACAGAAAAATATTAATTCTGATGATTTTTTACCAGCATGAATTTTTTTCTGGAGATAATTCTATCTGCTTTGATAGGACTTTCCATCTTTTTATCTTACCCGATTGTCACCAGTAAGAAGATCAGCAGGAAGTATCAAACATTCCTTACCGCCATAGCCGTGGGAATCCTGATATTCCTGGTGAGCGACATATTTTCTGATGTATCTCTGATTTTATTCAGCGGTAATTCGCTGTATGGTTATGGAACCAATACTGTGTTTGACATAGAATTTATTGCATCATTATTTGCAGGTTTTTTCATGCTGTACATTTTTGAATTCAGGCCCGGAGTGGAGTTGAAATCATTCCATATTTCTCTAATGATTTCCATTGGGATTGGCCTACAAAATCTCACCGAAGGACTTGTTTTTGGATCAAATGCTGCAACCATAGGTTTCAGCGGTGTCACTCTTGTGGTATTTACTGGATTTGTCGTCCAGAATATAACAGAGGGATTTCCCATCGGGGCCCCCATGTTTGGTGAAAAAAAGATTTTAAGGAATTATCTTCCTGCATTTTTCCTGATTGGTGGAATCCCGACAATTTTGGGTGGAGGAATTGGTTATTATCTTACTTCTGTGACTTTTGAACTTATATTCGATGGACTTGCCATTGGTTCCATCCTTTACATCATAGTATCAATGAGCCCTGCTTTGTTCAGGAATATCAACCGTGAAATTAAGAAGCACCTGTACCTAGGAGTTTTCTTTGGATTTGTCTTAGGGTTGGTTGTTAACCTGTTCTGATTTTGGGAGAATTTCATTGGTTTTCGACCAAGCATCTCACAAGATCTTGAAACAGGTACATTTGAAAAATTATATTGATGCCGCAACTGTTGAAAATTAGAAATGCTCCGGCCGGGATTTGAACCCGAGTCGAGAGATTGAGAGCCTCTTATGCTTGGCCTGCCTACACTACCGGAGCCTAGTCGGTGTATGTTTATTTGGAATTTATTACTTTTGATTTGCATCGGCATTGGAATAAGGCATTGGCAAGTCTTCTTTAAGGTCATATTATGGAAAATTTTGATGATGGTTTCCTTAAAAATAGCACTATAAATTTGGTCAAGTCCATCTTATATGAAGTTGGAATCTTCCGCTATTATCTTACATTCACAAGTATGAGCAAAATTTATAATTGAAAATGGCATGAATTATAATGCCCTCCATTTCATGTGGCCTGGAGAGTTCTAAAGTAAGTGCTGCTGGAAAGGGTACTTTCAAAGTTGCATTTGGGATGCTGATACTTTTGTTCTTCGCTATTTTTCACTATATTTCAGATACCTAAGTATATTTTATTCTTTTTCCATTAGGTTTTCCTTGATCTTACCAAGGATTTTGTTCAGCTGCTCTATTTCCTTCGGTTCTACATAAGAGAAGTGCTCATAGAGAGTTTTGTCAAAAACTGCCTTAAGTTCAGCCAGAAGTCCCTTTCCTTCAGGGGTGATTTCAATATATATGACTCTACGATCTTCCTCGGACCTGTTTCTCCTGACCAATTTTTTATTTTCCATTTTGTCGATCATTCCAGTTATCCACGCCTGAGTGACATAATTGATTTCGGCAAGTTCTGCCATGGTAACCTGCCCATTCTCATCAATGATTTTCAATATCCTGTATTCCAGCAGACTGGAATTGCGAAGAATGAGTTCCTGTTCCAGTTTTTTGTGCAAAATCTTGTATATGGATGTCGTATTTTTCCATAATGAACTGTAGATTGCATAAGTTTCAATCTTCTTTTCCTCCATCAAATCACCTGATCAAACTTCTAAATTATAGTATTAAGAGTATTGCTAATTCTTATTAAATATTTATCACTTAAACATTAATGATTATAATTTATTAAGAAGAATGTCTTGTTATGCTATTCTTTAATCTTTTGTTAATTGCTTTTACGTATACTGATTTCGTTTTTAGCATACTTCCTTGAAAAGATCTAATTTCTGATCAAGTAAGACTGTTTCTGGCCTAATCCTGAATTTTAGGACAACTCATAAAACTTACGTCATGTCTGGCACCTATGCACCATGTCCCTCTGTAGATCACTCTACGAACAATATATCTTTATTCTTAACTTATCTATAACCACAGGATTGGTAAAAATGGAGATTAATGACTTTATTGATGTGATTAAGTTAATTACTTCAAAGATACCCAAAAATGTGAAATGGGCCATTGATGGAAGCACATCCCTCGCACTTCAGGGTATTGATCTTAAACCACATGATATTGACATCCTGACTAATTCTGAAGGTGCTCTCGCGATAAATGAATCTCTGAGGGAATATAATGTTAAACCAGTCACCCACTCAAGCAATCAGAAATATGATTCTTTCTATGGCATATTTGAGATTGGAGGAATAAAGGTAGAAATCATGGGAGACATGAAAGTATTCAGGAATGGAGAATGGAGTAAAATTCAGAATCCAGACACAATCAATATCGTCCAATTAGTCCGAGAAGGGTTTCGGATACCTGTAGTATCTCTCCAAAACCAGAAAGA
>JAKAWY010000011.1:25436-29846 GCA_021816745.1 Thermoplasmata archaeon
GAAAGACGGGTGAAAGGAAGGTCAGGATAGGTGAGATTTCATATCATACCTCAGAGAATGGATAAACTGAAAGGTGAAATATCATAATTTTTCAATACCGGCATAAAGCAATCCTCCCTTAAGTGAGAAACCTTTATTTTCATAATATGGATGTTGTAACTATGAAATACACTGTTATCCTTGAAAGAGATGAGGATAATTACCTTGTTGCAAGCGTTCCGGCACTATCCGGCTGTTTCACACAAGGTAAAACCCTGGAAGAAGTGATGGCAAACATAAAGGAAGCCATAGAACTTTACATCGAAGATCTTAAGGAACATGGGGAGAAGATACCCAATGATACCACACAGGGCATCATGGACGTAGAAGTGAATGCCTAAATTACCCGTGGTTTCCTCGGATGAAGTGATTAAGGCACTTTCCAAAATCGGTTTCACCGTTTCAAGCCAGAGGGGGAGCCATGTTAAACTCCGCAAAGGATCACTGTCGTTGATTGTGCCAATGCATAGCGAACTTGGCAAAGGAATACTCGGGAAAATAATAAAGCAATCGGGGCTTACCGTAGAGGAATTTATAGAGCTGTTGTGAACAATCCAGCAATACTAAGCTAAAGAAAATAGGGATGTGATCGTTATGATCCCATCATGACGAAAACATTCACTTCACCATGGAATCTCCTCTGGGATATTTCACCAGGAATCGATGAATATTGATTTTACATGGGGGTATAATTTCAGCATTAAGGTGCTTAAACACGATATAATGGCATCGAATAAAATTCACCATGATATGTGTATATAAATGAAACCATTTGAACTGGAAATATGGCCTGAGATCTCTCAGGAAGGGAATAGGGAAATGAAATATGATACTGCAGTAACATTAATTTATGAAGTGGAATTGTGATTGAAATTCAGGGTCATTTACGATCCTCTAAGCAGAAAGCCCACATGCTTTAGCTGTGTGAGGATGTCAGATGTTGGACATTGATCTGATATTCAGAAAATTTCAAAAAAAAGGTTTCTAAGGAAAGGTATAGGGGTGTTCAACTTGTACAAAGAATCTGAAGGGCATGATTTGAAAGAAATATCATTGATAATTTTTTCAATAAAAATAATGATAAAAATATATAAACAATTCCGGAGACTTCATTTATATACTGATCTCATAATTTGGCATGTAAATAAGAACACGCATCGGACTTCCATAGTTATGCGAGGGATGGGATTTGAACCCACGAACTCCTACGAGACAGAATCTTAAGTCCTGCACAGTTGGCCAGGCTTTGTTACCCTCGCTCAGTTGGCTGATTATAAAAGTATATTTAATTATAATTATTGTAACTGCTCCTTCCGATTGGATTCTATCAGTGAAATCATAGAATTTTTTCTCCTCAACGGACATTATTGTTAAGTACAGATTCGTATTTTCAAGACTGTGTCCCTATTCCTAATTTTACTTTTAACCGTGATCCTTTTGGGTGGCCTCCATATGCTGGCCCCCGACCACTGGGTTCCACTGATGGTGGTATCTAAAAAACTTGGATACTCTACAAGAAAATCCCTGGGGAGTGCAGCTGGCCTGGGTGCACTTCATGCACTTACATCGGAGGCCCTGGCCGGAATTGCATTGATAGTTGGACTTTTTCTGGTAAAAAGTTTCCTTAACTATCTTGAATTTGCATCCATAGCGCTTCTTGTCATTGTGGGCCTTTATTTTATAGTAAATGGATACATTGAAACAAACGATGAGGAGGGTTATTCCTCATCTTCAATAAGATCCATTGTTTCCATTAGCGCATTTCCGGATTTTGCACTCATACCCATAATGCTCACCAGTTCTACCATGCCTGATTTGTCCATACTGGCAGTTCTCGCAGCCTTTGCTTTGATTAGTGCAATATCCCTGCTGATAATGGTTTATATCACCATGAAAGGACTCTCAAAGACGCTGGAAAAAGTTCCACCAAGGTATATCGATTACATAATGGGAATAATACTCTTCATCACTTCAGCCATAATCGCATTCACTATTGCATAGTGAAATGACGATAACTCAAAAATCCAGAACTGATATATGGAAAGAAGTGAAGAGCACATCTATTTACGGATGTGTTCCTGAAAAAATTATTAAATTCCGAGTTTACCGGCTATTTCTTTTCCCTTGGAAAGCTCAATTGTGCAGGGTGTTGGAAGTTTAAAGGATGCTTTATGTAGTGCTTCCTTCATGGTTTTTGCACCTTCAGCTGTAACCCTGGCCAATATGACAATGTCTCCAGAATATACCCTGGCTGCTGTTCCCACAGGCCTGCCGAATGCAGCCCTCATACCACTTGATATCCTGTCTGCTCCTGCGCCTGTTGCCATTTTATGTTCTCTGATTACGTGATGGGGATATGGCCTGATCTGGAAATAGAAATTTTCAATTCCCAGGCTTTCACTGAGTTTCCTGTTTATGGATATCCTGGTTGCTTCCAATGCAGAATGCCTGATCTGGCAGCTTTCATTGGCAATCATTTTAAATTCCACAGGAAAGTCCTTTTTCTGGTTTCCGTGTGTGAATGTCGTAATCTTGGGATAAGGGACTCCTCCCATGAATTCCCTCCTGGTATAGGCGGGTCCAGTAATCTTAGTATACATTCTCGCTGGCTTCGTTACCATGGTTATCTTCTGGTGAATAGCAAATACATATAAAAAGAAAACTGAGATTGCCATTTTTGTACACTTACAGTGGAAGTTTGCCGAACTTTTCTGTGTGAATTATGAAATATTAATATTTGCTTGGGAACGGTTTAATAATCGGCTGCAATCCCTTCTTGTGAGCATTTTTTGGAGAAAAATAGACCAGGGACCTTATTTTCTCCTTAGTACCATGCTTTTCTCTATCAGCTGGCTTTGGCTTAGCTTTACCTTCTCACTAAAACTGGTTAAATTTGGAGTTGATTACCAGGATATTGGAATTATAGGGGTTTCACTTTCCCTTCCTTTCATTCCTGTGTCATACCTTTACAGGAAATCCAGGATGAAACACATTAATTTTGCACTTAAATTTCCCTTTGCCTTTCTCTTTGCCGTTTCCACTGCTTTTTTTATTTTAAACATTCAACTTGAATTGTACATAATTCTGTTGGCCAGCTCTGGAATTGCACAGAGTTTCTGGTGGATCTCCTCTGAAATTGAAACTGGATTCATGCCTACGGGGGGATCTGCAGAGAAATATGCTGCTGCCTGGGCTATTCCCTCGGGAGTCTTTCCAATTTTTGCAGGGATTGTCATTCAATTTCTGGGGTTTGATCCAGTATATGTTATTGTGATGATAAGCTCCATTGTTGGATTTATTATACAACCTGTCGACTTCAAAGAGAGAAAAGGAAAGAGGGAGGGGACCTTGGATTATGTGAAGCTTGTTCCAATGATTCTGATGGGAATAGCCATAGGTTACACATCCTTTGTACTGACTCCACTTATGAAAAATAGTGGATTCAGCTATATTGAAATAGGAATACTGATAGGAATCTTCGGAATTGCTTTCTCTTTTGGATCTATTATTTCCCATTATTCCAGGAAACTCTCCACTGATCAGTTTGCATGGATAACTTCTATTTTTTCAGCCTCTTACCTTTTACTTTTACTGAATTTTTCATTTATGAGCATTGCATTGGCACTGTTGATGGCCGGTATGGGAGGAAGCATGGGATTTTCAAAAATCCTGAGCTATATCGGGGAATCGGAGAGTCCCAGAAATGGGGTGTATTATTATGAAACTCTTTTCGCCATTGGATTTGTGACAGGTTCCTTCGGAGGAGATACCCTGCTTTCATTATTTAATTACAAATACAGCCTGCTGCTATTCCTTCCATCTTTGGCATTTTCAATTTTCTACTTCAGGAGGCTGGCTTTATCTGGCCCCAAGCCTGCCTTCAGCAACGTTGAATGAATTAAAGTGCCTCTCATGGCTGGAATTCAGGGTTTTGCATTTCTTGCATTCCAAACCATCAACCTTCCGGTAAAATTCCACTGAATCACAATTTATACAGGTTCCACGGATGAAAAGTGTTTCATGTATCTCCCTTGAATCCCTTAATTTTAAGTTGGATACCGATGGATTGGATAGATTATCCTGGTTGGGGCTTTCATCTTCTGTATCATGGTTTCCAGAATTCTTATTCGCTGGCCTGAACGATCTGTATGGAAACGAAAACAGCATGAAACCCAGTGCAATCAGAATGATGCTGAAAATAAGGTAAATCGAAGAAGTAATGGCGGTAAAATTCACCAGAATAATCTGGCTTCCCAGAATGAGAAATAGGGAAGAAATGGATTTCAGCAATCCATTTATCTGCATGAAGACGAATATGGATAAAAACAGAAGGAAATATAGAAGTGTGAGAGTAATTCCTAAATTAATTCC
>JAKAWY010000012.1:0-13764 GCA_021816745.1 Thermoplasmata archaeon
AACGGGCCCGGTGGGATTCGGACCCACGATCACCGACTTAGAAGGACGGTGCCTTATCCAGACTAGGCCACGAGCCCTGATTGTAAACCGTGATACCTAACACAAATATATATTTTTGACATGTTCCCATGGGAATACATCATTATGGGAATTGAGGAACAACCATTTCATGCCAGCATTTCACTGGAAAAAAGCAGATTCACAAAACATGTTGAATCAATCAGGGAAAACATAGATGGAAAATCTGGCAGGGCATGGGTGGAGATCAGAGAAAACAGTGAAAATTTCACAATTTATATAGGAGCCGGCGATATAGCATCACTCAGGGCCGTTATGGGATCCATACAGAAATGGCTTGTTATAGCGGACCGAATCTTCAGTGGTGATTAGAATGGAAGGAGGAATAAGCAATTATTTACAGAACCAGATTAAGCAGGCCCAGCAGATTGAGGGCCAGATTGAGCAGTTGGGCACCCAGAAATATCAGATGGACATGAGGATAAAAGAACTTTCAAAAACCATAGACGAACTGGAAAAGATCAGTGAAGGAACTCCTGTTTACAGAAGTGTGGGGCCAGTCCTCTATAAGGTGGATGACAGATCAAAATTAGTAGAAGATCTTAAGGAACAGAAAGAACTGAGTGAAATCAGGATCAAAACACTGGAAAAGCAGCAGAAATCTCTGGAGGAAAAATACAGGGAACTGGAGCAGGCCATCCAGAAGGCATACGGTGCCCAGACGGGCCAGTAGATTTTTTATGAGAGACCTGGAGGATGTCCAGAGTTCGGCTTCAACCCACAAAATTTCTATCGGAAGGGTTGGGGTAAAAAAAGTAAGGGTTCCATTGACTATCAGGCGTGGAGATCACGTCAACCATATAGTTGCGGATATTGAGTCATATGTGGATATTCCCGCATCCAGGAAAGGTGCAGACATGTCTAGGGCAGTGGAGGCCATAAACAGCATTGCCATGGAAAGAAAAGAGGAAATCTCCATTGAAAAGGTAACCCTTGAGATAGCCAAGGACACTCTGAATCGTTTTAACTACTCCGAAAGGAGCCACGTATCACTGAAGACAGAAGTATTTGCAGTGGCATCTTCAGGTAGCGGAAGAAAATCCTTTGTTTCTTACAGGCTTGATTCAGCCACCACCCTGGAGAGAAACGGGAACATAATCCAGAAAATTGGCGTTGAATTTACCGGGATGAATGCATGCCCATGCGCCATGGAAAGCGCCAGATCAATCATATCAGATTCTCATCCTGAAGGAGAGGAGTTCCTCAGGAAAATCCCTGTCATTACCCACAACCAGAGAAATACTGTGAGAATATCGCTGGAAACCGGAAGGGAAATCAGCATTGAAGCCTTCAAGCTGATTGAAGTTGGAGAATCTGTGGTAAATGGGGTTCTTCTGCCAGTCCTCAAGAGAAGGGACGAAGGGGAACTGGTTGTGGATGCTCACCTTAAACCCATGTTCGTGGAGGACATAGTAAGGGAAATTGCATCAAGGCTTCTCAAGGAAGTGGATCTCCAGGATGATACCCTTGTCACCATCAGTTCAGAGAGCGATGAAAGCATTCACCCGCACAATGCTTTTGCACAGATAGAATCCACTGCAGGCGATCTGAGAAAAGCCATGCTGAAAAGCTGATATAGGCATTTTCTCTATGATATTACAAAATTTATATTAGCCTTACATATAGGGTGTTATGAATTATCCTCTTGAAATACTGATCCAGGTCCAGAGGGACGATTGCAAGATTGTGGATGCCGTTATGAAAATGAGCGGTGTGAGTTCAATATCGAGGCTTAAGATTGAGCCCGATGAAACCCTTCACAGTTTCGAGAAGGATAACTTCACTGACAGAGACATGCTTATTTTGAAAAAACTGTCCATAAATGTAGCCAGGATGGGACAGAAGAAGATTTGGGTATATGGTAAAAGCTGTTCTGCGTGCAAGGCGATGGCGCTGAGCGAAGCAGTGATACTTTCCAGCACCTCTGTGGACAACAACAGGATTAATTACCGAGTACTGGTGGAAAACCGGGGTGCCATGCGAAGGCTGATGAAGAAACTGGAGGAAGCTGATCTTAAACCTTTGATTCTTGAAGGACCTGAAGAGAAGAAAATAGAGATTTCAGACAGGGAATTCAGTGTTCTCAAAATGTGTTATGAACTGGGATATTTTGAGAACGAGAGGAAAGCATCCCTCACAGAAATTGCAAAAATTATTGGAATTTCCACCTCATCACTTTCGGAAACTCTCAGGAGAGCCATGAAAAAACTGGTGAAGGATTACCTGAAGGAATCAAAATCCTGAATTCATGGCATTCCTTATGACCAAAGCTTTTTTGTAAATCTGTTCAAACTGTTCGAAATTTACCTGCTGCATTCCATCACTAAGGGCATTATCAGGATCCGGATGAACTTCAATCATAAGTCCATTGGCCCCTGCAGCAACGGCAGCCAGTGATAGTGGCTCAACATATTCCCTTTTACCTGCAGGATGGCTCGGATCAATTACTATGGGATATCCAACCCTCTTTCGCATCACCGGAATGCTTGAGATATCCAGGGTGAACCTTGTTGAATCCTCAAAGGTCCTTATACCTCTTTCCACCAGTATGATCTGATCATTTCCCTGGCTGGAAATATACCTGCTTGACTGGTAAAATTCTTCAGTGGTGTTTCCAAATCCCCTTTTAAGCAAAACCGGTTTTTTCTGCTTTCCCAGTGCTGTCAGCAAAGGGAAATTCTGGCTGTTCCTGCTTCCAACCTGGAACACATCTGTGTACTGCCCCACCATTGAAATGTTCTCTGCATCCATGACCTCGGTGATCATGATCATTCCATAGTCGTCTGCGACTTCCCTCATAATGGACAGTCCCTTTTCTCTCAGCCCCTGAAAACTGTCAGGTGAGGTCCTGGGCTTGAACAGGCCCCCCCTGAGCATCTTCACTCCCAGTCCGGAAAGGAATGAGGCTGTTTCTTCCAGCATCTTCTTCCCTTCCACGGAGCATGGGCCTGCGATGAAGGCAAGCTTGCCTTCCTGGAACAGTTCATCTACCTTAAGCATTCTTTCCGCCAACATAATTTCTTCCTCCCTCTTTAATTTCTTTAAAAAATTGTGGTTCATTCAATATGGATGCACCCACAAGGAATCCATCGTATCCGATTCCTGTGAGGCCTGGATAATTCTCCCTGTCGATCCCGCTCTCCAGTATGCGTATTCCTTTTCTTCCTGACATGGCCTGCAAAGCCTCCAGCTCCCTGGGTTCCATGGTGAGGGTTCGGAGGTTTCTCCTGTTGTATCCTGTGATTATTCCCTTTCCCTCAGGAATCCTGCTTAAAGATTCTATTCCATGAAATTCAATGAGAACGTCCATTCCCAGAGAGATTCCATAGGTGGAAAGATCATCTATTTCACTTTCATCCAGGAAATCTGCTATGAGCAGGAAGGCATCAAATCCGTGCATGTATCCTGAAAGTATCATCTCCCTGCTGCAGACAAAATCCTTCATGAGCATGGGAATTGAAAGATCCTGAAGCATGACTCCATCTTCCATGCTTCCCATGAACTGTTCAGGTTCTGTCAAGACGCTGATGGCATCAGCACCCATCCCTGCCAGAGCCTTGAAAGATTCAATTCCAGAGATGGAACCTCCCTTGAAGCCGGAAGGGGACTTTCTCTTGAATTCAACCATTATTCCCTCTCTATGAGAATCCATGGCACGCCTGAAGCTGCTTTCCAGAGATATGACAGGCCTCTTTCTCCGATTCACCAAGGACAGTTTTCTTTTCCTGTTCTGTTCGTAAATCTCTTCCACCACAGACATCAGCAGGCCTCCAGGAAGTTTGAGATAATTCTTTCCCCGTACTCTGAATACAGGCTCTCCGGATGAAACTGCACCCCAAACCTGTGCATATCCCTGCTGTGGAAGCCCATGACAGTTTTATCAGTGGCAGAAACACAATCTACCTGAAGTTCACTGGACGGATCCAGGGCCAGGGAGTGGTACCTGACGGCCATGAATCTTTCGGGAACGTCCGCGTATAATGGTGAAATTCCATGAACCATGGTGTCCACCTCTCCGTGCATGGGTTCCTTCATCACGTAAATTCCGGATCCCATCTTCATTCCAAGAAGCTGGTGGCCGA
Organism: Thermoplasmata archaeon; assembly: GCA_021816745.1. GTDB lineage: Archaea > Thermoplasmatota > Thermoplasmata > Thermoplasmatales > Thermoplasmataceae > Cuniculiplasma. The sequence continues at coordinate 4,161 of JAKAWY010000012.1, forward strand.
AGCAGACACCCAGTATCTTCTGGCTTTTTAATTTGGGCAAAAGCTGGTCTATGGTCCCCCTGTCGATGCTGTTCATTGGTGTTCCCGGGCCTGGAGAAATGATAATTTTTTCAAAATTATCTGGATCTACCAGGTGTGCCTCCTCATTGCTCACCACTTTGTACTTTGCACCAAGCTTTCCAATCAGTTGAACAATGTTGAATACAAAGGAATCATGGTTGTCAATGATCAACAGTTCCACACAATTCACCTCCTGATGCCGTAAATGCCTTCATGAAAATCTCCATCATCTCCCTTTCCGGTATAGAATCCTTCACTATGCCTGCCCCTGCACGGGTGTAAATTTCTCCATCCTTTGTGTACAGGGTTCTGATGGCCAGTGCAAGTGTCATGGAATCGCGAGAAGCAATTCCCACTGCGCCTGCATATGGCCCCCTTTCATCCCCTTCAAGTTCCAGTATATGTCCGATGGCTCTTTCCTTAGGTGCACCGGAAACCGTTCCAGCAGGGAATACTGCCTTCAGCAGTTCACTGTTCTTCACATCCTCCCTGAGTGTGGATTCCACGGTGCTGACAATATGCATAACAGATGAGAACCTCCTGATTCGCATGGATGAGGTAACTTGAACGCTTCCATGCAGTGAAACTTTCCCCAGATCATTCCTTGCAAGATCCACAAGCATGCGGTGTTCCTGAAGTTCCTTCCTGTCTGAAAGAAGTTCTTTCTCCATATCCAGGTTGCTCACGGGATCCATGGAAATTTTTCTGGTTCCTGCGATAGGCTCAATCATTACCCTTCTTCCTGATCGGGTGATCAGGTTTTCAGGGGAGCTGCCCAGTACCATGTAGGGGCCAATCCTGTAGAAGAACACATACATGGACCGGTCATTTGACAAAAAGCTGAAGAATCTCTCCACAGGATCAACGTCAAGGGGCCCGAATTCCCTGGAAAGTACAATCTGGAGCATTTCTCCTTCCCTGATGCTCCTGATCATTTTTCGTATCTTTCCCTCTAATTCCTTATCGGTTGAATCCCCTGAAAATGGATTTCCGGTGAAGGGTTTATTCCTGATATATTCCCCCTTTTCCGTGGAATCAGGATGGAAATAGACAAGCCTGGGGTAAGATTCTTTTGTGTTCCTGAAATTCCATATGCTGTGAACCATGGAAAAAGAAACTATGACGGGAATCTCATTTTGCAGTCCGTCAAGGGGAGTCGGATCTGTGCCTGTTTTGAAATCTCTTCCAAGAAACAGGGTTTCTTCTCCATGTATACGGTTCTCATCTGAGAAAGAACAGAAATAGGCAAAATTGCCAGTGGATTTAATCAATTCAGGAATCCTCAAAGCCAGCGAGTTCAATTCTTCTCACCTCCCTGAAAAATTCCCTTATCCTGTTTTCATCCTTTATCCCCGGACTGGATTCCAGGGAACTGCTCACGTCAACTATTCCCGGATAGTATTTCATGACCTTTTTCAGGTTCACTGAATTTATCCCTCCAGCAACGCCAACTTTGGGGCCAATGATATTTCTGAACTTATCAATGTGCTGTGAGATATCCGGTTTTTTCTCCAGCAATACAAGATCTGATACGTTTGAAAGCTCTTCCACCCTTTCCATTTTGGTGTTCTCAAATACCACAGATATAACTTTCCTGCCGGTTTCTTTGATTTGTTCCACCTGTTCGGATACATGATCAAAATGAAGCTGTGCATAATCCTCTTCACTTTGCATGCTGATTGCATCCATCATGGAGGTGTGCACTGCAGCAACATGAAATCCCAGATCCCTGAGTTCATTTATTACTGACATGGATCCTCTCCTGGGAGATTGTGGTGACATTACCACACCAAGTATGTCTGATCCCATGTCATGGGCCAGGATTCCATCTGAAGTTCTGGTGATTCCACATATCTTAAGAAACAATGCTCAGCACCTCCCTGGCTTTGCCACCTGTTATATTTACGAGAGTGGAGAACGCTTTACCGTTCTGAATTGCACTCATTGCCAACTTGTAAGCACTTTCCAGTGAATCTGTAATTCTGTTCAGAAGGATGCAGGGTGCTGCATTCAATGCTATAAATGATGCTGCATCTGGATTCTCACCTTTCAGCCCGGAAAGAGTCAATGAAAGTATTTTTTCCCTGCTCTGGGCCATTATGTTTGCATCATCCACCCTTCTTCCAATTATTCTTGAGCCATCAACCATATGCTCTTTGATCTCCCCTCTTACTTCAAGGAGTGATGAAAGTCCGTTGGTTGAGATTTCATCCATTCCATCCTCTGATCTTATGGAATATCCTTTCATTCCCCTTAATGCCATGACCCTGGCCAGGGTGTTCTGTATTTCCGTCGTGGTGGATCCAACCACTGCCCTGGACGGATTCAGTGGATTGGTAATTGGGCCCATGATGTTGAAAATGGTTGGATGCCCAAGTTTCTTCCTGACTTCTGAAAAAGACCTGAATGAAGCATTATACATTGGGGCCAGTATGAAGACAAAATTATCCTCCTTTAGCCTCTTGATTACTTCTTCCTTTTCCATATCGAATTTGTATCCGCAGGCCTCCATGAAATCTGCACTTCCAAATTTCCCTGTTATGCTCCTGTTCCCATGTTTTCCAATCCTAATTCCCAGGGATGAGCACACTAAGGACGCAGCAGTGCTCACATTTATTGTTCCTTTCCTGTCACCGCCTGTCCCTACAATATCGGAACAGTCCCTGAACTGCCCCAAAGTGGAAAGTGAAAGTATTCCATAGGAGAATCCCTCTATTTCCTCAGGTGTTTCCCCCCTCACATGAATGGAGGAAAGAAAGGCTGCCCTGGCAGAATCAGAAGAGTCTGTGGATGAAAGTTCAATGGCCAGTTTCCTCAATCCTTCCCTGCTGCCATTCTTCCCCATGATTATTTCTTCCAGTTCATTTTCCATGAGTTTCAGCCTCCAGCATTTTAGCCTGTTTCTCAAAGGCACTAATATTATCTTCATCCATGGACCTGATGAAAGCAGATCCCACCGCAATGCCATCAAAGCCTGCAGTTTTCAGTTCACTGATCATTTCAGGCCCGTCAATTCCGAAACCAACGATTATCTCCCTGCTTCCACAAAGAGATCTGATACGTTTGTACATCTCATCTATTCTCAATGGAACCTTTATTCCCGTGGAAGGCTGAAGGCCAAAATATATCCAGCTATGGGTAATTGAAAGAATCTCCTCAATGGAGTGATCCGGAGTGGAGGCATTAAAGAAGGGTATGGCCTCAAGTCCGTGATCATGGACAGAATGGATTATCTCTTTTCTTTCATGGTAGAAATCTGTCAGGAGATCTGGCAGAATGATGCCATCAATCCCTGCAGCTGAAAGTTTTTCCATGAATTCTCCCGGATTTTCACTGAAAAGGTTGCAGTATGCCAGCGCATACACCTTCTTTCCCTGAGATTTCAGGATGGATACCTGTTTGCCGAGTGATTCCATTGAAAATTCCTTTAGTGCAACACCATGGGTCTTCCTGATCTGGGGCCCGTCATAATATGGGTACTTGGTGGGAATTCCGAGCTCAGCATATTCAAACTTCACATCTGATATGATCTCCATATATTTCCCGAATCTTTCCAAAGACGGGTAGGGGAATGTAAAATAAAGGGCGAGCTTCATTTATTCACCAAAAATGGAAAGATCCAGCAGTCCATGGCCGCTGACATTCAGCACCACAGTTTTTCCACTGTTGGCTGGATTCCTGCAATAATTTATGGCAGTTGCAATGGCATGGGCAGATTCTGGTGCAGGGACTATTCCCTGGGTCCTGGCAAACACCTGCATGGCCTCCCTGCTGGCATCTTCTCCAACTTCATCCGTCTTTATCCTTCCGTTGTTGACCAGCATGGAAAGGGCAGGGGCTGCACCATGGTATCTGAGACCGCCGGAATAAATTGGAGGTGGAACGTAATCGGCTCCCAGTGAGATCATCTTCAACTGCGGGAGTATCCCTGCGGTGTCCACAAGATCATATTTGTATTTTCCCTTTGAAAACTTTGGAACCTCAGATGCTGCGGTGGCGATCATCTCCACCTTGGATTTCATGAATGGAAAGACAAAGCCTGAAAAATTGCTTCCTCCACCTACGCATCCAATAAGAACATCAGGTTCCTCTCCAAGGATTTCCAGTTGTTTGGAAGCCTCCTGGCCTATGATGGACTGGTATGTGATCACTGAATTCTCAACACTTCCCATCAGATATCTAATTCCACGATCCAGTGTGTATTGCACCGCTTCGCTGATGGCTATCCCCAGTGATCCCGGGTGTGAGGGATCTTCTTTGAGCATAGCCCTTCCAAAATCAGTAAGGTTGCTGGGGCTTGAAACAACTTCCCCGCCGTAAATCTCCATGATCTTCTTTCGCAGAGGTTTCTGCATGAAGCTGACGCTGACCATGAAAACCTTTGATTTAATGTTGTTCAGGGATGCCGCCAGTGCAGTGGCCGTTCCCCACTGGCCAGCACCTGTTTCAGTGGCAACCTCCTTTATTCCCTCTATGGCTGCATAAAATGCCTGGGGGACTGCTGCATTGATCTTATGGGAGCCTGTGACAGTTGCCCCTTCGTACTTAAAGAAAATTTTCCCATTGAACCCCAGGAATTTCTCCAGGTTGACTGCCCTGATCAGGGGGGTTGGCCTTCCTATCTGGGCATACTGTTCCATGACTTCCTCAGGGATCCTGACATGCCTGCTGGAAGTGAATTCCTGCCGGAGAACCTCTGCAGGAAGTATCCTGTTAAGAAGATCCAGGGAAGAATTCAGTGGATCATGATCTCTTGGAGGGGCCAGTGGTTCAGGGAGATCAGGAACAATATTGTACCAGTATTCAGGAATAATTTCTACATTATTAATGTTATACACAGATAAAGGTATGAAATGATTATATTTATACATTAGTGTATATTATTCTTTATAACATTATTTAATACATTTATGAATGTAAACAGTTCCCCCTGCGAGTTTTCGGATTTCCACCCTTTTGAAACCTGATTCCAAAAGCATTGCTTTCATTTTCTCCGGCCCTATGAATTTCCTTACAGAGCCTGCAAGGTATGAATATGATGAACTCCTGCTTGCCCTGTCCATTACCGGGGGCATCATTTTGTAGAAATATATCCTGAATAAAGGAGAAATAAGGTTTTTTCCCGGATCAAAAATATCCATGTTGCAGAAAATGCCCCCATCCTCCAGGCAACGGTATGCCTCCTGAAAATATTTCTGCAGGGAATCCACATTCCTTGTGAGAAAACACGACACGATTCTCTGGAATGATCCATCCTGAAATGGCAAAGATTCTGCTGAGGCCAAATTAAAATTAACATTCCTCAGCCCACCGGGGTACATTTCTTTTGTAATATCCACAGCCTCCACATGTGAGGAGGGGAACCTGTCAACAATTTCCTTTGATGTTTTGCCTGAACCTGCACCCACATCCATGAATTTCATCCCATCGGATGCATTTAACATGTCCACCACGATCCTTCTCCATCTTCTGTCCATCCCGAAGCTCATCAGTGAATCAAAAAGATCGTAATTCCTGCTGATATCCTTGAAAATATTTCTCACCATGGCTTCTTTCTGGGCCATCTTTCACAGCATCCTGGCAAATTGTGCATGTGGCACTCCGGAAATCATGATGATGTTCTCCGGATCAACCAGGCCATTTTTCACGGCCCTTCCCACGGTTTTTTCACCAACAAAATTACCGATGGTGCAAATTGCCATTGCCTCATCAAGGAACTTCAGGGTTACAGTGGACTCGCCGTAGAAATTCTCATTCACGGTGATATGCATCCCGTTTTCAGAGACAGTCCTGCCCATAAGGGAATGATCGGCAGCACTGAGCACAATTTCATCTTTCACATGCAGCATCTTCATGTTAATGTCCAAAGTCATCCTTTACACCACATCTATGCATTTGTCCATGGGCCTGTACATGATTATGGTCTTGATGGCCTTATCAATGGCTCTCAATGCCTCTTCCCTGCTCATACCCCTGGAAATTGCCTCATCTATCACATCGTTTTCCTGTGGAGGGGCCCCTTTCTTCATGGATTTAAGCTCTCTTATGATGTGCACAAGATCATCTATGCTTGATCTCCTGGAGGAGCTCATCCCTGTCTCCAGCATGTCAATATCTATGCCATTCTTGTCAGAGGAGATCTCCCTGAGGAATGAATCCACTATGGTTTTTGCATTAATGGCATCCTCCAGGGTCACTGCTGGAGATAATCTGGCCTTGGCTGAGGCCTCAGCAAGCCTGATGGTGGATTCCAGCTGCCTTGCAGTGATAGGAACTGCATTTCTGCCCTCTTTCCTGAGGCCCGGCGGATTCCTTGTCCTCACATACTCTTCTCTGAGGTATTCAATGGCGTCCGGGGTAAGTTTTGGCACAATATGGCTCCTGGCGTATGTCACGTATTTTCTCAGGGTTTCCTTTGCAAATGGCGGCTCATATACCTTCTCCTCCTCATCCATGACTGGCTCTTCCTCATTCCTGATCTCATAACTTCTGTATATTTCTCCCAGCCTGTGGGCATTAAGGACATGGCTTGCCAGTTCAGAATCCCTCTTTTCGTCAGGCCTGTCCACCATCTTGAATATAACGTCAAACCTTGAAATAAGTGGTGGCGGGAATTTAATCTGATCCATCAAATCGGAATTCTCATCATACCTTCCCTTTTCAGGGTTAGCTGCTGCCAGGACTGAGCACCTGGATTTCAGGGTCGCAATAATTCCTGCCTTTGAAACTGTGACAGTCTGCTGCTCCATGGCCTCATGCATTGCAGCGGTATCCTTCACATCCATCTTGTCCAATTCATCTATGGCCACAAATCCATTGTCAGCCAATACCAGCGCTCCTGCCTCAAGTGTCCATCTTCCTTCACCGAATTCATCCCTTACTGCAGCCGCAGTCAATCCTGCTGCACTGGATCCCTTACCAATGGCAAGTATTCCCCTGGGTGAAATTTCAGACATGTACCTGAGAAGCTGGGATTTAGCTGTACCAGGATCCCCCACCATCATTATGTGGATATCTCCCCTGATGGTTGTGCCGTCCTTCATGGTTTTCCTTACGCCTCCAAACATCTGAAGGGCCAGTGTTTTCTTTATGTTCTCAAGGCCATAGATGGTGGGTGCTATGGAAGCGGCCAGTTTATCCAGTATTTTTGGATCCTTCCCGATTTCTAGTATTTCCCTCTCCTCTTCAGGGGAGATTACGATGTCATCCACTTCCTTTGTGGCTTTTCTTACATTAAGGACAAACAGGTGAGTGGTGAACTCTGTGAGCATGTTTCCGCCCAGTACCTTCTGTTCTGCCTTAAGGATACCATCCAGTGTTACCCTGTCACCAGGAAATACGTTTCCAGCAATGTCATCTTCAATTACAGCTATGAGCCTCAGGGGCTGGGAACCTCCACTGATGTTTTCCGGCTCTTCCTGTATCTCAATCTTGTGGGTATCAATGAATTTTGATTCTTCCACTTTGAGCAGCAATTTTGGCTTTGACTTCTCAGTGGCCCCGCATTCGCTGTTGTCACACCTGTCCGGTACGTCCAGCCTGCCCTTCTGCTGCAGGAGGTATGTGATATGCCCGCAGAATGAGCACATGAATGCTGCGTTATACAGTCTTGGAACAACTTCAGCACTTTTCCTAACTATGCCTGTGATGCTCAGGAGCCTTCCGACATTTATGCTTCTTAAGTTTCTTATCTCTATCTTCAGGTTTTCAGGGAGTTCCATTATCCTTATGTTCACGATGATAGAATTCTGGTTTTTGCTGCCCATGGCCATGCTGGGACTGGAGATGAAACGCCTTATGACGTCAACACCCAGTTCAATGGTTTCTTCAGCATTGGTGATGAGGTACTGCGCGAATTCCGGGCTGAACTCATCCAGTTTCTCATAGGAGACATAGAGGCTCCTCTCTTCCGGATAATGCGAACTCATCTCTGTAATGAGGTCAAAATAATTGTATTTCTGGAAAAAATTTTCCCAGGACTTGCCGATATCTGAGGGATCGAATCCTGATCCTATAAACTCCTCATTTTCCATCTCTCTCATATCTCCATTTATTATATGTGTATAACAGTTTCTTTGGCATCTTTAACCTTTTTATCCTATTCATTAACCGAATCTGATCATATGACTCCGAGGGAAAAAGTTCAGTTCAATCTGAAACTTATTTCCGGTAATTAATGAAGGAAAACATGGTGTCCCGTTGAATTGATCTGTAAAATAACAGCATCAAAGAGTCAAGAATATAAATGAAAATGGCATGCATGGCTGATAAAGATGAAGAAAGCACACATAGAAACCAACATGGGAAAGATAGTGATTGATCTGGATGACGCGAATATGCCCATAACTGCCGGCAACTTCATCAAGCTTGCAGAGAAGGGATTCTATAATGGAACCATTTTCCACAGGGTCATTGATGGATTCATGATCCAGGGCGGAGATCCAAAGGGAAATGGAACGGGTGGACCTGGATATACAATAAAAGATGAGTTCTCCAAGGACAACCACAACAGGAAGGGGACCATTTCCATGGCAAATGCCGGACCCAACACAGGTGGAAGCCAGTTTTTCATAAATCTTGTGGATAACCTGTATCTTGACGGAAAGCACCCTGTATTTGGAAAAGTTTCAGAGGGAATGGACATTGTTGAGAAAATAGGAAAGACCAAGACTGCCAGAGGCGACAGGCCCCTGACTGATGTGAAGATTGTCAGTTGCAAGATCCAGTAATCTTCATATTAATTTTTTTCCCTCTTTTTAAAACCACGAATGTCTGAGGGTTCCCAGGTTCCGTCTACTTTTCTCCGGTATCCTGTATCATAATTTTCCATGGCATCCCTGCTGCTCATTATGGCATCTGCCGGAATTGTCAAATCCCAACCTTCTCCAAAGAGATCTAGTTCTCCATGATCCGGATAAAACACAGCATCCTTTGATCTTCTCTCATTATCAGGAAAGATTTCAATGTCCAGAATCTTCATTTCTTTTCCCTTATCGGCGAGAAACTGTGTAGATATATCGGGGCCGGTAGGTTTAGCAATGAGATCTCCCTCTATTACATGGCAGTCATGTTTTTCTATCCTGATGGTCCCTTCTCCTTTCAGTACAAGGTAAAGTTCTTCCCTAGCCGTGTGGCTATGGAATCTGGAATAAGTCCCTCCCGGGTTCAGGCTGTATACCCTTGGAAATGATCTGCCTGCGCCAAGAAGGGGCCAGAAATATGTATGAATTCCATCCTCATGATTTTCAGTTAACCTGGCAAGGGACGTCCCTTCCTGGTAATCCCTGAGAAGGTTGACAACCGGTGCAGTCCACAGATTTTCACCTTTAGAATCCAGATCAAAATTCACATTTCCCTTACCAATGAGAAATACTTCATTTGTCCAGAGAGAGCAGGTACGTATTAGAAAATCCCTCCCTTCATCCGTAAGTGTTGGTGCCACGATGTAGACTGTCTCCTCCTCTTTTTTCAAAAATCCAAGTTTTCCCGAGAGGCCAGTCCAGAGCCAGTGGCGCATTTGCATTGTATTTCCTTTATTTATTCC
>JAKAWY010000012.1:13864-29316 GCA_021816745.1 Thermoplasmata archaeon
CTTCATCCGTAAGTGTTGGTGCCACGATGTAGACTGTCTCCTCCTCTTTTTTCAAAAATCCAAGTTTTCCCGAGAGGCCAGTCCAGAGCCAGTGGCGCATTTGCATTGTATTTCCTTTATTTATTCCAGGAAGATCCCCGATAAAATCTGGAAGAAAAAGTTTCCAGGCAAGGTCTGCCCTGAGTGCATTCTTAATTTCAAAATCATCAGGTGGTGCAACAACAATTATTACCGGCATTCTGATCAATTATCAATCCCCGTCAGTAAATAATGTTATTGAATATTTTTTGGAATTTCTGCAGAAGTTTTCAATTTGAATAAAATGGGAAACCAGTGATGAGAAACCTTATTCTATCCTTGCCTGAATAAGTTTCAGGGCCATTTCAACCGATCTGGCCCTTATTTCCTTCGCAGTCTCAGGTTCCATTACCTTTTTTCCCTCATGCAGCACTTCTACCATAACACTTTTCATGGGCCCGTGGCATTGAAGAGGTATACCTTTAGGGACAACTCTCACATTATCGCACTCCCTGCATTTCAGCACATCCTTTGAACCAGAGTATTTTCCCTTCTTTGAAATGGGTTTCTTTTCCACCTGGACAATGTCCATGGCAAAGTCAATGGGTTTTGCAGAAGCTATGGAAGTTCCAACGCCAAAAAGCTCAGCTCCTGCTTTTTTCAGTTCGCTTATCTGATCAAGCTTTAGCCCTCCTGACACCATGATCTTGATGCGGCTATGCCCTCTGAGATCCAATTCCCATCTCACTTCCCTCACAATGGATGCAAAATTGCCTCTCCTGGTTGAATGGGTATCCAATCTGATATAATCGGTTTCCGGAAACTTCTCTGCAATTTCCAGTGCCTTAATCTTCTCATCGCCAAAGGTGTCTATGAGGAGAGTCCTTTTCCCTTTTGGGGAATTATTGTACACATACTCCCATGCCTTCTCTTCACCCATTATTATGGCAATGGAATGTGGCATTGTTCCCACTGGAATGGTGTCTGTAAGCTCTCCACCAAGTATTCCTGATACGCCTGAGGCACCACCAATGAAAGCAGCCCTGTCTATCATAGGGGAAATAGCCGGGTGCATTCTCCTTATTCCAAATGAAACGAATTCCTTTGGGTATATTTCCTGGAAGAATTTCGAGGATTGAGTGCTAATTCCGGACGACTGGCAGATAAATCCAAGGAGGGATGTTTCGTACTCCATTATGGATTCATAAATCCCTTCTATGATGACAAAGGGAATCGGTATTCCAGCACTATCCCTGCTTCTGATGACAGTTCCCTCAGGAAGGGTGCGGAGGCTGATATTTTTCCCTTCAAGAAGGTTAAGTATTTCCTGTACGCCCGTAAAATTTATGATTTCATCGGAGGAAGCAGTAATTTCTGCAGTTATTGCCTTTCCGTCATTCTGTTCCACGAAAGGGATAGTTCTGCTGAAATAAACGTCACTTGCAAGTTTTTTATCTATGTCTTCCTGATCGGCAATGAAATATTTTCCCTTCATCAAATCACCTTAAGAATGGATGATTCCCTAATGTCAACCCCATAAATGGATTTCATGGTGTTCAGGGCAGTTTTGTGGTTTTCAGGTTCAATGCTGCAGCAGAGATCCTCCAGGACTGTTATCTTATATGATCTGAAGAATGCTCCAGCAACTGTGTGCAGCACACAGATGTCTGTGCTTATGCCACATATGAAGAGATCAGTTATGCCTGTATCCTTAAGGTAAGAATCAAGATCTGTTCCAAAGAATGCATCGTAGTGCCTCTTGGAAATAATGCGGTTACCTAATTTTTGAAGATCCCCATAGAATTCAGATCCTGCAGTTCCATCCAGGCAGTGCTCACCCCAGATCCTGAATTCAGGATCATTGGGTATATGTGCGTCCCTGGTGAGAATAATCGGGATTTTTCCACTGGAAGCCTTGGCAATTTTGATTGTTTTTTCAGCAACATTTACTGATTCAGGGCTCTTAAACTTAAGATCCACGAAATCCCTTACCAAATCCACAACTATCAGGGCACTTTTACTCTCTTTTCCAGGTTGTCCCATTAACTCCGTCCTCCAGTATAATACCCGAATCTTTGAGCGCATTCCTCACAGAATCAGACTCCTTAAACATCTTTTTATTCCTGAGATCCTCCCTGAGTCTAATCAGGGAATTTATAGTTGAATCCTTGATTTCACCGGCCTCACGGATGGGTATAATGCCCAGGAAAGTGTTTGCATCCTTCAGGAGTTTAGCAGCTTTCATGGCACTTCCATTTTCAAGGGGGGCATTCTTTATAATCTCCCTGCTTAGCTGCATAATCACCGAGATTGCCTCCCTGGTGTTGAAATCCGCCTCAAGGGCATCGTAAAGCTGTTTCCTGAATGCAGTTATATCTATTTTTGCTCCTTTTTCCTTTGATTCTGCCAGCCTGAGATAAGCAGTCTGTATGTAGGATGTGTTCTTTCTTGCCTCCTCCATCATTTCCCAGGAAAAATCCATCTCAGATGAATAATTTGAGGAGAGGAATGCATATCTTGACTCTTCTCCACTGTATTTTTCCATCAGCTCCTCCACTGATATGAAATTCTTAAGGGATTTTGACATTTTCTCCCCATTTATTTTTAAAATACCCGTGTAAATCCATGAACCGCAGACTTCAGGATCATTTTTCAATGCAGTCATGATGGAAAGTTCAGCTTCATTGTGCGGGAAAACAAGATCCCTTCCGGCACCATGCAGGTGGAACTTCCTTCCAAAGATGGAAAGTGCAATAGCAGTGTCTTCCACGTGCCATCCCGGCCTTCCTTCTCCCCATGGTGATCTCCAGGATGGTTCTCCATCCTTCCTGAACTTCCAAAGGGCGAAATCCCTTGGATCTTCTTTCAGATCTGAAACAGTTGCCCTGGTTCCCTGCTTCTGCTGAGAGGCCTCCTGGGATCTAAGCCTTCCATAGTTCTTTAGCATCCAGACCCTGAAATATACCCCGTCCGGAAGTTTGTAAGTATACTCCTTCTTTTCCAGGCGCTTTATCTGGTTTATAATATCCTTAATGTGGGTGGTGGCCTTTGCATACAGGCTTATGGAATTAATTCCTGCATATTTCATGGCATCCATGTATTTTTCCGTATACTGCCGGGAGAGTTCCATGGGGTCCTCTTTGAGTTCAAGGGCCCTGTTGATGATCTTGTCATCAATATCTGTGATGTTCTGGACATAGAACACCTCGACCCCTCTGTGCCTCAGGTATTTCACCATGGCATCAAAGGCAACATACGTCCTGAGATGTCCCAGGTGCGGGGAATCATAAACGGTCGGGCCACATACGTAAACCTTCATTACCTGGCCGGATCCAGGCAATTCATTCATATTCCCGGTGATCTCGTCCTTGATCTTCATTTTTAAAGTATCACTTGGATGGATATATAAAATTTCATGTTTCTTATACGGAAGAGAATTTAGAACAATCTATTGATTTTTCATTTTCCATAAATGGGAATAATAAAACAAAGTTATATATCTAAAATATCCTGATATTCCTTACGGATTTGTCTCTCAATTTATTCCATATGATCCTGTCTTTTTCCGTTTTTTGGAGTCTTTCATGAAATACCCATACAATTGTGGCATCTTGCAAATGATCGCGATGATCTAGGAAATTTATGAAGGATATCCCGTCCCTGATCATGATTTCTTACTCTTCATCCACTATTTTGAACAAGCTCTGTAAGAATAAAATTTAAAACGCGGTCATATTGAAATGTTGGATCATCTTTTCTTATCTATTTCATTATAGTTCAATTTCTTCAAAAATATTCAAAAGATATTCCAGTCGATTGCAACCCTTATGAATGAAAGGAATCATTAATACCGCTTTTTCTGTATTTCTATCTCAATGCATGGTCGAACAGGTCTCTCACACAGTAAAATGTGTGTTCCGTGAATAAATATTACTTTTCTGGAGGGAAGGTTATTCGAAATTCCCTTTTGAGTTAATTTATGTAATATATAATATCTATAGAAAAACAGTTACCAAAGAGTGCACAAGTTGAGTTAGTCTATCTTTATGATGAAATTTTAAGCAGAGAATGTATTCAATTTTAGGCAATCAATTTCTCCATAGCGATAAATCAATATGGACTTTCTATAGTGGAAAAAGGATTCTGTGAAGAGTTTCTTATAACATAAGATTTATAATATATGAAACAAATATCTATACTAATGAATGAAAAAGTTAAAAGAAATTTTATTTTTTTCACCAGTATTTTTATATTGGTGGTGTAGTTGGGAATTACTTTATATGGGCCTGTTGAAAACGGCATCTCATACAAATCTAATCAGATAAAAACGTCTCCTGATGCCAATACAAAATTCATGAACAGTTATCTTCCCAAAAGTAACTTGAGCAGTTCAATTGAAGACTCTTTCCTGAATTGGTATTATAAATCGCATACAAATCATAGTTCTTATCAGACTCTTTCACATGGGGGTAACTCCCTGAAAAGTTTATTTTCAGAGTTTCTGATGTCAAACCAAAACGCACAGGTTCAGTTAAAACAGCTCACACAAAATGAGAAATCACATTTTAAGTTGATCGATAGAAATGTTGCCATTAATCTCTCCAGGCAAATTCAATATAACCAAGGAAGCAATACATCCTATCATGTAAAGGGGAAAGGCATTGCAGCAATTGCATCCCATATCTCTCCAGCAACATTGCCAGGTAATTTTCCTAAATCAACAGGAGAGTATGTCATGGTAACTGTGAACTATTTCAGTATATCTTGGTGGTACCCGGGCCCATGGTATGCTCCATGGCAAGGCTACTGGGGACAACTTAATTATGGTGAACAAGATAATTATAACATATTGTGGTTTGGAAGTTTGGCTCAGACTAATTACAACAACCTCGAATTTTACTTTACTATTGGTGGATTATTAGGAGGAGCTGCTGTCAGCGGCATTGCTGGCTATTTAACGGCTGGGGCTATCGGTGGCTCCTGGGGTGGACCTATTGGAGTTATAGCTGGTGCAATTGTAGGTGTAGCAATAGGATTAACGTTATACCAAATTACGAACGCCATTACAATTACATATGAATCTACATATGCAAATGAACCATCTGGACAGAAATATATGTGGATATACATGCAAAACGACTACTATTATCCATGGATCACTGTAGTAGGTACTTTTGCTTCTTCAATTGGGTGGTATGGGCATCTTTCAAATGGAAACAGTTGTACGATTTGGCCAAATATTGCATGGGGAGCTTACGGTGGACTTACTGGTGTAACAATAAGTGCATATTTCTCGTCTTATACCAATTACATCACAAATAATTATGGACAGAACGTATGGATTTCTGCGTGAGGGGAGAGAATGATAAATAATTTATTCATTTATTTCCTCTACCTCATTTCCATATACATAATTTCTATTTTTGGTCTATTGTTTTGGGCTCATCGATATAGAAAATCTACTAGAAGTTTGTCAAAACAGCAACAACTTGTACTTTTCATAGTTGTTGGCACTCTCTTAGTTGATCTTTTGTTCTTACTTGCAATTGGATTTCCGTATTTCCAGTCGAGTTTTTCCTATGACAGCCAATTCGGTCAATACTTGTTCGATGTGTATGGTGTTACCTTCATGGAAATGATTTTCTTCCTTGTGTTGATGCTATATTATCGTTCTCATAGTTCTTAATATTTATTATTTTTCTCATTAATAGCTATGGAAAAATATAATATTATTCATACCGTCATTGGTAGTTCAGAGAAACAGTTCGTATTAAACAATACTAATAATTCTATTTTATAAGTTTCAAATCCCATATTGATTCTTGATTTTTCCCTAGCCAAGATAGTGAGCCATGCACTGCTCCATATTCGGAGTAGTATATTCTTAGGATGATTGTATGTATGTTGGTGTAGAAGTCAACTATATCCGAGTCTCTTCAGATCATTTCCCTCATGTGATCGTAGATTAAGGACTTTATACCGCAGTTACCGCATTTTATACTTAACTCTATGTGCAACATAAATATATCAATCCTCTTTTCACGGATATCCCATACTATAATATTCTTAGATGTGATAATATAACTACTCATACAATTCTAAGAAGAACATGTTTTTATCAATAGGCACTAAGTAAATTGAGAAAAAGACAAGGATTAATACTTTCTCGCCATTGATCCCTGAAATATGAAGATATACGTGGTGGACAACGGTGGCCAGTGGACCCACAGGGAATGGAGAGTACTTAAATCGCTGGATGTGGAAACAGAGATTGTGGCCAACGATTCAGACTTCCTGTCCATGACTGATGCTGATGGGTGGGTCCTTTCAGGAGGGGCCCCAAGCATAATAGGCGAGATACCACGCCTCGGGAAGATCACTGAGATTCTTGATCATACAGAAGTACCGGTATTTGGAATATGTGTAGGGGCCCAGTTTATGGCACTGCATGCAGGTGGAAATGTAAGAAAGGCGCCAATACCGGAATTTGGTAAAACCACTGTCACATTTACAGAAACGGGAAGCATATTCAACGGAGTTCCCGGAACCATCACTGCCTGGGAGAACCACAATGATGAAATAACTTCACTGCCTGATTCTTACGTTATATGTGCCCATTCCAAGAATTGCCAGGTTCAGGCTTTCTATTCAAAAGAGAGGCCACACATGGGAGTTCAGTTCCATCCTGAGGTGGAACATACCATGCACGGAAAAGAAATTTTTAAATCTTTTGTAAACCTATGCAAGAGGTAGAAAATGAACTCTGCGGTTGAATCCATGAAAAATCTTGTAGGCCTTCCCGTCTACACAAACAAGGGCATTTTCGTAGGGAACGTCTATGATGTTATTCTGGAAATGGATACCGGCGATATCACCGGAATACTCATAAAAGAGACAAACGAGGCCCTGGTGGAGGATGGATTTCCCATTGCAATTCCATACATATGGGTAAAGGCTGTGGGAGATGCCGTTTTGCTTAACAATTTCCCTCCCAGCGTGAAAAGAAAACTCATCCCTACATGATCAGCGGTGAAGGAACAGAGCACGGGATTCAGAAACCTTGTTCACGAAGGAATACCTTTCCAGCTGGATAATCCCTATTTTATCCACAGCCTCACTCTCAAGAAGGCCATGATCCTCCGTTCCATCGGGTTTCAGCACGGTGAACTTGGAAGAATGTTCTCCGACCCAGTGTATTATTCTTTTTTTCTCACCATGCACTTCTGAACCTGCATAAGTAAAGGAATCTCCATTCCTCTGGACGTTGTATAACCCCTTTAGCCTGAAAACTTCACCATCAGCAATATCTTTTAAATCTGATTCCTGGATATACAGCACAGGATCATTTTCCAGGTCATATTTCCTGAATCCCCTGCTGTCCTCATTTGGGTAGAGGTTCAGTTTTGCAGTGGCATTGGGAGCACCATTTATTTTTATCTCCACGGGGGAACTGACAAAGAAGTACCTGTCAGCTGATTTGTCAATGAACTGCCTGTTTATGGAATTGAATATATCCCAGGAGAAATCTGCGTTGGTCTCATTCAGGCCGGAATCAATCCAGTATTTCCTGAATGTTTCAGGCTGGTATCCTCTTTTTGCCAGTGACATAATGGTGGAAAGCCTTACATCATCCCATCCGGTGAACTCACCGGACGTGATTCCCTTCTTCATCAGGGTCTTTTTCAGGACTGTGTCTTCAATCCTGATCATACCATAATGGAAATATTCGGGAAGAGTCCATCCCAGATACTTGAAGATGTATTTCTGCCTCTCAGTGTTGTTGATATGGTCTGTTCCCCTGATTACATGGGTCAGCCCAAGTTCATGATCATCTACGGCCACACTGAAGTTCATCAGCGGGTAGAACCTGTATTTGTTTCCAGTATGGGGGTGAGTTCCCTCAATTATCCTGAAGGCAATCCAGTCCCTGATTGCGGGGTTTGGATGGTGAAGATCGGTTTTGATGACAAGTACAGGGTGCTGTTCCATGGGTTCATTTCCTGCAGTGAGATCAAAAAGCCTGATATTTTCTTCAGGTGTGGTGTTTCTGTGCGGGCATGCGGTTGAGTTCATCAAATCTCTCTTGAAGTCTTCCACGCGGCATGTGCACATATAGGCATAGCCCTGGCTGATAAGGTCTCTGGCCCTCTGGTAATAAATTTCCATCCTTTCAGACTGGATTATTAATTGAGTGTAATTGACGCCCAGCCACCTGCAGTCCTCCTTTATCATTTCGTACGCTTCCGGGAGGATGTTGTTCGGGTTTGTGTCCTCAATCCTGAGAATGAGTTCTCCACCATACCGTTTAACATATTCGTCATTCAGTATGCACATCCTGGTATGGCCAAGATGCAGTGGGCCAGAGGGAGAAGGGGCCAGCCTCATTACCACCTTTCCGTGTACATTTTTAAGATCGGCCAGCCTTTTTTCCTTCTCCCTATGTTCTTCCTGTAAAATTTCTGGGTAAAGTTCCCTGGCGATTTCCATCTGCCTTTCCAGGGAAAGAAGGTTTATCCTTTCAACATTCTCCTTGACTTCCGGCATTATTTCCCTGATCTTTGATTTCATCTCAGGATAAGTGCCAATTAATTTGTTTACTACACTTCCCACTTCTGCCTTTCCCTCATGTGTAATGGCATTCTTTAGGACAATTTTATCAATATCCGGTATCAACCATTTCACCTGCGTGAATGAAAATGAAATTTCTAAGCTCTTCCAGACCATCTTTGTTTACATTTGAAATCCCGATCTCTTCTACGCGCTTGCTGATGTCAGTCTTTGTCTGTACCCTGACCACTTTCTTGTGGAACGTGTTTGTGATCTCCTCAAAGAGGGCTTCCTGCTGTTCCACTGTATATCCTGAAGTGTCAGAATGATCAATAAGGAATAGAATCACTCCTCTGATGTCCTTCAGGCTCAGGATTGATCTTCTTTCCAGTTCGTTCCTTTCTGACATTGGACGATCAAGGATACCAGGGGTGTCAATAAGCTGAATTCTTACACCCTCTTCCTCTATGAAACCTGTGTAAACAGACTGGGTGGTAAATGGATATGACGCAGTCTTAAAATTGTTCCTGGTAAGTGTGTTCAAAAGTGAACTTTTTCCCACATTAGGCATTCCTGCTATGATGTATGTGGGAAGCATGGGATCAATTTCAGGCAGTTTTCTTAAGAAGTCTCTGCAATTTCCAAGAAATACCAGATCCTTGGATATGTGTTCAATGATTGAACAGAATCTTCCGTAATACCTCTTCCTTATGGTAACCATCTGGAATGGCTTTCTGGCACTTTTCAGGGCATTTATATTTTCAGTGGCAAGGGATACAATCATCTGCGATGCCCAGTTCACATTGTTCAGTGCTTTTTTGTAATTGTCCACTCCGAATTTCAGATCGATGAAATCCTCGTAGAAGGGATGAAGCTTCTCTATGGTGGGGAACCGCTTGACAATCCTCTGAAGGTAAGGTGCTGCCACACTCTCTGCAGTGGCAATCCTGTCTATGTTTTCCTTCCTGACCCTGTTTTCGAATATTTTGTCATAAGGCTCATCGATCTTTGAAGCTTTCTTTAAACTCTTATCTATAAGCTCATCAGATCTGAGCACCGTGGGAATATATCTCAAAAAGTTCACTTTTCCTGAATGGAATCTCCTATCTTCTTCTCCCACTCTGGTGGGATCTCAAACTGGTTATGGGCATACCTGTTGTGTATCCTGATCTTGGCCCAAATGTCTTTCATTGTAGGCTGATCCAGTTCATAGCTGCAATCAAAGCCTACATCCCTGCATTTATAGTAAAATCTTGACATGATGTTATGGGTAATGTCTGCTGGAATAAAAATATATAGTTGTTACTATAGCAACCAGAACTTATCTGCTTTGCTGCTGTAACATTCTGTTCTTTACTTCCCAGTATGCTTTTTCATAGATTGTATTGATCAGGTTGACGCAATCGTTGTACCTGGACATATCTTTGAAAACAAACACAACTTTGATTGAGTTTGTATTGAATCCCTTTATCTGGAAATTTGCCTGGAATTTAACGATTCCAACAGTTTCTTTTGCTGCTTCAAGATTTTTTGTTCCAATCTCCATCATTTCCCAAACTGGAACATCTACTGCAAATCCCATAAGTATGTGGTGAGAAAGAAGTTTTCTGTCTCCAGGGTATGTGAGATCAGTGAATTGAGATGAAGAAAGAAGAGCAGTGCTTGGTAGATCAATTATAAGTCCGTCTATGGATTTAATCTGAGTGGTTAGTATCCTTATGTCTTTCACGACTCCGAGCACAGGGTTGTCAAACATCCATGAAAAAATATACACGGCTTCTTTCGGCTTGAGGACGCCGGAAGATGAGAGCATGAGGCCAGATAGGACACTGGATATGGTATTCTGTAGTGCAAATGATAGAATTAAGCCTCCTACCGTACCACCAAGGATAGCTCCTGTTAGGCTGATTCCCATAATTAAAAGAATGACGGTTATTGCAGAACCGTATATGATTGCTCTGAGAATGGTGTAAAGCCCATTTAGATTTCTTCCACCTATTTTTTCTGAAAGAATATCAAGGGCATTTTTTGTAATATGGCTTATGACTACTGCAAATCCAAAGATTATTACAGCATATGTAGAATAATGGATGTAAATGTCATATTGAGTAAGTGAGGGGAAATATAAATCAAGGTATTGAAACAAGTATTGAATAAGAACAGTAAGCGCAACTAGGGCAGCTATGGCAAGGAGTATCATCTGGAGTTCTTTTCTTATGCTTGTTGCCATATATAGATATAGTTTTAACGATTAAAAACATGCGTTTAAACAATTTTATTTAAAGACAATTGTGTAAAGTTTATCTAGCACTATCATTTGTTTGAGTTTAGATTTAAATTGGAATTTACAATAAAAAAACTAAATTTATTTTCATTTTGTTAGTCATTTTAACCTTAGCATCTCTTAGAGAGTAACAATATTTCCAAATTTCCCGTTTATCAATTATTCAATGTTTATCAAATTCTACTTTTAAGTAATTAATGAAATAAAGTTTACACTTATATAATAGCTGAATGAAATTATTGGATCACATCTTTTCCTAGGTTACATTAAAACGAAAAAATCCTGTAAAAATTAATTAGATTTATTATTCGTTTGATTAAAGATGAAGAAGAGGAAAATATTTGTTACGATTCTTGAACTCTTTATAGGAAAGATAATTTTAATAGTTGTGCATTAGAAAAAATATATAGAAATTTAACAAATGTTATAGAAGGTTTGAGTTTTATCATCAGATGAAAATTATGTTGTTTATAAATGTGTTTTTAGTGTTACATTTTTGCAACATTATTAGGCGTTAAGGTTAAATTACAATTTTGGTCTGATGCTCAAGCATTTGAACTTTATAATTGTACTTTGCATCGTTCTCCCATCATTAAATGTTATTTCCAGCGAGGCCAACCTCCACAACTCTCTTGATACTCAACCCTTAATTGTTGGATCAAATCAAAACATTACTCAGATAAATTCTAACGCTGTTGGATATTGTTGTAACTATTCTGAAAAATTTTATAACGTTGGCGCACAAGATTATTACAACACTTCTGGAATAAATATTTCTTTTATCCAAAATACGTTTTCATTTATGTTGAAATGGGGTAATAAAAATAGTTACTCTTTGTCAAATATATTCATTATTGTTGGAATAAACAATTACGAATCAGAACTTGAGATGGGCATTAAAACCAACTATGAATTATTCTCAATTTTTGGGAATGAAAATATTACAAGGATTTCAATAAATAAATATTATAACTTTTCATTTTTAAATTTAAATTCTTCCATAATTTTAAAAATACGGAATACGAACGAAATAAATTATTACAAATTGAGTTCAAAATTGATGTATAACAATTTAAACTATGTAAAAATAATAGGAAATTTTTACAACTTTGAGATTGGAAACTTGTCTTGCAAAAATAATACCTTTAACTCATTTAGTCCAAAAGAATTTAATTTCAACAATTCATTTTTAGATAAAAATATTAAATTGTTGAACAATTCTTATTCTCTTTTTGATAATTATTCAAATATTTTCATATATGTTACAAGCACGGGTAATTTAACTATATTTAATGAACTGACAGATGAAGAAACGTTGCTCAAAGCTTCGATAGCTAATAAAGTGGAGAGCGAAATCGAAAATTCTACATCTTTATTTTTCCTTGTACAGTATTTCAATAAAACATATGTGTTAGTAGTTAACAAATTCAATTTATATATAAACTGGGTAAATATTAAAATTCTAAATCCTAAACTTATGGAAGTATCTCACATGATATATGTAGTAGGAAAGTATCAATTTGCCAAAATATTTCAAAACAATATTACAAACATTACCAATATTCAAATTTGTTCAAATATTTCCGGGTACTCTTTTACAAATGCATTTTCAAAAAACGGCGAAATTTACATGGTTTATTCCAGGCAAAATGTCATTAGTTTTTTTGAATTAGTAGGCGACAAATTAATACTCCATGATTCTTTTTTTAATTGTCTATTATATTCATCGCACAATCTATATTCTGGGGCACTTAAAACGAATATCATGATTAAAAACACTTCACTTTTTTTAAATAATAATTTATCAGAGTATTCAAATTATAACCAAATATCAGAAAGGGGAGTTAATGCATATAATACTTCTAACCTGTCTTTTTTATTTGTAAACAACACTTGTATCAAATTCCCTTTTTCAATATCCTGTATGACTGGAGATAGCACCTTTATTTCATTCGTGTCTAAAAATATGTTATATTTTTATCAAACAAAAAAATTCAACAATTGTGTGGGTTTAAACTTTTCTGCAAAAAAAAGGTATGTGATCAGTGAAAAAGGGTTCATCAATGTAAGTGTCGAATCTAATGTAAATTATACAATAAAATTAAGTTTCGTTAATTATTCAGTAACAAAACAAAATTTTGACGATTTTTTTCTAAATTTAAGCGTGTACGCATCAGGGATTTATACATATACTGTTCAAGTTATAAATTTATTTGGAATATATAAATTTACGACTGGAGAATTAGTTATTAATAATGCAAAACCGAAAATTTATTTTACATCCAATATTAGTAACGGTGTTTATGCTGGTGAAACAATAAACGTCAGCATAAAAACAGTTTTTAATTTGACAGAGGTTATTATCTATTTTGAGGGTTTAAAGTTATCATTCGAAAATGATTCCATTCATTTTCTAATTCCAAATTTTAAAAATATATCATATTTTGAAATTAATTTTACAATCCGCGAACAATATGGAATAAATTCTTCAATGGTTTACAAATTTAATTATTACTATGAATGTATTGACAATTTTTCTATCAATTTGTACAATGGAGAAATTATAAACAATAATAATCTAAGCATTTCAATAAGTTCACATTCACAGAACGTTTCTTATTACCTGATCGAGATCGTAAACATTTCTACAAATGGAGAAATCATCATTCAATCGAATGGTACAAATTGCATTTATCTCTTAAATGGAAATTATTCAATAGAATTTTTTTCTAGATTTAATTCAGGAAATTTGTTACTTTTAAATGAAATCGATATAACAATAAACTCTACAATTCCAACATTGAATTTTGTTACTTTAGGAAGGCATTCATATTCATTTTTTACGAATTCATTAAATTGTACCTTCATTGAATACATTAACTCCAGTATTTCTGGTAGTTGGAATATTCTTATAAATTCACCAATAGGGGTATGTTCTAACTTTAGTTACTTTGGTTCTCATATAATTATAAATTTAAGTAAAAAAAATATAGGATGTACCATAAATGGTTTGTATTCACTTTCAGTGGTTTTCAACTCCCAAAATCATTTTATGGTAAATTATTCACATTCATTTTTTGTCAATAATTCTTTACCATTCTTAAACAAAACTTTACATGTGTATTCAAATGTGTCATATTATTACTTAAATAAAATTCTTAATCCAAACATACTTCAATTACGTCATTATGAAATCATAAATAATACTCAGATATGTGTTAACAATTCAATTATTTTAGAGAATAATGTCGGTTATTACAATATTAAACTTATTTTTTACAACAATGCAGATGCTTTTTCAACTCTCATACTATATATCGTTTATTCCACGCTCCCACCTGCAGTAAATTTAATAGGAATCTTAAGTATTGAAAATCAAAGTTTTATAAAAATCGGTTATAATGTGACAGGCGTTATACCCATTATGAATATTTCTTATAATTCCAGTAATGATGTATTGATAAGCGTGTCTAACACTTCTATAAAAATGGATATTAATTCAGATGGACCTCAATCCGTCCAATTTTTATTTATTAATTTGTGCGGAAATAGGAAAATAATTTTTTTCAACTTTACAGAAATTTACTTTCCGCAATGTCGTTCGGTAAAAATTGAGTATAATCTAATTTTTAATCATTTAAATGCTGAATTGAAAATTGATGGATATTCAACTACTAAATTGAATATTACATGGTATTCAGGTTCTAAGAAAGTAGGATTCGGAAGTAATTTAAATACGTTTTTTAACACAGGATTCCATAAAATAAAAATTACAATTTTAGGTTATAAACAAGTAAAAGTGCTGAATATAAGCATTTTTGCGATTCAATCTCAGAATGTTTATATTTTTATACTGACATTTATCATGTTATTCATCATTTTCAAACTCCCGCTTAGATTCAAAAGTGAGTCTTTAATAAACCAAATTTTGGTTAATCGGGAAACAAAACTAAAAGAAATCAAAAAAATGTCACGCAGAAAGAGATATAGTAAACGAACTCTGAAAAAGGTTATATCTGATTTGGTTAAAAGCAATAGAATATTGATTAAAAAGGATTTAAATGGGGATGAATGGGTTCAACAAAAACAATAGCATTCCAATCGAAATGAATTTTTAATATACTAAATGCCAATTCGGGAATGCTGCGGAGGTTGTCGAGCTAGGTCAAAGGCGATGGATTCAGGGTTCATTCCCGTAGGGGTTCGCCGGTTCGAATCCGGCCCTCCGCATTAAAAATATGTAATCAAACTCTAAATTTTAATATTAAACCCCCACTTTCATTGTTTAATAAAATGAAGTTTTGAATATGCGGGTATGGATCATAGATTTGTACAAATTCTGGTATGGCTTTCTATTCTACGAATCATTCATTTTCAATATTAATTTAATTTTTTTGGTTAAATTACTTCCGGCAAGCAATTGGAAAAACCTTTCGATTGAATTAATTATTCAGGCTCACTAAAATTATAAATTAAAAAAATTAAAAGAAAATGGTAAAATATTTTTACTTTTTTGCTTCCTTTGAAAATGCCTCAATAGCTTCTTTAATTTCATCCACTGATGCGGAGTTTTCAAGAGTGCTAATATCTCCAGGCAACTGGT
>JAKAWY010000071.1 GCA_021816745.1 Thermoplasmata archaeon
GCAATCATGAAAACAATAAATACTGCACAGGAATCTCAGAGTATGAAGGTTTCACCATCCATTATTTCAAGCAAACTGGAGATTCTAAAAGAGCAGGTTCTTGAATCAGTGGAGGGTGGAGCAGACTCTTTTCACATTGATATCATGGATGGAAATTTCGTCCCCAACATAACTGTGGGGCAGGATTTTATCAGGGCAGTCAGGAGAGTTACAGATATCCACTTAGATGCACATATGATGATCCTAAATCCTGAAAAATACTGGAAGTCATTTGCCGACAGTGGCGCGGATCTCCTGTATTTCCACTATGAAACCCCATTTCCTTTCCAGAAGATATTGAAAGAGGTAAAGGGACAGGGAAAAGAGATCGGTATGGTTATCAATCCTGATACTCCTGCAGGCGTTCTGGCTGATTTTCTTCCACAACTGGACAGGGTGCTGGTAATGACCGTTCATCCCGGATTTTCCGGCCAGAAATTTATCCAGTCTGTTCTTCCGAAGATCAGGGAGATCAGGGAAATGATCGATTCAACTGCTCCGGGTGTAGAGATAGAGGTGGATGGGGGAATTAATAACCTCACAGGTAAAATGGTAAAAGATAGTGGAGCCGATATTATTGTTTCAGCCTCCTACATTTATGAGGGAAATATAAAGGAAAAAATTTCAATCCTGAAAGGATTGTGAGTTCAGTATTTCAGCAGGATCCTTCCTGAATGCTTTTCCTCATACCTTTTTAATGCCTTTGGGAGATCTTCAAAATTAAAGGTGCTGTCCACGGGTATCCTGATCTGGTGATTTTTCATGATCCCGAGAAGGGACATCAAATCCTTCCTTGTTCCACCAGTGGAGCCAATCACGCTGTTCTCAGCGGTGTAAAGGGCTGCAATATCAATTTCTGCATTCCTGCCTGTGAGGACTCCAAAGGTGATCATCCTTCCCATTTTTTTAAGATGTTTCATGGAACTGCTGAAGGTTGAAGCTCCAAGTGGATTGACAACAATATCCGCCCTGAAATCCGCAGGTATGGAATCTCTTCCAAATATCTCCATGGCACCGTATCCTTTGGCAATGGCACTTTCCGATACACCATATACTTCCAGTCCCATGATGGATGCAATCTGCATCCCGAGAATACCTGTGTTTCCTGAGGCACCGTAATAGAGGACTTTTTCACCAGGGGAGGCTTTTGCACGGATCAGGGCATGGTAGGCGGTAAGCGCGGCAATAGGAACCGATACGGCCTGCACATCTGTTATGTATTCAGGTATCTTCAGAAGATTGGTCTCTGGAACTGACACAATCTCCTGGAATCCACCGTTTGTAATTACACCCCATATTCCACCGTTGTCGCACAGGTGCTCATTTCCTGAAATGCATTGGTTGCAGGTGGAATCAAATATCCTGTTGTATATCATCACCCTGTCCCCCTTTTTGATTTCTTTTCCATCCTCCATGGCAGATCCAATTACTTCAGATCCTGCGATGTGCGGCATTGGGCTGACTCCATACACAACCTTCCCGTTTATCAGGTTATAATCCAGGGGATTGATGGCTGCATGTGTGATCTTTACCCTGATGCCATTCCCTGAAGGTTCAAGGTTTTTAAGTTCAAGATTCTCTGTCCCGAATTTCTCTATGACAAATCCTTTCATGATATGATGATCCGGCAGTTTCTTAAATAGTTTGATCCAGAATTTGAATTCTTAATTGACACATCATGTTCAAGCATTTCAGTAAGTGATTGGATCTTTGGATAACAGGCAGGATCCAAAGGCTATCTCCCAGAGGAAAATGGGATAGTACACCAGTCTTTCAAGACCCCCACCACCAAGGCCAAGAGTTGTGCCTAAAGCGCCACAAATTACTGCAAAAATTGCCAATGCTCCCATGGCAGGCCCCAGTATTCTCAATCTTCCGTCCAGTATCCTTGGTGAAGTAATTGCACTAATTGCTCCAAATAGAAAACCCATCTGTGCTCCTATTCCGTGCAATGTGCCGCGTACATTCCATGGATCAAGGCTGACAAGAAGTATGCCAATCCCTGTCAGGTAAAACGAAAATGCCATGAGTCTGTGTCCTTTTCCCCTGAAAAGCAAATATGTGCTGAACAGCCATAATATTCCCACAACAAAAAGCTGCGTATTCCACAACAGTTCAACTGGATATCCATTGCCTCCCAGGGTGCTTATTGCGTCATTTCTTACACTAAAGCCGGGGACGGCTGCCTCTAAAAGATTTGTCAGAAGCATGAACATTATACCTCCCACCATGAATCCGGTACCTGCTTTGAATCTTCCTGGATTTTTTAGACCAGTTTGTGGAGTGGAACCTTCAGCATCCATCAACACTCAAACAAATTCCTCTAAATTAAGGTGACTGTGGGAGCGTTCAACTTTAGAAGTGAAAATCATGTTCCTTCCTGATTATTTTTCCTTTATATGGGCTAACAAGGAATAATCTTATTATGTGGAAATGACATGGTCAGACATATGGATGCCAAACATGAATCCCTGCTGGATGATATGAGGGAAAAACTTGTGGCGGACAGGAGAAGCCCTGCCACGGTGAGGGAATACCTTTTTCTTTCCAGGCTGTTCCTCCAGTTTACAAACAAGCATCCAAATGAATGTTCGGAGAAAGATATTGAAAAATTCAAGTTTTTCCTGGCAACAGAAAAGAATTATTCCAAGGGTAGCCAGTACCTGGCAATTAAGGCAGTAAGGTGCATGTACAGGGTTTTGGGAGTGGACGTCCCAAAAAATCTTGTACCACCAAGGCGTGCAAGGAAAATACCTGTATACCTGAATGGATCTGAAATATCAGTATTGCTTGACGCCAGTAAAGATGACATAACTCTCAATTCCATGGTGAATTTGTTGATATATACAGGTATGAGAGTCAGTGAAATGTGTTCTCTCAGGACAGATTCTGTTGATCTTGCATCGGGTTCCATAAGGATAGAGAACGGGAAGGGAGACAAGGAAAGAATTGTCTTGATCCCGGAAAACGTTTCCGGCATACTGAAGAAATACATGGAATGGAGAATAGAAAAGGGAAGAGTTGGTGATTTTCTTTTCCTGAGCAGAAAAAAGGGAAAATACAGTACAGTATCAGTGGAAAGAATGATCAGGGAGCTCTCCAGGGAAGCTGGAATAAACAGGAAGGTGACTCCACACACACTGAGGCACACCTTTGCGACAACTATCCTGAAGAACGGAGGGGACATAAGATTCATTCAGAAACTTCTCGGGCACTCCAGCATAGGAACCACAGAGATTTATACTCACATAGATGACGAAACCATGAGGGATATGTATTCCAGGTTCAGGCCCAGATTTTAAAATTCTTCAAAATTGACGCTTTCAATAAAAAACATTTTATGACATTTATCAGGGATTAAACATTCTTATAAACATCAAGATCATAATATATTTATATGTTTTAGGGAATCCCTCAAGGATGGACAACAAGAATACTATAATTGCAATCTTTCTGGTTGCAATAATGATCGGGGGCATGCTATTCTTTCTCCCCATGAACAACAATCCGACAACAGGATCCGGCAGCAATGCTGTGTCTGCTACGGGATTGTATTCGGGGAATGTACATAGTACGCCTCTTAAGCAATCGGCTAGTCCTTTTTCAGGCCTTACCAGGAGCCAGATGGCTCAGGCTGCTATATCGGCTGCAAAAAGCAGTAACGTCCCGTTGAGTGATGTTTTCCTGCCTAACTATGCAAGCACCACGAAACTATCCAACGGAATCATATCTCTTGGATACGGGCAGTCACCAGCACCCATGGGTATTGGGTTCTACGGTCTGTACAACAATTCGGGAACAACAGCACCAAAGAATTACATCTTCCCGAACGCTGAAGCACAGATCAACCTGAGCAGCCTTCAGACACTGAATCTAGCTGATGGAGGACCACAGTCAGTGACTTTCCAGCTTAATGCAGTATTAAACAATGTCAACCTGTTTGGAAATTCATCCTATAACATGTGGACACAGAATGTGGTTGTATATTCTGCAAGGACTCACACAGCAACACTTGAACTGAACATATGGAACTTCTCATCACCAACAGCAGTGATGTCATCCAATGCCATTAACTACAGTTCTGGTGTAGTGTATCCTTATCCTTACGCTTACATCGTAGTCGGGCCTTCTTTCCAGATCAACGGACCTGGACTGAACATGAACCTTTACATGAACACATCCCTGGTAAACGGCAGGCAGGCAGTTTTCTTCAACTATTCACTTCAGAATGTGTTAAACGCATCCTCTGGAAAATCAATGAACATAAACAAGGGAAGCTATGACGAAGCTATTTTCAACTCTACCAACGCAGCACCAGTTCATTATCTCGTCAGTGGAAGCACGCTTAACCCAACCGGTTTCATACCATATGATGAAGAGATCATGGTGGGTGGACCTGGAGGAGGAAGCACAGCTACAGTCATGAACATCAGTGGAACCATGAAACTTCTCTATTACAACACCACCACAAATTCATTCCAGAATGTGCCCAATGCCTATGACATTGGATCAGAAACTGGTGAAACATCTGTGGGTGTTGACGTTCACTACACTGGATCAACTGCAATGCTTACCAGCGGACCTTCCATGGTTTACGGACTCTGGAATGAAACAAATTCCACCTTCAGCACGTACCATGTTCAAATTACTAACGCAAGCGACTCTTACGTATTCGTAGGGCAGAATTCCATGGCTGCCGGTGCAGGATTCTGGAACTGGGCACCTGTGAATTATGGAAAGAATCAGGTTTATTACCTTCCAACATCAGCCAAATACCCATTTGAAGTTCTTTCAAATTTCCATAACATGGTTGGTAACAATGTAACATACCTGAATCTGACCACAACCACAAACGTTAACCTGGTTTCGAATGTTGCCGCCGGAATTTACACACCAATCATCGCAAATGGCAATGCACAGCTTTCCTTAGTTGCATCCTCAGGATCAGGAACTGCAGCAAGCCCATATGTCTTAGCCTTAGGCGGTTATGCACAGATAAACACTGTATTTGGACAGCTCAACGACTATGCATTCCCGGCATTCCCAGGAGTTCTTGTATACAATACCAACGCTCACGTGAATGTTGAAAACTTCAACATGATGGTGAGTTTCAGTGGAGTAGCTTCATTGATATCTAATTTCTACGGTCTCCCAGGTTACAACGGACTGAACATGTGGATATACAACTCCTCAAACGTCTCCATTACAAGCAGTACCTTTAATTCCTGGTACTCTTTCCAGCAGACAGGATACTTTGAAGGATCACTTAATTTGTGGAATTCCACAAA
>JAKAWY010000072.1 GCA_021816745.1 Thermoplasmata archaeon
TCATCATTCATGGCCATCCTGGAGAAAGTCTCCCTGATATCTATGGCCGCTTTGACAGGATCAGGATTTCCATTGGGCCCCTCAGGATTCACATATATGAGTCCCATCTGGACTGCAGCCAGTGGTTTATCCAGATTTCTTTCACCAGTGTATCTCCTGTCTGCAAGCCACTCCTTCTCTATTCCCCAATTCACTGACAGGTCTGGTTCATAAACATCCTCCCTGCCTCCTCCAAATCCGAAGGTTTTGAAACCCATGTTTTCCAGGGCAACATTTCCAGTGAGGATCATCAGATCGCCCCATGAAAGTTTTCTGCCATATTTCTGCTTGATTGGCCATATTAATCGTCTGGCCCTGTCCAATAACACGTTATCGGGCCAGCTGTTCAGAGGTGGAAAACGCTGCTGTGCAGATCCTGCACCTCCTCTTCCATCCCCGGTCCTGTAGGTTCCTGCCGCGTGCCAGGCCATCCTTATAAACATGGGGCCATAGTTGCCAAAATCTGCAGGCCACCAGTCCTGAGATGTCGTCATAACTTTCGCAATATCTTTCTTCACTTCAGCAAGATCAAGGCTCATAAACTCCTTTCTGTAGTCAAAGTCCTTGTCCATGGGGTTGGATTTGGATGAATTCTGGCGAAGAATCCCAAGATCAAGCCTGTCAGGCCACCAGTCTTTGATGCTGGTTGATGATTTATTCCCGTGTTCAGCGGGTTTGATACTTTCGCTCATAGAGGATTACCTCCACTAAACATGTGCTTTGTTTATAAATAGAATATGCCTTTTTTAGAAAATTTCTTTATAATATGGGAATTTCACTGCATTTATTTGAACCTTTTTTAAAAACTGTTCATTCATAGTACAAAATCAATCCTGAAGTTGTAGAAATGAATGTAAAAATGATCAGTGCCAGTTCTTAATATTAGAAACCATAAGTTCCCTGATCAGGGCAAAGCTCTCATCCTTATCCTCTTTCATTCCAAATCCTCCGGACTTTTCCAGGGACACAAAACCATGTAAAACACTTCTCAGGTACCGGGTTGCATGAACAAGCATCTGCTCAGGAAGTTTGTAACTTCTCAGCACGGTATAGATAATGTCAAGAATTTCCCCTGATGCTGCCCTGATTTCTTCACTATCATTCACACTGTTTTCAACTGTTAAATTGTAGATTGAGGGATGCTCCATAACAAATGATCTGAAGGAGTCTGAAAGTCTCCTGATGGCTTCATCTCCTGAAACACCTATGACTGCACGCTGGAACTGCTGAGCCATTAATCTTAAACCGGAAAGTTTCAACAGTGCAATCAGGTCCTCGATCCCTTTTACATGTTCATACAGGGATGGTGATTTGACTCCAAATTCCGACGCAATCCTTGATAAAGTCAGATGTTCAATTCCCTCTTCATCAGCAATCCTCATGGCAGTTTTCACTATGGTTTCAGTATTCAGGCCAGCTCTAGGCATTTCTATCACCCAGGAAATCTGTAATATGTTCCATGAACTTTTCTGGAAACTCTGCCTGTGGATAATGTCCTGCACCTTCAATAATTACATGTTTGGCACCTGTCTGCTCTGCAAGCCATTCTGCCTCTTTTACCGGATCAGGAAAGTCCGGATCCCTGGAACCCATCACGATTAATGTGGGCACACTGATCTTTTTCAGGCATTCCTCAGCCTTGTCATGATTCGTTGCAGCCATTTTCCTGAAGGCCCTCATCCTCCCTTTTTGCTGCAGCATATTTTTCAGGGAAATTTTGTATTTATCCATGTCTGGTGGTTTAACAGATGGATATAGCTTAGATGATATGTAGCTTATCCAGGCTGTTGCTCCCCATGGCCCTGCAAGCGCAAGCCTGAAGAGGATAAGTTTGAGGTGGGATATTGGAACATTGCGTGCAAACGGTGAGATCAATACCATACTTGAGATCAACTCTGGATGCTGGGTTGAAGTAATAACAGCTGCCCCTGCAGATATGGAATTACCCATTAGAATGACTGATTTCAACTCAATCTGATTAATAATGGAGATAATGTCAAGTGCGATGGAGGACTCTGAATAATCATTCCATTTCACAGTAGAATCCCCCATTCCTCTCAGATCCATTGTTATGACCCTGAATCCTTTTTTCTCCAGTTCTACAGTTATGAATCTGTACACTGTCCTGAGATCTCCCATACCGGGAAGGCATATGACAGTCCTCCCTTTTCCGCCTGTGTCATCGTACGATATTCTTCCGTTCTCGGTCTGAATAAATTTAGAACCTGGCATTTCACTTTCCTCTTTCTTCATGTTTCCTAATTGAATTAGGATATAACCTACATATATAAGGTTTTATAATTTAGATGTTAAACACACTTAGGTTTACATTGTGAATGTTGATCAATCACAGTTTGATTCCACCATCACCTGACGTTTCAATTTAAAGCATTCCGGTGTAAAACCCAGGAAGAAATCATAATTGATTGAAGTTTATCTTCATAATCATATGGAACTCAGTTATGTGAATTTTCTTCATGCTTATTTATGGATGGAAAGCCATTTATGAAAAAAATTCGAATAATTATCTTAAATAGACCTATTTTTGTTTATAATGACTTTTCATATATTGAAAGAATTAAATAAGTTTAGTAGCTACTAAGTCCACTATGAAAGAAAACAGATCTAAATTGTTAGTGCTAGGTATAGCGCTGATTATGGTAGTTTCTGTCTTTGCACTGTTTCTTCCAGGCGTGAACAATGCATCGCAGAATAATACAAAAATCACGAGCTATGTCCAATCGAGTTTTGAAAAGTCTCTTTCGACAGGCACTCCTGTTCAGATGAACAGTGAAAACCTGAGCGCGGTCCAGAATCAGTTGTCAAAGTACTCTGCAACTCCCATGTCCTCTGATCATATTATCAGTTTCATGGTCAGCTTTAAGATAACTCACAATTCTCAACTGACTTCATACATCACCCAGGAGAAGAACCCCATGTCTCCATTCTATCATCATTATTTGACATCAAGCGATTTCCAGCCTGGTGCCCTGTATGGTCCAAATCTCACGGCCTACAATGATGCAATTCAGTACTATACTGGAATGGGTTTCACCTTAACAAATTCATACGACTTCGGTCTCCAGTTCCAGGGAAACATCTCACAGGTAAATGCAGCATTCCACACATCAATGATGAACTATATCATCAATGGAGTTCCAAAGTTTGCAAACAGCAGACCTCTTGAAGTTCCTTCTGCCTTTTCCAGCAGTGTATCTTCCATTGACGGCCTCACAAACCTGCTTAACTTCAAGCCGCTGTCCATGGTAGCACCTGCTGCCTCTGGAAGCACCAATTCCCCCGTTCCTTCACTTACAAGTTCTGCAGTTACCCAGTACCTTTCCCAGGCACAGGTTCTCAACTACTCAAAGCACTCCTATGCATACGCCAACATTCCCGGATATGGACTGACACAGTTCCTGTTCCCCACCACCATGCCAAAGCTATACAACGCAACTGGCCTGGTTTCAAAGGGATACAACGGAAAAGGAATAACAATTGCAGTGGTTATGTGCCAGGGATACAACCCCTCAGATCTTCAGACATTTTCAAATGAAGTGTTTGGAAACTCCTCACAACTGCTGAACAGAATTACCAACATGCCGGTTAATGGAGCCTTGCCTATTAGCTCAGCCAATTACTGGACATCAGGTGGAGCCGGTGAATTCACACTGGATCTCGAATACTCATCCACCATGGCACCCGGTGCACACATTGATGCAGTATACGGGCCAAGCCTTTCCACAATGTCACTTGATACAGTATACATGAAACTCACATCACTCACAAACACTCCCCAGATTGTGACAAACAGCTGGGGTGGCGATGAAGCACTCTGGTTCAACCTTTACGGGCCAAGCTACCAGAACGCCATGACCATGAACAGCCTGTTCAAGGTTCTCAACTCCATGGGTTCAACTGTTTTATTCTCTTCTGGAGATAGTGCAGGTGTTGGCGCTCTTACCGGTTTCCTTACTGGCTCCTTTGGTGCATCATCACCATACGTTGTGTCAGTGGGAGGAGTCAGGACTCTTGCAACCAGCGCTACCGGAATAATGCCAACAGGCAATGTTTCGAACTTCACTCTTTCACCTTATGCAAGCAACGCACAGGCCGGTGGATTCTGGTTCCCGAACTTCCATCTTAACATCAGCAGCGCATCAGGCATTGCAACCCAGTCTTACTGGTACACACCCTCTGGATCGACAGTTCCCTTTGCAGGTGGACAGGTAGGCCTCAGTTACTGGTTCAACCAGTCCGCTTACCAGCATGGACCTGGCATACCCAATTCCATGAGACAGAATTCAGTGACCGTTTCTGCTGAGGCAGATTTCAATGAAACTGAATACTTTGGAGGAATGTGGGTCTTCTTCTGGGGAGGAACAAGTTTCGCTTGTCCAACCACAGCTGGTGAACTGGCCGATATCCTTTCATACCTCAATGCAACCAACGGTTACTCCCATTTCGGAAACGCAGACAACCTGATCTACCAGATGGGAAACTTCCAGAACAATTTCAACCTTGACCCGTTCTATTCTGTCACCAATGGATCAAATCCATGGGCTGCAGCTAACCAGAACATTGGATGGCCAAACGACATGACCTATCCTGCAAACTGGACTGTGGAACACAAAGGCTACACACTGCTGACAGGATGGGGTACAATCAACGTGTACAACTTTGCCATAGATGCATCATACCTGTTGTCTCACTACACCATGACACTCCACAACAGTACAGGAAACTTTGATCTCAACTCAGCTGCAGGAATCACGCTTTCCAGCGGGGTTAACTATACCCTTCAGATCTGGAACACCACCACTAAAGCGGCCACCACTTCCACATCCAATACGGTAACAGCGTCAATGTACTATGGAAATGGAACGCT
Organism: Thermoplasmata archaeon; assembly: GCA_021816745.1. Classification (GTDB taxonomy): domain Archaea; phylum Thermoplasmatota; class Thermoplasmata; order Thermoplasmatales; family Thermoplasmataceae; genus Cuniculiplasma. The sequence goes on from JAKAWY010000072.1 coordinate 4,928, forward strand.
TGCAGGTACATCCAGCACAACAACCACTTCTGGAAAAATGTACTTCAACACAGCCGGACTTGGCGGATACACTGTACTATTCAAGATAGTCTCAGGTTCCACCACCTCGTACAGATACGTGTTCATTAACCAGGTTCTCTCCAGTGGAAAACTAAAGGTAACCCTGATGCAGAACTCCATAATGGGTGGATTCGCAGCATACAACAACCTGCTCTCACCAGGATATCCGGGTTTCATGCCACTTATGCCAAACACAGTGGAAGTTGAGGTAACCCTGAACGGTACCCCTGTTGCCAACGCATATGTGCTTGCAATCCAGGACAATTACTCACCCGTGTATACTGCCACAAACGAAAGCTCCAATGCTTTCAGAAGTGTTGGTTTCACGAA
>JAKAWY010000073.1 GCA_021816745.1 Thermoplasmata archaeon
GGTAAATTTGGTTACACCTCCGGAAACCATATAAACGTCCCTGCTTAGTTTTCCCATTGTAATCATCTGGTTAAAAGGTGTTAGGATATTAATTTTTTCTTGATTTATATTGGTATCACAGTCTATCACTACCTGAGCGACAATAATTTTAATCCCCTCATCACATTACTCTGTTCATGCCCGGTCATGATGTCATTGTGGTGGGTGCCGGAATCACTGGCCTTGCCTCAGCATACCATATAAAAAGGAATAATCCAGATATGTCTGTCTGTTTGGTTGAAAAGGAAAAAACCTATGCCCAGGGAAACACGGGCAGGAGTGCTGCAGGATTCAGGGACACTTTTACCTCTGAAATGAATTATATCCTGTCTTCTTCCTCCATTGAATTCTACAAGCATGTTCAGAATAAACTGGGATTTAACCTTGGAATGGATTCATGTGGATACCTTTTTCTTCTGGAATCGGGAAAACTTGATTCTCCAGCCATAAAAAAGGTGATGTCTCGATCCAGGGGAAAAATCGTTTCCGCATCAGACGTTGAAAATTCAGGAATAAATACAAAACCGGAAAAGGATGTGGCCGAAATGATGAACCTTCCAGAAATTGGGGGTGGATTTCTTGGAGAGAATTGTGGTATAATTGAACCTGATCTTATCTGCTCATTCTATGATTCTGAATTGCGGAAAATGGGGGTTGAACTGAAATATGGGACAAAGGTAAATTCCTTAAGCCTTGCACCTACAAAAACACTGGATTATCCCGGTGAACCTTTTCTGTGGCAGGACAAAACAATTAATTCTCTTGAAACAAATTCCGGAGAACTGAAGGCTGAAAAATACGTGCTTTGCACTGATGTATGGACTACAGACCTTTTAGCCCCACTTGGTATTGACAGCCACACACTCCCTAAAAAAAGGCAGATATTCCAGGCATCCGGAAAAGAAGTTCAGAATATGGTAAGCAAGAGGATGGACGGATCGGAGGGGACATTTCCCTTCCTTATTCTCCCGTCATGTGGAATATACCTTAGACCCGAACCAAAGTCTAAATCGTTCTGGATATCAACAGCTGATGATATTGGGAGACCTTACTCTTATGAAGAGGATCCGCAGCCGGAAAAGGACTTCTACAACCTTGGAATGCTCCCCGTGGCACAGGAATATATCCCGCAGATAAAAAATTCAAAAATAACTTCCAGCTGGGCAGGGCATTATGCTTATAATACCATAGACAAGACTCATTACATCTTTGAGTCTCTGAATGTCATTGTGGCCACCGGAACCAGTGGAAGTGGGATCATGAAAGGTGATTCAGCGGGAAGAGTGGTATCAGCCATTGTATCCGGTGAAAAAACTGCCAAGACATTTACCAACCGGGTTATCAACGTTGATGAGCTCGGAATAAAGAAAAGAAAGGTGGAAATTGAGGAACTGGTCATTTAAAAAACGTGTAACGGGAGTAATCACCATCAGTGTTAAACACTCCCAGTCTTACACAGGAGTCAATCCACCCATAGGAATAATTCAATGCAGATAAAGCATTGATATAATCCCCTTTTTCCTTGAAGAATTCTGCATCACTGTAATATGCTTTTATCATTTCCAGTGCATCTTTGGCAAAAATAAAAAGTGCTGAATTCTCAGGCACTGCTATGGATATATTTTCCAGAGCACGCTTCTCAATCTTGAAATATTTTTCAACCCTTTCAAGGAGTTCATTTTCCATGATTATCTGTATGTAGAATAATCATTCAACAAATATACTATCTGTTTCTGGATACGTTCTGTAATAATTCCCTCTTCCTGTTTTTTCAACACAAAATTTCTTGCCTCAGATATACCCTGCCTTGAAGCTGCTGCATATATACCTCCAGCAAGAGAACCCCGGATACTGTCTGGAAGATCCAGTATTATTTTTGATAGCATGAAGTTAAATTCTTCACTTTTTCTCATGTCTAGTTTTTTTATTTTTTTTGGCTGCGGCTGAACCTTGTTTTCATATGGCTTCCTGAAATTCTTTCTCTTTGCTCCGCCTCTGTAATAACTCATTTCTTGATGCATATGTCATGTTATCTTTTAAATCTTCTTATGATGTGGAAAATTCCCGCCTTTTGATTTTATCCCTTTTTCATTGTTTACAGAATGTAAAAATTATCATTAATTTATAATTAATAATTGTTAAAAAAGCCATGACATGTTAAACTTGATGAGTTTCTATTGATTTTTATGATAGGATTTGTAGTCCCATATGCCATTCAATGACATGTGATAAAATTATTATATCAAAGATCCAAAGAGGAAAAAATAATTGAATATTCCCAATGTTTCAGGCAAAAACAAATTTTAATTGGCAAAATATAATTAAAATGTAATTCAAAAATTGTAAATAAAAATGATTAAATACTGGTTATTGCATAAGTTATTTTAACTGGATTATTTCCGGGAAGAGGTATAAAAAATGGTAGAGTTAAATGATAACCCGTTCAGAAAAGCGTTGAGTGCTGATCCTGCACCATTAGGACTATCAGCATTCGCATTCACCACTTTTCTGCTGAGCTTCCAGAATGCAGGTTTGCTGGGAACACACACCTCAGATGTTGTCGTTCCACTGGCAATGGCTTATGGTGGCTTAGGACAGTTGATAGCTGGTTCCTGGGAAATGAGAAAGGGAAACACCTTTGGTTTCACTGCTTTCAGCAGTTACGGAGCTTTCTGGTTGTTCTATGCCTTTTTGAATATATTCGGTGGTATGGGCATCCTTGGTCCACTGCAACCAGCAGAGATAGGATGGGCCCTTGTGCTTTGGGGAATATTCACATTCATGATGTGGTTCGGATCGATGTTTACAAACACGACATTGTTCCTGACCTTCCTGACACTGTGGATTGCGTTCGTAGCCCTTGGTGCTGGAGCAATATATGCTTCTACTGCAGCCACTATGGTTGGAGGAATATTTGGCCTGCTTGCCGCATTCTTTGCAGCATTCACAGCATTCGCCATAATAGTGAATTCCTTCAAGCCAAACACCATACCAGTGGGGCCACCAATACTAAAATAATTTTACCCACTTTTTCTTTTTTTTAATCTCCATGTTAGATATTAGCAAACTTATAAGTATTACTTACCTAATCATATTTTATGGCAGGTGAACAGAGTCAAAAAGACGTGCTTCCAACCAACGAGGTTTATCATCCCGGAATTGGAAGTTATCAGCAAACGTACCGAGAGTCTATAGAGCATCCGGAAGAATTTTGGAGCAACCAGGCTGGAATATTGGACTGGCACAAAAAATGGGACAAGGTTCTTGACGACAGTAACCCACCTTTTTTCAAGTGGTTCGTTAACGGACAACTGAATGCATCATATAATGCCCTTGACAGGCATATAAAGCATGGTAAGAGGAATAAGGCTGCATATATCTGGGTTGCCGAGAACGGCGATGAGAAAATCATAACCTATGACGGCCTTTACAGAAGAGTGAACATTTTTGCAAAAGCCCTGCTTGATCTTGGAATAAAGAGAGGAGACAAGATTGTAATATATCTTCCAATGATCCTGGAGGCCCCCGTGGCCATGCTGGCAGCAGCAAGAATTGGGGCTGTGTTCTCATTCGTGTTTGCAGGTTTTGGTGCTGGAGCCCTTGCTGAAAGAATTAATGATTCCAAGGCAAAAATGGTCATTACTGCAGACGGAGCTTTCAGAAACGGAAAAGTGATTGAGCTTAAAAAAATCATTGATGAAGCTCTTGAACTGACATCCACCGTGAATACCGTGGTAGTTGTCAAGAGAACCGGCTCAGACATTCAGATTGACGAAGGAAGAGATGTATGGTGGCACGATGTAAACAAGGACTCATCCGTATACGTTGAACCGGAATGGATGGAATCCAATGATCCGCTGTATATTCTTTATACATCGGGTACCACAGGAAAGCCTAAAGGTGCGGTTCATGGGAATGGCGGATATGCAGTATGGACAGCAAGTACACTTAAATGGGCATTCAACCCGGGAGATGATGATCGATGGTGGTGTGCTGCAGATATTGGATGGGTAACTGGCCACAGTTACATTGTATTTGCACCATTGTTCCTTGGCCTCACATCCATAATGTATGAAGGATCCATAACTTACCCGGCACCAGACAGACTTTGGGCCATAATAGAGAGGTACAGGGTAAACCTGATTTACACCTCGCCTACCGCTATCCGTACTTTGATGAGGTTTGGAGAGAAATATCCAAAGCAGCATGATCTTTCTTCCCTGAAAGTGCTTGGAACTGTGGGTGAGCCTATTAACCCGGCAGCATGGAAATGGTACTACGAGAATATTGGACATTCAAACTGCCCCATAATAGATACATACTGGCAAACCGAAACCGGCGGATTCATGATCGGACCTCAGATTGGACTTGGATTGCCACCACTTAAGCCCGGTTCAGCCACTTTCCCAATGCCTGGCGTTGAGCCAGTGATTTTGGACGAAAAGGGTAAGGAACTAAAGGATGAGGAGAAAGGGTACATTGCATACAAGAAACCTTGGCCCGGAATGTTCCTGACGTTAAACAATGACCCGGACAGGTACAAAAAGGTGTACTTTGAGAAATACCCAGGAATGTATTTCTGCGGTGACTATGCCATAAGGGACAAGGATGGATATTACTGGCTGCTTGGCAGGGCTGACGAAGTCTTAAACGTTGCAGGACACAGATTAGGCACTATCGAGGTGGAGGATGCACTGATCAGTTCAAAAGAAGTCGCAGAATCTGCCGTTTTTGGTAAGCCTGATCCAGTGAAAGGTGAGGTAATAGCGGCAATGGTTGTATTAAAGGAGGAATTCCAGGATGACACTGAGATCATTTCAAAACTAAGGAAAAGAATAAGGGAAGATCTTGGAGCAATATATGTTCCTGAAGAAATACACATTGTGAAATCGCTACCTAAAACCAGAAGCGGTAAGATTATGAGAAGGGTAGTGAAAGCAGTTGCCTTGAACCAGTTGCCTGGAGATATTAGCACTCTTGAAAACTCCGCATCAGTGGATGAAATTAAAGAAGCTATTGAGGCATTTTCAAAGGAAGCAAAAAAGTAAAAATATTTTACCATTTTCTTTTAATTTTT
>JAKAWY010000074.1 GCA_021816745.1 Thermoplasmata archaeon
TAGAAATACTCTGCTTTTGATCTTCCAATGAGAAAAATTACACCTGCATCCATCCCTTCACTCTTTGCCATTGAAAGTTCTCTCAGATGTCTCGCACCCCGTAGTGTAGGGGCATCAGGAAATATGGCACAGTTGCCTGAAAGCATGCTGCACCCTTTAATCTCCACGAAACCTCTCTCAGTGCGGAAGTCAAACCTGGATTCCAGATACTTTTTTTCAGGTTCGGGATTTCCGGAAATGAACTGCCTTCCCATCTGGTTGTGAAATCTTGTGTCCAGCATAACCTTCTCCCCTTCACTGGTTATTGCAGCTGTAAGTGAGTGGGAAGTCTTTATCCCGTTGGATTTTCTGATTAGAGCCCTGCTCCCGGGATAAATCAGTTCCCTAATCCTTCCCGGATCATGAACATGAACAGGGAGAATGTCTCCATCAACTTTCACTTTTGCAAGGAACCTGTTTACCCTTTCCATCACAATCCCCTCTACCAAATCCTCTGTAAAAGTCATAAGCGGAGTACCGGGGGGAGGAAATCTGAAAAGGGACATATTTGTGAGATATTCCATTTGAATATAAGTGATGCCATGATTTTTAAGCTTGCCAGAACTACCATATTATGGAAACAGTCAGTTCCATAATGACCACTGATCCTGTTACTTTCAAAATTCCCGGGACAGTTTCTGATGCTGTCAACGTCCTTATCAAGAATCAGATCACAGGAATGCCTGTGGTGGACGCTTCAGGAAGGTATGCAGGAGTGATTACCAGGAGAGATATCTTTTCAAAGCCCGAGGAAACACAGGCCTCCATGATCACCAGGACACAGAGGCCCGTGGAACTGGACACATCCCTTGAAGAGGCTGCAATCCTGATGCTTCAGGAGAGGAGGCGACATGTTGTGGTGGTGGACAGTGAAAAACGTGTCTGTGGTATACTGACTCCTCATGATTTTCTAAGGACAGTGGAACGAGATTATGGATCAGTACAGGTGAAGGATGTAATGAAGTCCATAGCATTTCCTGTGTGGGAAGGCACACCATTGCGCGTAATCTATATGTGCATGAAAATGACTGGAATATTCACATACCCGGTGGTAGATGCCCAGGGAAACTTCAGGGGCCTGATCACCGACAGGGATCTATTCGATCGAATCCAGATTGGAACTGAGCGTACAGATAATTCACAGACATTAAGTGAAGACGATCCATGGTCCTGGGAAGGTGTAAGAAACGTTGTCTCTTACTTCATTGAAAAAAACAAAATTACAATTCCTGAGGAAACCCTTGAATCCATAACCATTCATAATCCCGTGGTAGCACATAAGAACGAGAAATTACAGATGGCCGCCAGGAGGATGAGGGATGGAAATTATAACCAGCTCCCCGTAGTTTCAGGCAGGAATGGACTTGAAGGCATCCTTCTGGACATAGATCTGTTATCGGTTTTCACGCATTCTGATCCGTAAATAGATTCAGGGATAACTGGATTCGATATAATGAAATAAGCAGAACGATTCACTCATTACTGATATTCATGGGAGAAATGGAGGATCTGATCGAACTGGCCAAGAGACGTGGTTTCTTCTGGCAGTCATTTTCAATTTATGGCGGTTTTTCCGGACTTTATGATTATGGTCCACTGGGCGCAATACTAAAGGAGAGAGTATACAGGGTGTGGAAAGACACATACATGGGTATAGGAGCAATTGAAATAGATTCTCCCTCCCTGACACCTGAACAGGTACTGAAGGCATCAGGCCACGTGCAGAGATTCCTTGATATGGCAGTGGAATGCACACAGTGCAAAACCAAGTTCAAGGTGGAATCCTTATTAGATGAAAAGGGAATAGAAGCAGTCCCCCAGACAGTGGATGAAGCTAAGAAGTTAATGTCGGGACTGGAATTGAAGTGCAGCAGATGCGGAGGAAAGCTTGGTGAACCATATGAACATCACCTGATGTTCAGGGTGGATTCCACGGGTGAAGTAAAATACCTGAGACCGGAAACTGCCCAGGGAATATTCGTAAATTTCAGGCTTTTGAAGAATTTTAACAGGGATAAGCTTCCCATGATTGTCTTGCAGGAGGGAAAAGGGTACAGGAATGAAATATCTCCCAGGCAGGCGATTATCAGGCAGAAAGAATTCAATATGGCAGAAGTCGAAGTATTCCTGGATCCTGATTCACAGGGGATATTCCAGCCTACCATGAACACGATTATTGTTCTCCATGACATGCACGGTAAAAATCATGAGATATCCATTCCTGAGGCAGTCAAAACAGGCATTATAAAATCAGTTGATCATGCATTCTTCCTTGAGATAACACTCAGGTTTGCCCTATCCATTGGGCTACCTATCCCAAGGCTTAGATTCAGGCAGCACAGGAAGGACGAACTTGCTCACTACTCTTCAGACTGCTGGGATCTTGAGGCGCTCATTAATGGTTCCTGGCTTGAGATTACAGGTATTTCTGACAGGGGAACATATGATCTGTCAAGGCACCACGAATCCTCAGGAGAAAAAATGTATATTGATGGTGAGCGGTTCGCCAGGGTTATTGAACCGGCCACTGGTATTGACAGGGTCATTGCGTCACTTCTGGTTTCTTCATTATCAAAGAGGGAATCCGGTTATTCAGTTCTTAAGCTAATGCCAGAAATGGCTCCATATCCAGTTGCAGTTTTACCACTCCAGAAAAAAGACGGCCTTCAGGAGAAAGCCTTGGAGATCTTCCAGAAGCTGAAACTTCTTGAACCATATGCATACTATGATGACAGCGGGGCCATAGGAAGGAGATACGCCCGTCAGGACGAAATTGGAACTCCTTACTGTATAACCATTGATTATGAAACACTTGAAAAAAATGTGGTTACAATAAGGGAGAGGGACAGCATGGAACAGATAAAGGGAATTCCTGTGGATGAAATCTTAAGCACAAAAGGGTTCCTGGGAAATCCGGTTCTGAATAAATTCAGGAAGTAGGCTTGGGGCCCGACTTTCCTTCAATAATTTCCAGTGCTTTCCTGGCCTCCTCAGGGTGCTGGTTATATTTTGCCTGTGAGTTGAAGACATGCCTGATTGTTCCTTCCCTGTCGATCACATAAGTGACTCTTTCTCCGATAATCCCGCTTTTGACATTGTATAGTTTGTATATGGAAGAATCCTCATCCACCAGAATATGAAATGGAAGTTTCCTGTCTTCTATGAATTTTTTATGGGAATCGGCTGTTCCGCGATTAACTCCTATAATAGTTGCATTGAGATTCTTGAATTCATCGAATTCATCCCTGAATTTGCAAGCTTCCCTTGTGCATCCGTATGAATTATCCTTGGGATAGAAGTAAAGAACAATATTACTTTCCCCGACCACATCCTCCATTTTGAATGGGTTTCCATCTTCCAGTTTAGAATTAAAATTTGGTGCCTTATCTCCCACTGACAATGTCATAAATATTGAATATACAGTCACTATAATATCTTTTTTGAAAATTATTCTAATTAAGGGTAACTGTCATAAGGTTAATGTATGAGAAGTAAATATCACCCTGCGACGGCCATAGTGGCAGGGTCACACCCGGTCTCATTCCGAACCCGACGGTTAAGCCTGCTACGTATCATGCCAGTACTGTATTCCGCGAGGGTACGGGAAACTTGATTCGCTGTCGCACCTTCTTAATCTCTTTATCAAACTGCAATATTAAATATCTGAATTTGAAATACGTGGACAGAACTTTCATGAGAGTCAGCATTGTTATACCCACCATGAATGAAGAAAAAACCATAGGACAGGTCATAGATTCACTGAAATATCTGAAACCCGATGAGATTTTTGTTGTTGACACAAATTCCACAGATAAGACCAGGGAGATTGCCGAGAGTAAAGGTGCAATTATTATAGATGAGCCAAGAAGGGGTTATGGAAGAGCATACAAAACCGGTATTGAAAAATGCAATGGGGACATAATTGTATGTCTTGACGGGGATGGAACATATCCCAGTGAAGTTATTAGGCCACTAATCGAAATATTGGATGCCGATCAGGTTGATTTCATTTCATGCGACAGGATGACCCTGAGGTCTCAGAATTCATACACAAATCTTCACCTCATTGGGAACAAGATCCTTAATTACACTATTTCTGTTCTTTATGGTTACAGGCTTTTTGATTCACAGAGTGGAATGTGGATTTTCAGGCATAAAATATACAAAAACATGCCTGAACTCAGTGATGGGATGTCTTTTTCCCAGGAAATAAAAATTGAGGCATTCCGCAAAGGAACATTGATCGAGATTCCCATAAGGTATGGAATAAGGCTTTCAAAGCCTAAACTGAACACATGGGGGGATGGGTTTTCGAATCTGTTTGGCCTTTTTATTAAATATGTGAGACGATAAACCTCAGCAAATGCTAAATTTTTCTCAAAAGGATTCTTTTTACCATGTGGTTCTCTGTTTTTTCCATAATCAACTGGGCATGGTATTTTGTTCCAATGATATTCTCTCTCAAATTTTTTCCATTTATCTGGTCCCAAATCATGGAAGCTCTTGAAATCGCATCATCCCTGCTGATGTTGGAATAGTTTTTGAAATATGATCTTGGATCCCTGAATGCAGTTTCCATCAATTTCAGGAATCTTTCGATAAACCATTCCTTGATTATGGACTCATCAGCATCCACATAAATTGAAAAGTCAAAAAAATCTGAAACCATAAGATCTGGGCCATCTGCAGAAAGTGTTTTTGTATGTGTCTGAAGCACGTTTAGTCCTTCAAAAATGATCACATCAGGTTCGTTGATCAGTATTCTCTCATCAGTAATATCATATACAAGGTGGGAGTATTGGGGTATTTCTATGGATCTATTCCCTGACTTTACCTGGTATAGAAAATTAATCATTGCTCTTAGGTCATAACTTTCGGGAAAACCTTTACGGAGCATTAAACCGCGTTTTTCAAGTTCTTTGTTCTTGAAAAGGAAACCATCTGTTGGCACAATATACACTTTCGGGGATTCGGGCCAC
>JAKAWY010000075.1 GCA_021816745.1 Thermoplasmata archaeon
AGTTTAGTTCTTTAGAAACAACCGCAGATCCGAAATTCGCATAGGTTTGGATCGTCACGAAAATGGATTGTCCAGCTGCATTTGGAGCAGTGATGTTGTATTCAAAATATCCATGTTTTGAAAGCTGGTGTGTTGTGGAACCGCTGGAAAGCCCGACTGCATATTCAGATCCCAAATATATCGTTGAAGAATAATTACTGTATCCGGGTGTTGCATTCAAGTAAATGTGAAAGAATTGAGATTTATAAACTGCAGATGGATGCGAAACGGTTGCATTGAATGAACCATTTGATGCATACGACTGGGATCCAATAAATGGTACGGAGAACGTGAGGATAAATATGCATCCAATGATTATCGCTAGTTTAGTGTTCATTTCCTTCTCCCCCTTATAGCCACTCCAGCAAGTCCAGCAATTACAGCCACTACAATGACGATTATTCCAATTTCAATGGTTGAAAATGGATTACCCGTATAGTTTGATATAACTCCCGTTCCTGAAGCAGTGTTGTATAAAGATCCAAGGTTTGGAAATTCTACAAATAGGTTAATGACTCCATTAGAATTGGTGGGATGATGGAATATACTGTACCTTATAGTAAAGTTGAATGGTTGATTGTAGTAATTGTTTCCAGGAATAAGGATTATTTTTACTGATTCCGATTGTCCATATGAAAGGTTGGTGTAATTTACTGCCTTTCCTCCAATGGAGAATTTCACTGCCCAGTTATAAGTGTTGTAAATGTAGGATGAAAGATTCACCGTTTCGTTAGAATTTCCTGTGTTTTTCAGGATTGCTGTGTAAGTAATGTTACCACCGTCAAAGGCTGCAAAATTACTCGAAAGATTAAGCGAAGCAGAGTAGTTTCTGGTCATATTCACCTTGATGTAGTCGGTCGTAGAACCCCCTCCATTATAAGCTATATTGACGGGTATCTTATTTATCCCAGATGGAACTAATTGAATGTTGGTAATTTTTGCAGAGATAGACTTTGTTAGATTTATCCCAAGATTCTTAAATGAACTAACATTGAACTTTATTTTCCAACTGCTGTTGCCTGAAGAGAGTGTTAAATTTGCAGGCGTATTAAGTAGGTTTGTAACATTTAACTGATAGTTTACAGTAGAATATTCACTAACGTTAGTTGCGGTATAATTCTGTTTAAGACTGATATTTCCTGTCACCAACCTTGTAAGAGTTAATGTTATTGATTTTGAAACGTTTGTATTTGTGATAAATGAATCCGAGAATTTTTGAGAGAAAGAGTAATTGTTTATCTGATTCTGGCTTGAAATGTATGCACTGAAAGATAAATTCATTGCAGGTAAAAGCATAGAATTACCTGAATTGAATGATAAACCAATGTTTGATACTGTAGCGTTGACAACAAGATTTTGAATAGTGTTTCCCAGATAGGTGTATACTGTAATATAATGTCCGTTTGAGAGAGTTAAATTGTTGCTTAAATTCTGCTGGAATGTATTGACTGAGAATGTAGAAAGAGATGCCATGACCAGGGACTTGCTGTATGCGTAAGCTGTGTAAGTTCCATTTGGAAGCGAAACATTATAGTGGCCATCACCGCTAGTCAAAGTCCAGGTAATCAATTTATTGTTGCTGTAGATAGATACATTAACCGCTTTTGCACCATTTCCATTCTCGATCACATACCCGTTGACATCAGTGAAAAACTTCTGTACATTTAATGTAATATTTTGATTGAAGTTTGAAGTCAGAATCACATTCAATTCTTTGGACAATATGTATTCTCCTGTGGAATTTGCAATATTTGCATTGTAACTTACACTGTACTGTGCAGATGGAAGAAGAACTGAAGTTTGTGAGAACTCCAGTGGCCCATATGATGTGTTTACTGTAAGGATTCCATTTTGAATTCCAAGGTTGTTGGACAGATTAAGCCAATTGGATTGGTTCAGGTTTGAATTAAATGTAGTGTTCTGGGTTAGATTCACACGTGCGATGCCGCTCTGACTGCCTGTACCTAACTCATAAACAGTGTATTCTCCTGGATAGTATGTGCCATTTACTGGATTAACGAGTGTGCCATTTGAAAACAATCTTATGGACTGGGCACCATTAACACCAAACTGGACAAAGCTGGTGAAATTCATTATTGAAGAATAATCTTCACTGGATATGGTGATTATTTGATCATATGTGCTCACTTGTTGGTTTCCACCGTAAATATTTAAATAGTACGCACCAAATGGAACCGTAAAATTGGCAATTCCAGAAACTATATTGAAACTGTAGTTGCTGTAACCCACCAGTGAAATCTTCCCATCCAGGTTGCTTCCACCATTTAATGAATTAAATCTGATTGAAACATTAGATTGCTTGACATTAAGAGGAGTATTGCTTTGAGAAGTGGCTGAAACCGTGGAAGTACTAAATCCTCCGGAGTAGGCTTTTAAGGAAAAGCCTTGTAAAGATGTGGAATCATATGTAATGGTTGCATAACCCTGTGAACCAACAAAACTGGTACCATAAATACTCCCATCGAGGTATATGAAGGAAACACCGTTAGAAACAGCAGACTTGGAATCAAAAACATTAGCTACAGCAGTATTGTATATTCCGATTTGCGCGGATGTAGCCTTTTGCAATGTTAAATAAGTATGTTCATTAGAATTCAAATTAACTACGGTGTTGGCAACACTCTGGTTGAATGCCTGGGATGCATAAACATAAATCTCGTAATTATAGCCACCCGGTAACTGTAGTATATGATTTAGCGCCTGTACGGGGAAAAGTACTGTTCCTTTTCCATACGTGATTGAAAGGTATCCAGATAGAATAGAGACGTTTTCGTTTTGGTTTGTTATTTGGAGATTGTAAGATGAATAGGCATTCACATAATATGTTCCTGATGTGTTAATGTTAAAACTCTGGAACACTGTGATGTTATTATAGGTATCATAGACTGTGTAATATCCAAATGGAACGACTCCGCTATATGCAGATCCATTAAGGCCTAATCCATATCCATTTCCTGAGTACGCTGATTGGAATATTCTGATTGATGATGGTGAAAATGCGGAATTGTTGACCTGTATTCTGACCTTAGCACCAGGAAGAATAGTGAGATTTAAGCTACTGTTTCCACCTAGTGTTGAAATGGAAACACTAGATTTTGGAGATACACTGTTTCCATATTTGGCAAAGACACTATAGGTCCCATTAAACGTATAAAGATATGCAGTTCCGTTTGAATTTGTTGTGGCGTTAAAACTCCCTGCATAAACATGGGCTCCTGCCACCCTTTTTCCCTGGTAAGTGACATTAGCTTGTATAAGAGACATGGGTATCTTGATATCATAAAGCGTGTTTGATCCTGGAGTGTAAACGTTGCTTTGAATATCACTGTACAGGTGACCATTGGTCAACACAGATACAGTATAATTTCCCTGTGGTAAATCAGTTACATTGTACTGCCCGCCAGTGAATGAATAATTATAGTAAATTCCAGTTATGTGATTTTGCAAAATGACTGTTCCATTGCTAATTTTTGTAACATTATAATGCGCCTGATTGATACCTTTCTGTTTTACAAGTTCCACTAGTCCATTGGATTTAAATCCGGTAACCGCATAGTTTTTTACCACATAGTAATTTGGAAGGCCCGTAGTACTGTTTAATGAAATTGATTTCCTTTCAGCCTGCTGGTTCGAAATATATACACTATCGGCATGCAGGAAGTTTTTGCCTTCAAGATTTACTGAATTCATTTTTCCATAGGAAAAGAGTATGGTATCATTACCGGGAAGACCAGTGATATTATAGAATCCATTAGAGTTGGTAAGAACTGTTTGGTGGGGAATTCCATATTGATCAACTATGGTTACCCTGATACCTGCCTCGGGTATACCAGAACTAGTCTTTACTTGCCCTGAAATAATGGCACCTGGGAAGTACCTGAGAATTGGGTCTGAACCCTGGATTATACTTGAAACTTGTGGGAATATAAAAGCAGTGCCGTTTCCCTCTTTGTTAAGTGTGTAAGCCTGCTGAAGTGGGAGTAATTTAAATGAACTTACATGAGCACTGTAGTTTTTGTAAGGATTGTATGGAACTCCCTCATAGACAATCTCAAAATTGCTCATATTCCAGGCAGGTTGCATAGTATATTTTGTTGTACCAAAGGTAAGCCCAGGTATTCCCTGTGTTTGCCCGACAGCTGAAGGCGGTAATCCAATTAAAGCCCTGTAAATAGTAGTGTTGTAGAAGGCAGGGGTGTATTGAATACTATAACCAGTTGGAACAATGTTTGTTGGCAACTGGTTAAGCGGGAAAGTTCCATTGCTTGTCTGCGCAAATATCTGATAATAGTTTGTAGGAACAACTCCTCCACCGGGAGTAATATATGAAGGTGTGTCAGTCAAATATGCAGGAGCATAGAAAATTCCAGTATTAAGCCCACTTAGTGGGAATAGTGAATGATCAACCTGAATGTACTGTATACTCCACCCGGTGGACGCCTGTAAACTCTGGTAAAGATTAACCAGATTTGGTAAACTTACCTTTGATGCAAGTTGTCCTTTCATAAGGACAAAATATGCATTCTGTGGTGAAATACTGGGTATGAAATTTCCATAAACAGTTGAATTTGACATAATCCATGGAACGTATTGTATAGGGTTGTCGAATATTTGAGTCAATAATTGAGTTTCAGTGGTGTTCATATAAGGAGAAAGAGCATTGGCCAGTGCAGGGGAAAGTTGTCCATTATTTGATTCCATTGACGCCTGAATCAACCTTGCAGACATCAAAGCTATGATTTGTGACTGATTCTGTGATAAAAG
>JAKAWY010000076.1 GCA_021816745.1 Thermoplasmata archaeon
TACCGCCAACATTCTATCCATACACATACCTGAACAAC
Organism: Thermoplasmata archaeon; assembly: GCA_021816745.1. Taxonomy (GTDB): domain Archaea; phylum Thermoplasmatota; class Thermoplasmata; order Thermoplasmatales; family Thermoplasmataceae; genus Cuniculiplasma. The sequence goes on from JAKAWY010000076.1 coordinate 39, forward strand.
TCTTCAAGCCTGCTGATCTATGTGCTCTCAATCTCCCCTGTCACACCTGCTGCTGTCATAGCACAGACGCTCTTTGGCCTCCCGGGAATACCCTTCAATGCATGGATGCTGGAATTCTCATTTTCAGTGTTGATACTGGAAACAGTGGTATTTTTTGCCATAGCAAAATACCTCATCAGGTGGAGGGAGAATTAATCCATTTTTCAGGGTTAACCCTTCTATTTCTTAAGCCTGTTACAGAATTTTTCACCATATATGTGTAATGATAACTATCCCTTTGCGGAATATCACCAAAAAGGCATATTTTAAGTCAATCCTTTTAGAAATGCAAATAAATAAATATTTTAAATCCTTAAAGAGAAATGCAACGATCATGAATACCTCGTCAGTTAATCATAGGAGTATGGATGGAACTTTTCACTGGAAAATGATCAGAGGGATTTCAATTTTTATTATTGCAGCCATGGTCTCAACCGTGGGTGTTTCTTTGATTCTAAATCAGCACCAGCCGAATGCTGCGTCGTACCAATGGGGTAATGAATCTGTCCAGTTTAACGGGAAGAATGTTGTTTTAGGCTTTGGAAGCCACAGATACCCTGTGGAGTGGAAAATATTCAAGGTAAATCTTCCTAAAAGCATTCATGCGACTCCATCTTCAAGCTCAGGGTTGATAAGCTATATTAAAAATGCAAATTATTCCTACAACAGGATATTCAACTCATACCAGAATTCTGCCGTCATGAATCTATATGGTCCCAGCCTGAAGGTATCGGAAGTATACAGCTTCAACAGTAACGGTATTGATGCATCCCTGGCCATTGACAATCTGGGAAACTCAACCGGATATTATTTTGGAACAATCACACTTCACACAAAAAGCCACAGGATCGGGTATCTCCAGGGTGATAACCCCAGGCAGATAAAGCAGAATATTGGATTCCAGAGCAGTGCATATCATATCAGCACCAACGACTGGCAGTTCTGCCAGGGAAATGTATCCATCAACTGGCATCAGGAACTCTCAATTTTCCATTCAGGCACACTTATATCCAACAAATCCGGCAGTGCAATCAGCCTTCCCTTTGGCCCTGTAAGCATTTCACCAAATGAGGTATATTCCATTGATCCGCTTATCAGCCCAATGACAATCAGCGGTGGTGGAGCAGGCCAGACAGCATCCACAGTGAATTTCAATGAAACAGGCCTCCCTTCAGGGAAATCATGGTCCGTGACTTTCAACGGGGCCAGTCATTCTTCCACCACATCAACCATCAGTTTCAATGAAGTAACTGGAAACACCTATGCCTATTACATGGGAACCATGAATGGATTTTACTCTACCCCGTCAAGCGGCCACATCACAGTGGGCAATACCGTTTATACAAAAATGATTAAATTCTCTCCTGAATCACAGGCATTTTACTCAGTCACATTTGTGGAATCAGGCCTGCCACCAGGAACCGCCTGGTCACTCACACTGAACGGGCAGGAAAAATCATCCTCCTCCTCTATTTCCTTCCTTGAAACAACAGGAATCTACTCATATTTCATACCAGATGCAAATGGTTTAATGGGGACGTATTCTGCATCAGCAAACAATACCGCCTATGGAAACGTCACAGTAGGGGCCAATACTGGAAACCAGTCTATCCATTTTAACTTTCATCTTTCCAGGATTCTTTATTTAGCCAGTTTTACTGAGCATAATCTTCCACTCCATACTTTATGGGCAATTACACTTAAAAATCAGCTGACAGGGTATTCCATATCTGAAAGCGCCAGTTCAGGCAGTTCCATAAACTTCACTCAGGTGAAAGGCACTTATACCTATTCCACCACCATCAACCCTCAATCCAAAGGATCAGAATACATGGGAAAAGGTGGAACAGTGACACTTTCCGGCAATAATGCAAATGTAATTATAAACTATATGAAGGTTATTTCGTATTTCAACCTGACAACTTCCAGAGAAAACCTTAATTATCCAAACTTTTATTTAGCTCAGCATGGATTCAAATTTTCAGTTACATACTCAAACATTTCCAGTTTCAGCAATGCAGGATTCATATTGATTGATGCAGTAACTGCATCAGGTTCTGCCCAGACCATAGGAAATATTACTGCAACTGCCGCAGCTAACGGAACATGGATCACACAGACTTATATCTGGAATGATCAGCCTGGATTTTACAGGGGGTTTGAGGTATTTATCAAGACAGGATCAACATCCGGTGGAAATTACAGAAATTACCCCAGCATGTCCATTTCCGGAAATTATTACATCTTTACTATTTTTCCTGCAGCAATGCCTTACAGTGGCAAAGTATGTTATTTCAGCGATGCAATTGCCATTGGTAAAGTTTACAACAGCAACGGTGCAATTATAGCCAACATATCACAGATTGCAGCCAGTGGTATCAATTGCGTTATCCAGTCAGACTCATGTTACGGGTTCGGGTATGTGCTTGGTGTATACACAGGCAAGAGTGCTGATACGAAATATGGAGTAATGAGTGAAACCCAAACCGTAACCTACGCAAACGTTTCTTCCGGTCTTATTCAAAATAACAATTATCCATTTGTGTGTTTTAAAAATTGCGGAAACTATATTCTGGGACATAAAGGCCAAAATACTACTTCCGCATATATTTTAGCAGAAGAGGAATATCAGTCCCTTTCAACTGTGGTCAGCCTGGCAGGGTTTTCGTCTTCTTTCAATATATCCGCTCCTTCTTCAGGGTTATTAATGGGCGGTTTTGGGTTTTATTCTTATAAGCCAGTATCTGGTAAATCAAACCAATACTACTCTAACACAATTACAAGCTCAATTCGGGGGACTATCCATGATATTAATTATTGTTCATACTCTTCACCTGACGGATCTTCGTCTCCTTCTTTAACCGGATACACGTACATACCCATAAAAAACGCTTCAGGGGGAATTTCGACAGTGTTCGGATTTTTAGATGAAGCTATATTTCCTAACGTAGCAGGCTTTATTGTTTTAAATTATTTCAACTACAATATAAATGTAAAACTGATCAAAGTAAGCTACGACCCAACCTGCCAACAATACGATTATAACCAGATCTTTAACAACGGTAACCCATCACCGGGGCCAACCTATTACGGAATTGCCATGTCCATGCCACTATATATTGCCAGTACGTGAAGTGAACACAATTGAAAAGGAAAATGAAAATACTTGCCATCCTGATAACGATCATAACAGTAACATCTATATTCACTGGAATTTCCCAATCAGAAGAGCCACATTCATGGATTCCTTCCACTCGTATTTTTTATAATTACCAAGAGGTATGCAAAGATATTAACTCCACTCCGGGTCCAGATTTTTTAACAACATACAATCTATCCGGATCGGGCGGGGAGTTCACGTTGGCCCTCGGAGGGAACACTTATGGGCCTGCATCAGGTACACCTCCGCCAAACTGTTGTGCTGTTGGCATTCCTATTTTTTGTTTTTGGGTGTCAATTATATCTGAAAATTTGTCATTTCCTTTCAATACAATGTCCCTAAATATAAACAACGATTCCCTTTCCTCCAGTGGGCACATGCTGATGAGTGTATCATCATATAACGATTCCAACATACTGACCGTAATTCCATACCTTGGTGGCTACTTCGGAACAAATCCCAATGGCAGTCTTCACATGAACACAAATTCCATCAATTCCCCCATCACCGGCTTCCAGATGGATTATACCATTCCAACGCGTTTCAATTACACCACAGTACATGAGCATTATCTCAGGGTTGGGAATTTCTCCATGAATTTCACACTTCACTTCACTCCCGCATTCGAAATAGGGCCTTATTTTGAGGTGGGAAGTCCCATGAGCATTTCACTGGAGTGGAGATGGACAATACTCCCATATTGTACTCCTTAATTCAAGGATTTAACACATTTGATGGCATCGGAAGTTTTTCCTTTATGGTTTGGTTTAGTGTTAGGGGATTTGACTTCATTTATCTTTGAAGTTCCGCTTCAAAATGAAGGATATTATTTTGATGCGGTCTCTTCAGGGTAACCTTTTGACTCTGTGACAGGTGTGCTTTCAGGTTTTTCAATGCCAGTCTCCTCAGAGCCAAGATCCTCGTAGACCACCCTCTTTCCCCTCAAAGCAGATAGAATTGCACCCAGAACGAATATTCCAAATCCTGCGTAGAAAGTCACGTGCAGTGAATTCATGAACGGGCCTGAAATTGCAGTCGGGAACCACACTCTACCCTCAAGGGTTGAAAGGATTGCGCTTCCACCGGCACCTGAAGAAACGATGCTGGACAGGGGCCCGAGGTTGAGCAGGATGGTCTTGATGGGATTGTATCCAAGGAAGGCAGAGAAAAGTGCAGATGTTGGCGGAATATTTGTAAGCACGGGTATGAGGATAGGTGCACCAGAGGATGTCAGGGATGATGAAAATGCAGATGGAA
>JAKAWY010000013.1 GCA_021816745.1 Thermoplasmata archaeon
TTGAGTAAAGAATCATGCAGATTTTGTTAAATATAGATAAACAAAAAATTAAAACTCATATACCCATAAACAGGCATGGAAAACAAGAGAGTCATAAGGGCCCCAAGAGGGAGAACCCTTAACACAAGAGGATGGCAGCAGGAGGCCGCATTCAGGCTGATCATGAATAACCTGGATCCGGAAGTTGCGAGGGATCCTGATAATCTTATTGTTTATGGAGGAAAGGGGAAGGCGGCCAGGACATGGAAAGATTTTGATGAGATCATTGCCATGCTCAGGGAACTGTACACCGATGAAACACTCCTCATACAGTCAGGAAAGCCTGTAGGGGCATTCAAGACTTCAAAGGATGCACCGAGAGTCCTCATATCAAATGCACAGATTGTTCCAAAATGGGCCACAGATGATATCTTCTGGGATCTTGAGAAAAGGGGCCTGACCATGTTTGGCCAGATGACCGCCGGAAGCTGGATATATATCGGATCACAGGGGATTCTCCAGGGCACATATGAAACGCTCCATTCAATCGCAAAGAAGGAATTTAATGCAGAGGATCTTTCAGGGAAATGGATTCTCTCTGCAGGCCTGGGGGAAATGGGTGGTGCACAGCCACTGGCCATAACCATGAACAATGGTGTGGGAATCATTGTGGACGTTGATCAGGATAAGATTACCAGAAGACTCAACGGGAAATATCTTGACATGCAGGCCCGTGATCTTGATGAGGCCCTCAAAATAAAGGACGAATATGTGCAGTCCAGGAAACCCATATCCATTGGGCTGCTTGGAAACGCCGCCACTGTTTACCAGGAAATATTAAAAAGAGGAATAATTCCGGATATTGTCACTGACCAGACAGCTGCACACGACATAAACGTGGGATACATACCTGAAGGATACTCTCCCCAGTCTGCAGAAAAATTAAGGTCAGAAAATCCTGAGAAACACAGGGAGGCAGTTTATGCTTCCATTGTGAAGGAGGTAAGGGCAATTTTATCCTTCAAGGAAAAGGGCTCAAGGGTGTTTGATTATGGAAATAATCTCAGAACCAGGGCCAGGGAAGGAGGAGAAAACAGGTCCTTTGAGATCCAGGGATATGTTCCTGCTTACATCAGGGATCTTTTTGCAGTGGGATCAGGCCCCTTCAGGTGGGTGGCACTTTCAGGAAACCCGGATGATATTTTCAGGATTGACAAGGAACTTGAATACCATCTTGGATACAACGAATCCCTGGTAAGATGGCTCAGGCTTGCAAAGGAAAAAGTGAAATTCCAGGGTCTCCCCGCAAGAATATGCTATGCAGCATATGGGGAAAGGGAAAAAATAGGCGTACTCATAAATGATCTTGTGAAAAGTGGAGAAGTCACAGCACCGGTTGCCATTGGAAGGGATCATCATGACACTGGTTCAGTGGCCTCACCTTACAGGGAAACCGAAAATATGAAGGACGGAAGCGATGCCATAGCTGACTGGCCCGTTCTCAATGCAATGCTCAACATAGCATCCGGTGCCACATGGGTATCACTCCATCATGGCGGAGGAACAGGAATCGGTAATGCCATACATGCGGGTTTTGTCCTGGTTGTGGATGGAACTGCAGATGCTGAGGTAAGAGCAAGGAAAGTCCTGAACGCTGATTCCGGAATTGGTGTGATAAGGCATGCTGATGCAGGATATGAAAGCTCCAGGGAGATACTCAGGAAGGGTGTAAAATTCAAGGTCCCCCTGTATAAAGAATTTGTGAAGGAGGATTAACTTTTCTTTTTCCTTGGTTTCTTCCCGGGCTCATAGGATCTCTTCCAGTCATTGGAGAAAGTCTCCTCCACTGATTTCCTGAGCTTCGATTTTTTGATCAGTATGCCCACTTCCCTGTTTTTCATCAGGCTGGTGGGTGAAAAATTCTGTGAACCTATGAAAACATACTTTCCTGTGTGAATGACCTTGGCGTGGATATAAAGGTCGTCTGCATTACAGTACTTTACATTTGCCTTCCTTTCAATCAGTTCGGAAACATTTTTGGCATCATCCTTTGATATGGTGGAGGGAAGAATCATCCTGAGCTTTTTTCCTTTTGCCCCCAGTGCTTCCAGCAATGTTTTGTCATCCCCTATCTCCTCAGTCTCAATGTCCAGTTTTTTCGCGTCCCTGATTATCTGGAGTATCCTGTTCTCCGAATCCGGTGATACCACAAGAATCTTCCTTGCATAAATGCCTGCCCTGCTTCCATTCCAGTCTGAATCAAATATGCTCTGAAGCGATCTGAGTATCTTCTTCTCATCACCTTCCACGATGAATTCCCTGTTTTTGGAAAAGGCATTTTGAGTCAGGTTGGCCGTTCCGATCATGAATTCACTTTCGTTGAACATGTACTTTGCATGATCAAACACTTCATCACCGTTGAATCTTGAGGGCGCAAAGTTCACCTGTGCTCCCGTTTTCCTCAAAGAATCTATGCTTTCCCCCTGGTTCCCGCCATAGGGATGACCATCCACAATAATACGTACCTGGACCTTTCTTTCCACTGCCTTTCCTATCTCTGCCATGGTTTCCTTGTGATCGAGAAGATAGTAGTTCATGCAGAGCTTTTCCTTGCTTTTCCTGATAAATTCCAGAACAGGTTCTGAACCTGCTTCTGGTTCAGTTATTAATTTCATAAAGGATAGGATGTTAGACTTTTAATAAAGATTCCCTTCCTCGATCAATAATAATGTCAGGCTTATAAGTATCGCAGAATTTATGGATTCTTATTCCTTTTTCTCCAGCAGTAGTTCCATCATTTCAGTATTACGCCAGGTCCCGTCCAGTTTCCCCTGTTCATGTAAAACCCCAACGGTGACAAAGCCATGATTTCTGTACAAATTCCTTGCAGCCATGTTCTCTGGAAACATGGTCAGTACAAGCTTATGAAATCCATTCTCTTTTGCTGTTTTTATGCCTTTCCTCAGGAGGCGGGAACCAATCCCTGTGGATCTTGATTCCCGTTCAATGTATATTGATATTTCAGCCACAAAACCATATGCTTCTCTCCTGCTGAACGGGTTAAGGGCCAGCCATCCCAGGATCTTTTCCTGCGTTTCCGCAATAATAACTGCGTACCTGTTTTCCCTTTCTCTCAACCATTCTTCCCTTTCTTTTCCGTCCCTTGGGGTTGTTTCAAATGTTGCCATCCGATCTTCTATCCCCTGGTTATATATCCTGGCCAGATGGTTTGCATCATAGGAATTGATCCTGGCTTTTCGGATTAATATGGGTGGATGCTTCAGGGAAAGGTGCATCAGCTTTGCACTCTTTGAACACATGGTTTTCATTTCTTCTGTGTTTTCTATTACTTCCGGAGCTTTTTTCCTGTCAATTGTTTCAAAGCCCCACCTTGAAAAGAAATTCTCTGCAGTTTCCGTCAGGAGATATACACTTTCAGTTCCACGATTGTACAGATAGCCCAACACTTCCCAGACCAGTTTCGATCCCAATCCGGATTTCCTGAGACTATTATCAACTAAAAGTGACCTCAGCAATGCTATGTTTTCATAGAGTTCAACCCCAGCCATCCCTTTTAAAGAATCAGTAGAGTCATAGGCAAACCACCAGCTTCCTTTTAATTCAGTGGACGGTACAGGCATGCCTTCATTTTTCAGGAAGTTCTTACCGTTTTCATCAATTTTTTCAAGATTTTGTATTTTATAACCAGCCTGGTTTTTGTTCATTTGATTACATGTTGAACTGGCTGATTAACTGTTCTTTCAACAGGATCAAAGCTCAGTTATTTATTTTCAGCAACGTTGTTCCTTTTATCTTTTAGATCTCACTGCCATAATCCATGTACCTTATTCCGGTTCAATAATCAATTTTATAATGAATGTGATGAAAGAGTTTTAATCAGGATTCTCATGGCACACCTGCATGGATGAGTGGCTGGCCAGGGTTACGGATCTGATGGACACAGATTTCAGGAAAGAAGTGCAGAAAAAAATTGAAGAATTCAGGTCTTTCAGGAACAAGGGGCCAGAGGAAATTTTCAACGAGCTCTGTTTTTGCATTCTTACAGCAAACACCTCAGCAGAACTGGGCATCAGCATGCAGAAAAGCATCAGTTCATCCCAGTTTTTGAACCTGGAAAAGATTCAACTGAGGGATGCCTTGAAAGATTCAAGGTACAGATTCTACAACACAAGAAGCAGCTATATTGCTGCAAACAGGTGGATAGCCAGTGAACTGCCACTGCTGCTCAACCATCCGGATCACTGGTTTTCCAGGGAATTTCTTGTAGAGAATCTTAAAGGAATCGGTTACAAGGAGGCGTCTCATTTTCTTAGAAATTGCGGTGTTTTTGATTTTGCTATTCTTGATAAACATATTATCAGAATGGTGTCAGGGATCAGTGGTGAAATTGACAAACCCCTGAACCGCTGGCGTTATTATTCCATGGAAAAGAAGCTTTCAAACATTGCCTCTGAACTTTCGGTTGATCCTGGAATACTGGATCTTTATATGTGGAAACTGGCAACAGGGAAGCTGATTAAATAATTCCAGCATTTTGTTGCCATTGAATTGAAAAAATTCTGCATGGATAACATATAGAATCCCTGAATTAAAGTGAAAAATAATAAAAAATGGTGTTGTATATAATATTTTTAAGTTACATCGGACATTGGTCCTGAACTTACCGGTTTTAAGGAATTTACAACTTCATTGGCTCCAACAAGGATAAGGATTATTCCGATCATGGAAAGGATGGGAATAATCAGCATTATGGCGCCTACATGTATTAATGTGGAATCGTATCTTGTCCCGACTCTCCACAACCCAATGAGGAGGCCAATGGCTGCAATAAACACTATTATGCCAACCAAGGCAAGTACCCCTACTAATCCAAAGAGTGTGCCGGCTATGTTACTTGACTGGGAAGTGCTTGTAGTGCTGGATGAGAGAGGAATCAATATTCCCACAAACAAATAAAATACTACAAGTACTATGATTAATGGAAGCACCATCAGGATGTATGCAGAAGTTCTCGGGAATGAGAATTCCCCTCTTGAAACTGAGTTCAGCCCATCAAATGCTTTTGCGAAAAAGTACATTCCCACTGCTGAAATAAGGGTGGTCACAAGATCTATACCTATAATTATTTCCAAAAATGAAACCAAGGAACTGAGTCCAGCTGTGGTAGAACCTGTGGTGCCTCCGGTAGTGGAGAATGCAAAAGAGCTTATGGATGAGGATTCAAACAACATTAAAACTGGCCCAATAAACCCAATGATCTGAATGATGGCAGCCAGCCTGAAATATTTCATTGCACTATATTCCTTCTCACTGACCTTTCCCGAACCTGTACCAGAGGATCTGATCTGCGTTGCACCACAATAAGGGCATGTTTCTGCAGCATCAATCTGTTCTCCGCATTTGTGACAGTATCGCTTCGCGCCTGTATTACTTTCCATAAGCTGAGAATTGTAAAAAGTATAATATATTTTTTATATATGAATAATAGCTAAATATTGTGTACAAAGTGTTTTGAATGTAGAAAAATGGGAATAAACGGATCAGTGTGCCAGATTCCTCATGACATACTGAAGTATTCCGCCGTTCAGGAAATAGTGTACCTCCACCGGTGTGTCGATCCTTACCTGCAGAATCTCATCATGTTCCTTCCCGTCTTTACCAATGTATACAAGCTTAGCTTCTGACTGGGGTTCCAGCACCTTTGGCAGAAATATATTCATTGGTTTATATGGATCAATCTGGAGATCTGCATATTTTCTTCCCTGCATAAACTGAAGCGGCAGAATTCCCATTCCCACCAGGTTGCTTCTGTGTATTCTTTCGTAGCTTTCAACAATCACAGCCCTTACTCCAAGCAGTTGTGGACCCTTTGCAGCCCAGTCCCTGGATGATCCTGTCCCGTATTCCCTTCCTGCGAAAATTACAAGTGGAGTTTCCTTTGAGGAAAAATGCTCTGACACGTCGAACAGCCAATTTTCAGGCCCATCTGCACTTTCCTTGGCATAGGGACCTTCCTTTGTGCAAAGAAGATTCTTTATCCTGTTGTTTCCAAAGGTGCCTCTCATCATTACCTCGTGATTGCCTCTTCTGGCTCCGAAGGAGTTGAAATCCAGCGGATCCACCTTCTTTTCCATGAGATATTTTCCTGCAGGTGAAGCCTTGGAAATGGCCCCTGCAGGTGAAATGTGATCTGTGGTGACAGAGTCCCCGAACACTGAAAGAATTCTTGCACCTGCTATAACTGGCTTGTATTCCGGCAACTGTTCCCTGAAATTCTTGAAGAAAGGCGGGTTCCTGATGTAAGTGCTCTTCTTTTCCCATGAATACATGATGCCCCCAGGCGACTCCATCTTGTTCCATAATTCGCTGAAACCATTTATTTTGGAGTAATTTGATTCAAAAAGATCCCTGCTTATGGTGGAAGAGATGATGCTGTCTATTTCCTTGTCACTGGGCCATATATCCCTGAGGAATACCGGTTTTCCCTCTGAGTCCGTTCCAAGAGGTTCTTTTTCCATGTCAATCAGGATGGTCCCTGCAATGGCAAAGGCAACAACCAGTGGTGGCGACATAAGATAGTTCGCCTTAACGTTCCTGTGTATCCTTGCCTCAAAATTCCTGTTTCCTGAAAGTACGGCAACACTGAACAGGTTGTTTTCAGTGATTGCATTTTCCAGATCCTGGTTGAGGGGCCCGCTATTTCCAATACATGTTGTGCAGCCGAAACCTGCAATGTTAAAACCTAGCTTGTCCAGGAAAGTCTGGAGACCGCTGTTCTGAAGATACTGTGATACAACCCTGGAACCGGGTGCAACGCTTGTCTTTACCTTTCCTTCCACCTTCAGTCCTCTTTCCACTGCCTTTTTGGCCAGAAGGCCCGCCCCTATCATTACCCTGGGGTTGGAAGTGTTTGTACAGCTTGTGATTGCTGCTATGACCACGTCTCCATCCTTGATGGTATATTCCTTTCCGGCAAGTTTCACTGGTGCACTCCTTACAGTTACAGCCACCTGGGAACCTTTGCTCTCCTGGAACTTCACTCCGCTTGACTCAAGAAAACCGAGGAAACTGTCCCTGGACTTTTCCAGTAAAACTTTCTGCTGTGGAAGTTTTGGTCCTGCAATGGTGCTCCTGACCTGCGATAGATCGAAGTCAATAATCTCAGAATATTCAATGCCTTTCTGGACCCCGTATAATCCCTGTGCCTGGAAATATTCCCTTACAAGGTTTACCTGTTCTTCAGATCTTCCTGTTAACTTAAGATACCTGATGGTCTCGTCATCCACAGGGAATAATGCACATGTGGCCCCGTATTCCGGGCACATGTTGGATATGGTTGCCCTGTCCGGAAGAGAAAGGTTTGTCACACCCTGTCCGTAGAATTCCACAAACTTCCCCACGACGTTGCTTTTCCTCAGGATCTCTGTCAGTGTAAGTACGACGTCAGTGGCTGTTACTCCTTCTCTTGTTTCCCCGTGTATATTTACTCCAACCACCATGGGTGAAAGGAATGTAACCGGCTGGCCCAGCATTGCAGCCTCTGCCTCTATTCCTCCAACTCCCCATCCAAGCACTCCAAGGCCGTTTATCATGGTGGTGTGTGAATCTGTTCCCACAAGGGTATCAAAAAATGCCCATTCCATATCGGCAAGCTTCTCCACCTGGACAACACTGGCAAGATATTCCAGGTTTACCTGATGGATGATACCCGTGGACGGGGGTATGATCTTGAGTTTTTTCATGGCACCCTGTGCCCATTTAAGGAATCTGTATCTTTCCGCATTTCTTTCAAACTCGATCTTCGAGTTCTTCAGCAGTGCATCCTCTGTTCCGTAATAATCAATCTGGACTGAGTGATCAATCACCAGTTCCACAGGCACCCTGGGTTCTATATCCCCGGGGTTTCTTCCAAGTTTCTTGTAAGTATCCCTCATGGCAGCAAGATCAACCACTGCGGGTACACCTGTAAGATCCTGCATGACAACCCTGGCCACTGTCAGTGGAATTTCATATTCTCCGGTGTCTTTTGCATCCCATGACAGAATACTCTTAAGCTCATCCTCCCGGACTGCACCCCTTCCAACATTTCTGGCTACAGACTCAATGGTGATTCTTATGGAAACTGGAAGTTTCTCGAAATCCTTTCTCCTTTCTGCAAGTTTTTTTAAGGACACGTAACGGTAGGACTTATTTCCAACTGTTAGGATGTCAGTGAAATCCGATGGTCTCATGTCGGATAATTACATTTCTCTTTATAAATTTTGGAATTATTAACCGTATATGAGGAAAAGTTACGTAAAATACCGCACAGATATGCCTGACCGGAACATTTTATATTCGCGCATTGGTATCCCCATGCATGAAGCCCGTTGAATTCAGCAGGCCATGGATAGCTTCCGGCGAAGGCAGGAAAATTGTTGCCATTTCCCTTATAGTAGTAATAACAGGATTTGCACTCCTTTTTGCATTGAATTCCTTTGGCCAGGGCACAGTGAACATACAGCAGATAAATATCCTGGAGAGTGGTTCCATCAGCAGTCATTATTCCATTCCATACGGAAAGCAGACCTATAACTCCGGAAGTTCCATTGTGCTTTCAATTCCATTGTTGGTGCCACAGAATGCCACCCTGCCTGTAAAAGTTCTGTCTGTAACTTCAGCTGCACCTTTCATGGTTTCCACAAGTGGAAATATACAGTTTTCTTCCCATGGAACCCAGTACCTTGAAATAATTGTTACTATGCCTGGTAATGATTATGCAGGGGACATGAACATTTCAGTCCAGTTGTCCTAGTGATTCTTTGGTACAAGGTAACGATCCAGGAAATATGATATCTCCCGATCCTCTTCCCTTCCCATAATGCCCTGCATCCTGAGATCTGCCACCCTGGCTGAAAGCATGATTGTGTATTCATGCACCCTCATGAACTGCTCATATGAATCAAAAATAAGGGAAGCTATCCTTCCATGGAGAAATGCCTTTTCCCTTAAGTTTTCCATGTATTCTGAATGAGCCTCCAGCAATTCATTCACCTTCTCGTTGAACATCTCCTGGTTGTTTTCCAGTATTTCCTTTTCCTCCTGGCTGAGGGAGAGTATTTTTCCTAAATCCTCAATGTTCATCCACCTGCCCCCCTAGCTCCAGCAGTAATTCCTTGATCCTCTCCAGATCCTTTTTTATTACCTTTACTGATTCTCCTTTCAGCCTTGAGTTTTCAGCCAGATCATTTATTTCATTTCCCAGATCCAGGTTTATTCCACGGTAAAATTCTATCTTGTCCATAAGTTTGTTCATCAGGTCAATTTTTTCATGATCCATCCAGAAATCATCTCCAGAGTAAGTTCAGGGGTACAGTGTCCCACCGGAATAATGAAGCTCATAAACCGTGGTTTCATCAATCTCAATGGTTTCATATCCCATAAAATGGTCAATTTCTCCCTGAAACTGGTTTGTATAGTAAAAGTCATTGTCACTGAATGACTTTGGCCCCCTGAACGGCGCCTCCTCATCCACCAGATAAAGGCATTTCTTTAGAAAATCGTATACTTTTCCTTCATCCATATCAGGATCTGTGATCCCGCCTGAATAAGTCATTCCCCATGTGGGTTTTCCATTTATGTAGACTGTCTCAATGCCATTGAAAAATCTGCTTCCAAAGTAGATGTCCCTGTAGAAATATATGCCTGCTCTGTAAGTCAGTTCCTTTGAGCCTTCAAGCCTTGGATTCTTTTGTACGCCGTCATCCGATGCGTAAGTCCCCTTTTTCGCCCTTGCGATGAATTCCTCCAGAAGGAGTTCTCCCATGCTGTTGTATATGATTATGGATAATACATTTTGCCCGGTTTAATATTTTCTTACTTCAGGTAATTTTATCATACCCATATTCCTTAGAATAATATATTATGAGAAAACAGGGAAATACCTTTAAAAATTCCCTTTCATAATGCAGTTCAATCTCATCATAAAGAAAAACCGGAGGATTATTCATGGATAAGCTGAAGGCTTGTGTCATGGGTTCCACCGGCGTAGTGGGTCGTGAATTCTGCAGAAGGCTTTCAAATCACCCTTTCTTTGATCTCACAGGAGTGTATGCTTCAGGCACACATCATGGGACAAGCCTGGCCCGGGTATTTGAGGATGATTCTCTTCCAAACCTCCCTGTAAACCGTGCAGACGTGGAACAGATTTCCGCAGGAAAATATGATATTGTTTTCAGTGCAGTGAGTGAGACTCATGCAGCTGAACTTGAAATTCAGCTGGCCTCCAGGGGAATGAAGGTGTTTTCTAATGCCTCTGGAAACCGGATGAATAAAAATGTGCCCATAATGATACCTGAGATCAACCCAGATCACTTAAAAGTCGCCAGTGGAGAAAAGGGATTCATCATAGCAAATGGAAACTGCAGCACCATTGGCCTGGCACTTTCCCTTGCTCCACTGATAAAACATGACCCGGAGAATGTGGACGTGGTCACCATGCAGTCAGTGAGCGGTGCAGGATATCCTGGAACACCTTCACTGGATGTCATTTCCAACATATACCCCGATATTCCCAACGAGGAAACCAAATTGTCAGTGGAAACCTCGAAAATTTTTGGAGGTGTCGGTGATGGAGAAATTATTCCCCATGAAGTTTCAATCAACGCCATCTGTACCAGGGTACCGGTAAGAGAGGGGCATATGATCTCTGTCTTCCTGAAATTCGGAAAGGAATTTGAAAGGCAGAAAGCAGTGGATGCTTTCCTTTCCTATGGAAATGGTAAGTTGAACGGCAGGGGCCTGCCATCTCTTCCCACAAAAACTGTAATTTACCATGAAACTCCAGCAAGGCCTCAACCTGCCCTGGATCTTTACGCTGGTGGCTCTTCACTTAAGTCAGGAATGGCTGTCAGCGTGGGACATTTGGAATCCAGGGGGAATATTTTGTCCTATGTGGCCCTGGTCCATAATCTTGTGAGAGGTGCATCAGGCGCCTCCATACTGAATGCAGAGTATCTTTTCCAGGAGGGGTTACTGTGAAAGTATACAAGGTGGGTGGCTCATGCCTCAGGGATGGCACTTCTCTGGATCCACTGCTGAATATCCTGGAAAGGAACGGGAGAAAGATCCTGGTATTCAGCGCGTTTTCTGGTATCACAGATGCCCTGTACCGGATTGCTGAACTCCAGAGGAATGAAAGAGCCAGCGAATTCATGGATCTTGTAAACTGGCATGTCTCCATAATAAGTGAATGCGGGGAAGATGCAGGTGACCGCTACATGGATGTCCTGTCAAAAAACGCAGGCTGCAGGAATGCAGATGAACTGATCAGTTCAATCCGGGATTTTCCCATTGAAAAATTAGTTTCTCTTGGAGAGCTCATGTCCGCAGCCACCTTCTATATTTATGCCATAAGAAGGGGTTTTCCCGCAGCATTCATTCCATCCCATATCCTGGGTGTAAGGGTTCAGGTTAATGAAAATGAGAGAAAAATAATCCCGCATATCAGTTCAGAACTGATTCGCAACTCTTTGGATTCCGTATATCCCGAATGCATTATCACCACAGGATTCTTTGGCCTGGATCAGGAGGGAAATTTTGCAGTTCTTGGAAGGAACAGCAGCGATTACAGTGCAGCTGCCATTGCATGCCTGTCTGGTGCCAGGGAGGTTATTTTCCTTAAGGACGTGGAGGGAATATATTCCGGGGATCCAAAAATGAGTTCATTCTTTACCCTGATGAGGCAGGTATCATACCAGGATGCCCTGAAGATTTCAAAAGCAGGATCAAGAATACTTCATCCCTCTGCCATTGAGATATGCATGAACTATTCCATGCCCATGAAAATAATGAAAGTAGGCGGTGTGGAACACGGGACATTAATTCACGGGGAGAGTGATTGATATTTTTTCATCATTCAACGCTTTTTTCCTTGATTAAAAATAATAATTGCAAACCCTTTAATCATATGTTACCTATTCAAAAATATGTCAGGCAGGATCAAAAATATTGATGTTTATAACATAAGTGAAAAATCCACGGAGAAGTCTTCACCCTGGAGTTCCACCATGATCATAGTGAGGATCACTACTGATGATGGCCTGACAGGATACGGAGAGGCCCCAACCACACTGATGACTCTACCCGTTCTTGAAAGTGTAAAGGAGGTGATGCGATCCTTTGTGGGAAAGGACGTTCACAACATAAATTCCAATGTGCTTGATTTCTACCGGAACTCATTCTATCTTTCCAGATCCATGGAGGCCACTTCAGCGCTAAGTGCAGTGGAGATTGCCTCATGGGACGTTGTGGGTAAAATGCTGGGAGCTCCAATTTACGAATTACTGGGAGGCAAAGTCAGGGAAGAGGTCAGGGCATACAGCAACGGATGGTATTCCGACTGCGTCACTCCTGAGGATTTTATTTCAAAAGCCAAAATTCAAAAGGGAAAGGGATTTGATGCCATCAAATTTGATCCCTTCGGAAACAGTTTTGATGTCATTGGAAAGGAGTCCCTGGAACACGCAGAATCTGTTGTCAGATCACTGAGAGAGGAATTTGGGGATTCCATGGATCTTTTAATTGAATTTCATGGACGCTTTTCCTTTGATGCAGCAAGAAGGGCCTGCGAAAGGCTTGATCCTTATGATTGCCTGTTCTTTGAGGAACCACTGCACCCGGAACTTGAAATGAGGCTGCCAGAGTTGCGTTCAAGAATTACAACACCCATAGCGCTGGGAGAAAGGGTGCTGAATGCCAGGGATTTTATGAGAAACATGGTAGAGGGAAAAGTAGATATAATACAGGGTGATCTTACAAATTCAAGGGGGATAATGGAATCCTTCAGGATTGCATCCATAGCAGATGCATGGGGTCTGCCTGTGGCATTTCACAATGCATTCGGGCCGATTCAGACTGCAGCAACCCTGAATCTGGATGTGTCCATAAACAACTTCCTGATACAGGAAAGTTTCGAAGAATCCTGGCCTAAATGGAAAAGGAATCTGGTAAAATCAGGATACACACTGAATGGCGGTAGATTCAAACTGGATGGAAAACCTGGACTGGGTATAGAGATTGATCAGGCATCCCTTGATAGCCATCAGGTGGAGGGTATGGAGCCCTTTGACCCAGAGAGCCCGCCATGGGTGGTCTCTGGAACATATATAGGTGAAGATAATGGAAGCAAATGAAGTTACCAAGAAACTTGTGGAGGCAGAAAAGGTCCTGAGGGATCTGGAGAGGGTGATGACTGATGCCTCCAGAGTCAAGAAAGAAATGGAAACATATCTCAAGGGTATTGCAGAATCCGGTAAAACCGTGAACCAGGAACAATTATCTGCCATGGCTGCACAGACACTTCAGGCCACTGTGCAGAGGCCCCCGGTTGAACCGGGAAAGAAGATCGGTACAGGGGTTTCAAAAATTGATGAATTGTTGCTGGGTGGAGTTCCACTTCATTCCAACGTGGTTCTCTTTGGCCCACCGTTTACTGCAAAGGAAATTCTGGCATACAACTTTATTTCAAAATCCCTGTCAGAGAATATTCCTGCCGTGATTATTGCAGCAGACAAGGACATGAGGATCATTAAAACTGAAATGGCAAGGATGATGAATCTTGGAAACGATGCTTTGGATGATTTTGAGAAGAAGGGATTGCTGAAGTTTATTGATATATATTCCAGAACTGTTCAGTTGAATACTCCGTCTCCATATGCAACACAGATTGATTCCATTACAAACCTTTCCAGCATCATAAAAGCTGTGGACACTGCAGAAGAACAGATTCTCCAGACTTACCCTTATTACAGGCTATTGTTTGTTTCACTGACAGCATTTGTGCCCCAGCTGGATGAAAAGGTTTTTCTCAGGTTTGGCCAGCAGTTCACCCAGAAGAGGAGAAGCACAAACAACGTGTCTTTCTACCTTCTCGAGGAGGGGCTTTTTGAGCAGAGAGTCTATGAAACAATCAGTTATATCATGGATGGATCAGTGGAATTCAAGAACACCAATTCCAAGCAGTACGTCAGGGCTGTGGGATTCAACAGGGTAAGGACAAGAGAGTGGGTTGAAGTGTACCAGTCCCACAATAATTTCGATCTTGGTTCCTTCTCCCTCGAGAGAGTCAGATGATTTTTAACTAAAATTAAAAATGGGCTGAGAAAATGGATGGCTGAAAGGTCATCCATTGTATGCAATACCTCTGCCAAATCCCAACATTACCACTATTCCTGTTAGAAGTATCATCAGGACCATAAACGAGACTGCCATTTTATCTATTTTTCCAATGGCCATGGGATACATGTAGGTTCTTTTTGAATATGCCCTGAATGCCCTTGTATCAGCGGATATTGCTGTATCCTTTGCACCCCTTACAAGAAAAACAATAACTGGTACTATGCCGCTGAACGCGCCAGAAAGCATGTAAAAGGGCCTCAGGAAAGCAGGAGAATTGGAACCAAGCCCTTTCATGAACTGTATCTTCACTGAAGTGTCGATGTACTCGAATATTCTTGGAATTGTCCTCATTGCCACTACCAGTGAAAATGTCAGGGAGGTCGGAATCCCCACCTTGTTCAGGGATCTTAAAACCTGGGAAGGTGTACTGGTCATGACCAGAACCAGACTCATCAGGGAAACAGCAGCAAACCTCATGGAAATCTGGAATCCATAGACGATTCCCTGCGATGTTAGAGCGGGTTGGTATCCCATTACGGTAAAATATGAAGGCCATGTCCAGAGTGTTGTCAGGCTACCAGTATGAAATGCTTCCTCAAGAATTACATATGGTGTGTAGGGGGCAAAGGCCCATGTGGTTCCTATTATTGTCATCATGGTCAGGAACAGTCCAGTGATGAATTTTCTCTTCCCGTCCTTCAGCGTGAGATATGATGCAAGGATGATGGCGGTCATAATTGCGCCAATCCACCAGATGGTCACAGAGGCCACCACCATTACTATTATTCCCAGCATTATCTTGACTGCGGGATTCATTTTGTAGTAAAATGAGTGATAACTTTCATATCTGGTAACCTTCATTAAACCAGTGAGACCAATGGCTTTCAGAAGAATGAGCACGGGAAAAGCCGCGCCAAAAAAGAAAAGGAGCCAGCTTATAATATTAACTGTTAACCAGTTCATGTTCATCATTCCTTAATACGAAGTCAGATGGGGGAATTATGGAATATTTCCTGGACTCCCTGAATACTGACTCCGGAGTCCCATCCAGCACTTTCCTTCCATTATTGAATACAACCACTCGATCTGCAAACCTGTAAACAAACCTCGAATCATGAGTCACTATTATTATGGAATATCCTGCTTCCTTGATCCTGGTCAGTTCCTTGCCAAGGATCTGTTTGTGATAATAATCCTGGCCTGAGGTGGGTTCATCCAGCATTATTATCTTGACTCCGGAAGCCATAGCAGATGCCATGGAAACCCTCCTTCTCTGACCGAGGCTTAAACTCAGTGGATCCCTGTAGCGAAGGTCGGAAAGGGTGAACATATCCAGCAGTTTCTCAACACGCTCTCCATGCTCCCTGATCTTTCTCTTCTTCAATGAATATTCCACTTCCCTTTCCACGGTTTTGCTGATAAGAGTGAGATCGAAATTCTGGGGGACAAAGGCTATTTCCTTTCCCCTTTTGATCATGTGCTCCCGGCTGATGTCCCTGCCTTCAAGTTCAATCTCCATTTCACATCTCAGATCCATGTCAAGGAATCCCATCACTCCCTTGAGAAATGTCGATTTGCCTGCTCCGTTCCTTCCCATGATGGCCAGTATGTGCTTTTCCTCCAGATCAATTTCTCCCTTTACCAGCTCCTTGCCTTCAGAAGTGCTTACCTTGACAGATGCATGCATAATGGATCTGCTGTCACCTGCCCTTCTGGGAGGTTCCGGAATCATGTTCTTCTCCCTGAGCTTCTCCCTTATGGTATCCATATCTTCGGAATCTATTCCATTCTTTTTTGCATAAATGTAATGGATCGGGACTTCGATGCCCATTTCCACCATCTTTTCCACATAATGAGGCAACTGGCTGCTCTTGATATCAAGAAGTATCTTTCCCTGATCAATTACAATAATCCTGTCCACGAAGGGAAGCACTCGTTCCACCTTGTGCTCAACCACAATCAGTGTCTTTTCCTCCTTCAGCCTCTTTATAATATCGAAGACCCTTGCAGTTCCCTCTGGATCGATGTTGGATGTGGGCTCGTCAAGGATTAGCAACTTTGGACGCATGGAGAGAACTGCAGCAATGGCAACTCTCTGCAGCTCTCCACCTGAAAGTGTGTATGTTTCCCTGTCAACCAGCTGTGACGTTCCCGTGGTTTCAATGGATTCTTTGACCCTGGAAAAAATATCGTCCTGTTCCAGGCATAAATTTTCAGGACCAAAGGCCACTTCCTCTTCGACTGTATAATTAAGTACCTGATTTTCAGGATTCTGAAGGACTATTCCCACTTCTGTGGAAAGTTTTGAAAGTTGTGTTTTCATGGTGTCATGCCCGTATACTTCCACCTGTCCCTCAAATTCACCATGTATAACATGCGGAATAATTCCGGTTATGCAATTCACAAGTGTTGATTTTCCACCACCGGATCTCCCGGTAATAAGAACGGTTTCACCATCTTCAATTGATAAGTGTTCAATGTTAATGGCAGGTTCTTCCCTGCCCATATAATAAAATTTCAGATCATGTATTTCCAGCGCTTTCATTGCCCAACCGCCTTCACTATACGCAAGGTGATAAGTCCCCCTATTGCCCCGATTATCACTGCACTTGGAATGAAGGCAATCATGTCGAATACTATTTTACCCCAGTCAACAACTCCACCATACAGGAAAGGCGAAATAAACCCTCCATAGAACAGGGGTTCCGGCACTACCCAGAATAATCCTATGAGTATCCCTTCAAAAGCTGCAAGGTATTCTCCAGGCATCCTGGTAATGTATTCCAACCCCTTTCTTGGTGAGGTTTTGTTTTTTGCTGCAAGAGTTCTTTTCTCTGGAGATTTCACTCCGAAGAGATTTGGACCCGCCAATGCAATGACAAGATCCATCATAAGTCCGTAGGTGAGCATCTCGTACAGGAAATACATAGGCTCTCCACTGAATCCATAGCTGATCAGATCGCTAAGGAGGTTGAATATGAACATGGCTATCATCCCCACACCCACCTTCCTCACAAGACCGGCAACTATCAGCAAAGCAATGAGTCTTCCTGTGTATCCTATTCCGAAGAATGGGTTGGAAGGTATAAATTTGCCGAGAAATGCTCCGATATAGAATTCCCATACCACAGCAAATGCCGCTCCAATACCAATGTATATAAGATCTACAGTAGTGAATCTTGCAAGCCCGCCGGTTCTTTTTCCCCAGATAAATGTAAATAAAATCCCTGCACCGAAGAAAAGAACAACAATCTCCCAGGGAATCTCCCCTGGAGAATTCAATATTCCAGATATTCCGTTGAAACTCATTTTTTCTCAGGACACAATGACACTGACTGTATATATAGTTTTACTAAATACTCTATATTTAAACTATTTATTCATATATATCTTAATTGAGTATATATACACAAAATTAAATACATAACTCATCACTTTACTATAGATGAGTGAAGAAAAGTTAGAAAGTTTGGGCTCAATTCCAAACATAAATGATATACACGCAATGTTTTTTGATATGGATGACACCCTGGTGAAATACAGGGAACCGGTTCTGGCAGGTTTCGAATCCATAAGGGAAATAGTTCCGGAAATGAAGGATAACACTGCAGAGGAGATGGAGGAACAATTTAGGAAACTATTCACTTTTGACCCAGTGTTCAGGAAGGAAATATCATACAAGGATGATGTGAATGCCAGAATTGGAGAAATATTGAACTCTCATGGAAAGAATGTCAGCGATGCGGAACTAAAACATTTTAGTGGTGTATTCTGGCGCGCATTTTGGAAAAAAAGAAGGATGGTGGATGGTGCAAAAGATCTGCTGCAGATGTGCAAAACGAAGAACATACCGGTGGCAATAATCACCAACGGGAATCCCCAGATTCAGTTCAGGACTATGATAAGGCTTAGGCTGCATGATTTTGTGGATGTCATACTTACTCCTAGAAACGCTGAGGAATTGAAACCAAACCCACTTCTGTTCATGAAGGCAATGAATCTTTTCAATGTGGGCCCAGAGGGGGTTGTGATGGTGGGAGATTCCATTTCCTCTGATATAAAGGGAGCAATCAATTCTGGAATAGTCCCCATATGGTTTAACAACTCGAAAAGAAACAAGCCCGGAGATGTGGAAGTTGCAGAAGTTGAATCTTTCAGTGAACTTGTGAATATCATAAGGTGATTGGATGGCAGTTCAGATCAGTGCAAAGGGTGTCGATTTTGAATCGACCATAGAGAAATACAGATGGAAGAATAATTTGGAATTCATTAAACCAGCTTTTGGAAAGGGCTGTATCACTGATATTCCTGGTATAATACTGAAAAATTTTAATATTCACAGTGCAGAAAATCAGGAAAAATCATGGGATGATTATGCAGAGGCCCCTGATCATCTCATATTCCTTCTCATAGACGGTTTCGGTTTTTCCACCATAAAACATTCTTCTGTGAAATATGAAATGAAATACCTGGAAAATTTCATTGAAGATTCTTCTTTCCGTTTAATTACAAGTGTTTTTCCGTCAACAACGTCCACAGCCACTCTTTCTTATCACACCAACATGCATCCTGTGGAGCATGGCGTTCTTGGCTATAATTCATATATTCCTGAGATAGGGACAATATGCAACATGATCTCAATGAATCCCGTGGGAAGGAAAGACATAAGCATACTTGATAATGGATATGAAATACCCAGGATCAGGGATCATGATACAATTCATGCTACCCTGGGCATGAATGATGTCAGATCATATTTATACCTGCCCAACGCTATCAAAAACAGCGGTCTCACAAAACTTACCGGCAGGGGTGCTTCCGTTTCTGGATATATGACCCTGTCCCAGATGTTTACACTTCTTAAGAAGGATCTTTCTGAATCCAGGGGAAGAAGTTTTCATTTCTGCTATATTTCAACGCTGGATGCAGTATCTCATAAGGTTGGACCTTATACCTCAGACGCTGCAATGGAAATTGAACTGATATTCATGCTTTTAAAGGAACAACTGGTGGATTCTCCTCATTTGCCAAGAAATACCTCTCTTTTCATATCTGCTGACCATGGGCATATGGTGATGGATAAGCAGCAGATAATAGAATTTAATGATGGATTTAAACTGAGATCGCATTTGCTGGCACCTGTTGTGGGAGAACCAAGGGCCCCCATGATCTGGACAAGAAAGGAAGGTGAGGATGCCTTGATGAGTTATTTTCATGAAAATTATCATGACAGCTTAATTCCGGTGCAGATTGATGATCTGATAAAACAGGGATTCTTTGGAAATGCAAAGAACCGTATCGATTGCAGGGATTCACTTGGCGATGTTGCCCTCCTGATGAAAAATTCAGCCAGTGTCTTTGATTCTTCATTGAAGATACTTGATCCGCATAACGACGCTGATTCACTGGTAGGCGTGCATGGTGGACTGAGCAGCGAGGAAATGATTGTGCCTTTCATAACCAGGAAAATAGCGTGAAGATCTCAAGGAATCTGGGATTCCCCAATGACATGATCGGAAACGTTTAATTATTGATTCAATTAAGCAACTGTTGGCATCAACTTTAATTATATCTGAAAAAGCCGATGCAGGAAGAAGAATTGCATTTTTCCTTTCTGAGGGCAAGGCAAAACAAAAAAGATCAAAGGGATTGAATTACATTGAGTTTGAGAATGAGAAGGGTAGTTATTATGTTGTGCCCCTGAGCGGACACATTGTTGAACTGGATTTTCCAAAATTACTTAGAGACTGGCGCTTTGACACGCTGGAAAAACTCATTGCCTCCAAACTTGACAGCAACGTGAAAAACAAGACTGCATACGACAGCCTCAGGCAGATGAGTAAAAATGTTGATTCTGTTGTTGTGGCCACTGATTATGACAGGGAGGGGGAGCTTATTGGCACAGAGGCCCTGGATATAATTCATGCTGGTAACGGATTCGACGGGAAAATTTACAGGGCTAAATTCAGCGCACTGACGGGTAGGGAGATAAGAGACGCATTCAACAATTATATTTCCGTGGACTACAATCTTTCTGACTCTGCAAAGGCCAGGGAGGAAATAGATCTATACTGGGGTGCAGTCCTCACAAGATTCTTTTCACTGGTTTCCGGGAGGGTTGGCAAGGACTTCCTTTCCATAGGAAGGGTACAGACTCCAACTCTTGGACTAGTGGTGAAGAGGGATGAAGAGATAGAGACTTTTGTCCCTGAAACCTTTTATGAGATCAAGGTGGATTTCCAGAAAGACGGTGTTTTTACCGGAGTCCATGAAGAGGGAAGGATATTTGACAAAAAGATTGCTGAAGAAATCTTCAGGAAAATTGAAGGTAAAAATGGTACGGTGGACAAGTTTGAAGATGTGGAGGAGAGAATCTACAAGCCCTCACCCTTCAACACCACAGAATTCATGAGGGAGGCCTCAAAGGTTGGAGTAATGCCCGGGAAGGCCATGAAGATTGCTGAAAGGTTGTACATAAAGGGATATATCAGCTACCCAAGAACTGACAACACTGTTTACCAGAAAAGCATAAATCTGAAGAGTATTGCGGAAAAATTCAGGAAAGGCAATTTTGCTAAAGAGGCAGAAATGGTTCTTGCACAGGAGTTCATAAGGCCATCCAGGGGAAAGATGCAGGCGAATGACCATCCTCCCATATATCCCACTGAATATGCAGACAAGGGAAAGATGCGAGATGATGAATGGCGTGTCTATGAACTGATTGTGAGAAGATTCCTTGCCACCATCTACAGGGAAGGGAAGAAGGGAGTCAAGAGTGCCACCATAGACATATCAGGAGAGAAGTTCCTGACCCAGGGGCAGAGAATTCTCGATCCTGGCTGGCTTGAATTATATCCTTACAGGAAAATTCAGGAAATTTATCATCCTGATCTCGTGACTGGTGAAAAGGTCAGGGGGGAGAACTGGAGAATGGAGGAGGATCAGACAAAGCCGCCATCCAGGTATGACATGGGCTCTCTCATAAAGGAGATGGAGAGGCTAAATCTTGGAACCAAGAGTACCAGGCATGATATCATAGAAAAACTGCAGAGCAGAGGATTCATAGAAGGGAATCCTGTGAGATCCACCCCGCTGGGAAGATCCCTGATCCGCAGTGTTATGAGTGTGGATTCAAAAATATCAGAACCGGACATGACTGCAGAGCTGGAATCCTTCATGGATGAGATAGCCTCAGGAAACAGGAAAATGCAGGATGTTGTGGAGGTTTCCAGAACCATGCTTTCAGGTGTGCTGTCAGATCTTTTCCATAACAAGGAAAAGGTATCTGAAATCATTGAGGAGGCCCTGGAAACCGGCAAAAAGGTGGCTACCTGCCCTGAGCATGGAAGTGATATCAGCGCAGTAAAGATCAGGGATTCCATAAGATTCAAATGTGCTGTGAAAGGATGTAAAAACGATTACTACTTCAGGATCAGGGGATTGATCAAGGAATCAGAAAAGAACTGTCCCGTCTGTTCCCTTCCCATAGTCACGGTTATACGAAGGGGCCAGTCCCCAGAGGAGATCTGCATAAACTCAACATGCCAGTTCAATGTGAACCGGAGAAATGTCGGAAAATGCCCTACCGATGGGGGAACGTTGGTTGTCAGGCAATCCAGGTACGGTAAGAGATTCCTCGGCTGTTCCAATTTCCCGAAATGCAGGCAGACGTATCCCCTTCCACAGAAAGGAGAAATTAAGATCACTGGAAACGTGTGCCCTCACTGCAGTGCACCCATACTCAGTGTGACCATAGTAAAGGATACAAAGGAATTCTGTCCAAAAATGGATTGTGAATTCAATGGAAAGAAGCCTAAGAAGGCCAGTGCCAAGAAAGCTCCCGCAAAAACTGTGAAGAAAACCGTCAAAAAAGTGGTGAAAAAGAAAGTTGCAAAAAAATCGTCTTCCTGAAATTGGCCTAATGTTCATTTTCGCCATTACATCCCTTATCTCAGTCCCAGTACTGCTTTATTATGAGTCCCAGACCGGAGTCACTCCCCCATCATCACAAAATGCATCTGCAGGAGGAGGATATTTCCTTTACTTCCTGCTTTCCATGCTGCTTTTCACTGCAGTAATAATATTTCTTTCCAGGAGGAAAAAAACAGGTATATTCAGGTATCTTTTTGGTGCAGCCATGGCGCTTGCAATCTTCTATATGGCATCCATAGTCTATGTGTTTGCATTCAATCTTCTGGCAGAATACGTGAATATCCCTCTGACTTCATCTCAGTATGAAATAGTCTATGAAATCGCAGTTCTTGCGACTGCAGCCATTTTTTTCTATGTTCTGACCTTCAGGCAGAACTGGATCGCCATAAACTTTGCAGGAGTAATGGCATCTTCAGTGCTTGCCATTGTATGGAGCCAGAGCCTTGGATTGTATTTTGCCATATTGCTCCTTGTGGTAGTAGCAGTATACGATTATATTGCAGTCTTTGTGACAAAGCATATGGTGGAACTGGCCAATGCATCCCTGGAATCCATGGTTCCGCTTTTCTTCATCATGCCCAGTTCAAGGCACTTCGACTCGTCTAATCTCAGGATTGAAGGTGGATCTGAGGAACGTGGTGCCATTCTTCTGGGTTTTGGAGACGTTGCTATACCAAATATCATGATCATGACCTCCTTCTCTTACTTCCACTACCAGATATTTCCCTTCCTGATCCTCCCGCTGTTGGGCGGGTTAGTGGCTATGGTGGTCCTGTTCACATACATAAAGAGGCCGGCTCCGGGTCTTCCCTTCCTTAATACGGGAGTTCTGCTGGGATTTGGCGCTGCCCTGCTCATTAACATGTTATAGATGAAACTGAAATTTCTCCATGTTCATGGCAGCATCCCAGAACCTGTGCTCGTAGTATGCGCTTTTCCTGAGTGTTTTGATCTCTTCACTGGTAAGTTCCTCAGGACCATGTATTTCCTGAAACATTTTGCATATTCCATCCACAGAAGTCCTGAAAGTCTCTGAAGAGTACTCTTGTATCCACGTTGTATATTCTTCAGGACCGTTTTTGGGAGAATGGATCCGGGACGCCACATCCCGGTATATAATGTAACATGGAATCACAGAGATTGTGGCCTCAGACAGTGTACCAAGGACTGCGTTCCTGTACATGTGATCAGTATAGGCTGTGGTGGTGGGAGACATCTCTGCTTTGGAAAGATCAATGCCCATACGTTCCAGGAATTTAATATGAAGATTTCC
The DNA here is from genome assembly GCA_021816745.1 of Thermoplasmata archaeon. Taxonomy (GTDB): domain Archaea; phylum Thermoplasmatota; class Thermoplasmata; order Thermoplasmatales; family Thermoplasmataceae; genus Cuniculiplasma. The sequence continues at coordinate 23,363 of JAKAWY010000013.1, forward strand.
CATTTCAACCTCCCTTACTGCCTTTGACTGTTCCTTCAAAAATGTGGAGTGATCCTTTTGATGGGCTCTTCCTGCAATAATCTCAAGAATCCTTGAATAATTCCTTAGATAGAGTGAGTCCTGCACCACATAATATTCAAAATTGCCCATGGGCAGTGAGCCGTCCTGCATTCCCAGAATAAATGGATGTTCCAGTATGGCATCCTGAATATCCTTAATTGCAGAGGTAAGTTTTTCATTCATTTTGATCCCTTTTTACGGATGTTTGATTCCGAATCTTTCTATGGATTACCGCTCAGTCTGCCTGTCATTCATCACTGATTCAGTCAAGGCTGAATTCATCATAGCGGCCATTCAACATATTAAATTAAATCTTAATCTTTTTTAGTGATTCGGGTAGTGAATATTTCTGCAACTTCAGCAATTCTTAAAATATCCATTTAGCATTGAAGTTCATGGAAAAATACCTGAAGGATGCACTGGAAATAAGAGATTATGCCAAAGAGAACAACAAAATGTTCAGGGACAGCATTCCCCTTATAGCTTCGGAAAATATCATGAGCCCCCTGGCCATGGAAATGCTTCTTACTGATTTTGGGCACAGATACGCAGAAGGTTTGCCACATAAGAGATACTACCAGGGAAATTACTGGGTTGATCTGATGGAGGAAAAGGTCACCGAACTTGGAAAGAAGGTTTTCAACTGCCCACAGTTTGATCCGAGGCCTGTTTCAGGGACCAACGCAAACATGTCAGTAATATTCGGTCTGACCAAGCCTTCTGAGACTATCTCAGCTCCTGATCTTTCCGGAGGAGGACATATCAGCGCTGCCAGGTTTGGTGCACTGGGTTTCAGGGGACTTGATATAAGGAATTATCCCTATGATCCGGAAACCATGACCATTGATCCCGATGGTGCTGCCAAAGTTATAAGGGAATCAAAACCCAAGCTTGCACTCTTCGGGCAGTCGGTCTTTCTTTTCCCTGCTCCGCTGAAGGAATTATCTGATGTTTTCAGGGATGTTGGCTGCAAGGTGTGGTACGACGCAGCCCATGTGCTGGGACTCATTGCAGGTAAAAAATTCCAGGATCCCCTGAGGGAGGGAGCTGACGTGGTAACTGGATCCACACACAAGACTCTTCCAGGTCCTCAGCATGGAGTTGTGCTGGGTAACACAGATGACGAAACATGGAAAAAGGTTCAGAGAGGAGTTTTTCCCGGTGTTTTAAGCAACCATCACCTTAACACCATGGCTGCGCTGGGTGTAACACTTGCCGAAACAATGGATTACGGGGAGGAATATGCCGGTAAAATCATTGAAAATGCCAAGGCAATGGCAGAAGAGCTTCATTCACTGGGAATAAAGGTGCTTGGAGAAAGCAGGGGTTTTACACAGTCCCATACACTTGTAGCTGACGTTAGTGGATTTGGAAGAGGAAAAAGAGTCTCAGAACGCCTTGAGAGCTGCAATATTATCCTGAACAAGAACCTGCTTCCTGCTGATAACAACAAGAATTCCATGGATCCCTCCGGCATAAGGATTGGTTCACAGGAAATAACCAGGATTGGATTTGGAAAGAGTGAAGCCAGGGAAGTTGCAAGAATTATCCACAGGGCCATATCCACTGATGCTACTGAGGAACAGATAAAAAAAGAGGTTAAGGAGCTTAAATCACCGTTCCAGGATGTTAAATTCTGTTATGGAAAACATGAAGCTTACCAGTACATATCTTTGTTCAAATGACAGAGTGTAAAATACTCTGTCCCTGTTTTAC
>JAKAWY010000077.1 GCA_021816745.1 Thermoplasmata archaeon
TCATGCTCAATCTCTATAACCCGGCCTATGATGGATTATACATGGCATTAATCACCTCATACCTGCTGGGAATCATCCACGGGGTCACACCTGATGAACACACGTGGCCCATAACCTTCTCATATTCAGTGGGAAGTTACAGCATGAAGGGTGGATTCAGGTCAGGTTTACTTTTTTCATCAGGGTTCACTATTCAGAGAGCCATTCTTTCTGAAATTGCATATCTTTCCCTGGCAGGCATATTCATGACTTCCATTGCCTTTGGAATCACTTACGTTGCAGTAGGTGCTGCAATGGCTGCTGCAGGTGTCTATATCTATTTCAGGAAAACCAATTTTCATATTCACATTATTTCCCATTATCTTGAAAGATTGGCCGGAATGCACAGGGAGCATCCGGAACAGGAGAAAATGGAGGAAAAACATACAATCAACCCTGTGATGCATGAGATGAAACCTATCCCTCCAAAGATGGCTTTTGCACACGGTATAATTGCAGGATTCGGTTTTGGTGCCTTTGCACTGATCATTTACACGGTACTGGCCCCTTCCATGCCGAGCCCATACATTGCTTTCCTGCCAGGAATGCTGTTCGGGCTGGGAACCATGACCATGCAGATTATTTTCGGGATGGCCTTTGGATCATGGATGGGCAGGAAGAAACTCAGCAAAGGTGCCATAGAGTTCGTTGCACGTTACATCAGCAGGAGTACTCTGGTTTATGGAGGAATTGCATTCATAATTGCGGGCATATTCATTATTTTCTTCCCTGGAATCCTGAACTATAACATCATAACACCTGTTTACATCCACAATATCCACAATCTTGGGATAGGATTCTTCCTGGTGATCTTTACTGTGGTGGTAGTTGGAGTCATCTCATATTTCAGGGCAATGAGGATTGCCACGAAAAATAGAAATGAGTTCAATTCCTGATCTTTCCGGGAAGATCATTAATATCAGTTTAAGATACCATGAAGTTCCTATGATAAAACTAATTCTTGGACTCCAGTTTGGTGACGAGGGTAAGGGGAAAATAACGGATTTTGTTTCAGATGAGAAAAGTATACTTGTCAGGTACAATGGAGGCACAAACGCCGGCCATACCGTGGTTACCGACAGGGGCAAATTCAAGTTTCACTTACTTCCTGCAGGTTCATTGAGGGCCAAAACAGTGGTGCTGGGAAATGGCATGGTCATAGATCCATTTGCACTTATAGAGGAAATTAAAGGCATCATTAAAGAAAACCTGAGGCTGGACATTAGGATCAGTTCAGCTGCCTCCGTGGTTACAGATCTACACAAAAACATTGACAGGGAACAGGAAAATCTCAGAGGGGACATGAAGATTGGAACCACTTCCCATGGAATCGGGCCAACCTATGAGGAGAAATATTCCAGGAATGGAATCAGGATATCAGATCTTTCCAGCCTCGAAACAATTATCAGAAAATTAAGGCTTATCAGGGAGATCAGGCAGTCTGAGCTGAGGAATTCACCCTACCTTGAAGACGAAAAACTTCTCGAACTGGCCAAAAACCTCCATTCCACCTGGGATTTCATAGGAAAATTTGTCTGCAGGACTGAAACTTTCCTTATGGATTCAGTGGAAAAAGGAGAAAAAATGATCTTCGAAGGAGGGCATGGATCATTACTGGACATTGATTTTGGAACATATCCGTATGTTACCTCTTCAAACACCATCTCCGGCTCAATGCACACAGGTTCCGGCATCTCTCTCAGGAAGGTGAACACCATCATAGGAGTGGTGAAATCATACACATCCAGGGTTGGAGAAGGACCATTCCCAACTGAACTGCATGGTAATGAAGCAGAATCCCTCAGAACCGCAGGAGGAGAATATGGTACAACCACAGGCAGGCCAAGAAGGGTTGGATGGCTTGATATCCCACTGATAAGGTATGCTTCCAGCCTGAATGACATAGATGAACTGGCCATGACAAAACTGGATGTTCTCGGCTCCAGGAAGACCATTAAAATATGCACTTCCTACGGAAAGAAGATCAATAACCCCATGAATGCCCTGCTGGGCGCAGAAACTGCGGAACCGGAATACATTGAAATGGATGGATGGGGGACCCTGGGAAATGATGAAATTGAAAAAATTGTTTCAAAGGGATATGATTCAGTACCTGAAAAAATGAAAGAGTACATTGAAACCGTGGAAAGACTTGTGGGCAAGAAGATTTCTATTGTTTCCATTGGTCAGATCAGAGGCAGTACAATACTGAAGAAATAAGATTTATAATATCTACACCTCATATATGAGGTGTTCCTTAATAATATTCTTAAGACCATTAGATTTTATGATTGTTACAGGTGAGCAAAGGCAAGAAAAGGGGCTCAAGGTTCTCATGCTGGGTAATGAAGCCATAGCAAGGGGGCTGATGGAAAACGGAAACGGATTTTCAGCAACATACCCGGGAACCCCGTCCAGTGAAGTTGGAAATACGCTGGAGAGAGACGGGAAGAAAACCGGGATGTATTTCCAGTACTCCATTAATGAGAAAGTTGCCTATGAAATTGCCTATGGTGCCTCACTTTCAGGCCTCAGATCCTCTGTATTCATGAAGCATGTGGGATTGAACGTGGCCTCTGATCCTTTTGTCACTTCCGTATATACCGGAGTTGGTGCAGGAATGATTGTAATGGTGGCAGATGATCCATCAATGTTTTCCTCCCAGAATGAGCAGGATTCCAGGAGATATGCTGATCTAGCGCATGCACCCATGGTTGAGCCTTCTACTCCGCAGGAATGCAAGGACTTCGTCAGGATCGCCTTTGAGATTTCAGAGAAATATTCACTGCCGGTACTTTACAGAACCTCAACAAGAGTCAGCCATATGAGGAGCCAGGTTGAACTGGATGAACTGGTTAAACCGGTAAATAAGAAAAATGATGTAAAATCCATGAGAAATCATACCACCTCCCTTCCATCCAATGCAAGGAAATCAAAGGAAGAACTGCTCCACAAGATGTCAGCCCTGGGTGATGATTTATCTTTTTCCTCCCTCAACAGGATTGAGAGATATGGAAACTCCAGGATTGGAATCATCACATCGGGATCTTCATATAACCAGGTATATGACGCCATATTTTCCCTGGGGATTGAAGTAAACGTACTGAAACTGGGATTGACGAATCCTATTCCACAGGAGATCACAATGAAATTCCTGAAGGAAAATGACATGATCCTTATTGCAGAAGAACTGGATCCTTATCTCGAAACCAAGGTAAGGACATACAAGGATATACTGGGGCTTACCACCGAAATACATGGAAAGATTGACAGATATATGCCCTGGTCCTACGAGATGAATCCACACAAAGTCATGAATGCCCTCAGGAAGATGACAGGTGAGGAAGAGAAGGAAATTTCTTCACCAAGGCCTGCATCCAGGCCGGATTTCTGCCCGGGTTGTCCGCACAGATCCACATTCTATGTGGTGAAAAGGGCTTTGAAACTTGCAGGGAAAACCGAAACTGTTCTTTCCTCTGATATCGGGTGTTATTCACTTTCATACTATGATCCATACCAGGCTGCTGACATTATGCTGGATATGGGGGCCTCAATCTCCGTGGGCTCAGGAATCAGCCTTGCATCGGGACAGAAAGTTGTTGCTTTCATAGGGGATTCAACCTTTTACCATTCAGGAATAACTGCACTGGCCAATGCAGTTCGATCAGGAGCAAACATGCTTATTGTGATACTGGACAACAGCACCACTGCCATGACCGGCCAGGAACCAACTCCCGAACTTGATGCCATAGTGAATGGCAGCGAATTCAAGGGTATACCCATGGAGGGAATCATAAAGGCCTGCGGAATAACCGATCTAACAGTGGTGGACAGCTATGACCAGCATTCGCTTCTCAGGACTGTGGGCAATGAAATGAGAAAGGATGGAATTTCAGTGATAATTTCCAGGGGAGAATGCGCCCTTATTGATCGAAAGACCAAGGCAAAAAGGGAAAAGTATTCCATACTTACTGATAAATGCAGCCTTTGCAGGAACTGTATAGATAATTTCCACTGCCCCGCAATTCAGCAGGATACAGATGGACATCTTTTCATAGATTCATCCCAGTGTGACGGATGTGGAATGTGCGCCGATGTTTATGTATGTCCATTCAAGGCAATAGAGGTGGTCCAGTGACAGGATCATACAGGATAGCTGGTGTAGGTGGACAGGGAGTCATTACTTTGGGAAAAGCAATCTCCAGCGTACTGATGGTGGAGAACCTTGATCCTGTGATGTCAGAGATTCATGGCCTGTCCCAGAGGGGAGGGAGTGTGGTTTCAGACATTAAATTCGGAGGGGCCAGATCACCCATACTCA
>JAKAWY010000078.1 GCA_021816745.1 Thermoplasmata archaeon
CAAAGGCATCTTATCAGAAAAATGAATCCAGGCTGGACTGGGTTCCTTTCTCCATGAAATTGTTCAGTTTTTCAACGTAAGGCATGACCCTATTTTCAGAGAAATTGTGTTTTTCCACCAGTATGGATCTGATCTTATCAACATCGGGCCACTGGAATGATATTTTTACATCATGGCTCACATCAGGGTTGATGAATATTTCCCTGACCTTATCAAGATCAGGGATTTCCAGCTTTTTTTCTTTGACAACGGAATAGATGTCCCCGTATTTCCTCAGATGATTCAGTGCAGTCTTGGGGCCAATTCCCCGGATGCCGTCATTAAAATCGGTACCTACAAGAATAGCCATATCAATGAGCTGTTCCCTCCTGATGCCCATACTTGAAAGATTCTCCTGAAGATCTATATACTCCGGATCCACTGAAACGTAAATATTCCTGCTGGAAACCCTTCTCCTTCCATAAATTGTGAAGTTCCTCAGCACTTTCCTTGCTCCAAAAAGAAGGCAGTCATAATCCTGCGATATAACGGCCTGAACTAAAGATTCTGCGCACATTGTTGAAGCCTGGGCTTCGCCTTCCGACGGGGCCTGCACAAAGGGCAATCCCATGGCCTCCAGGAGCTGTTTGCTTTCCTCAATCATGGAAGGGGTTATCCTGTTGATTGTACGCCTGAGTCTTGCTATCCTCTCCACGTCCTGATCTGCGATGGCCTTCTCCAGATCCACCTCATTCTTTTCCCTGAGCAGCCTTCTCTCATGAAGGGTCCTGAGTTTCAGCGGTGAAGGTTTTCCATCGAAAACATACACAGGCTTAAGCCCCTCCTCCATAAGGGAAACTGTCCTGTAAAATATGCCGCTGAGGTGGGAAGTAATATTGCCTGAAAGATCCATCAGTGGGGTACCATCCTGCTGTCTTATCCCGCTCAGGAACTGGTATAACATATTATATCCATCAACGGAAACCGTGTTTCCTGAGAATTCCTTTATGGCTGTCTTGTGTTTGACAAGAATGGGATCAAGATCTATGCCCATATGTCCACATCGGTTATAGAAATAAATAACTTATGTCATTACCTCAGAGGTGAATGGTGCGGGATTTTCCGCTCACAATGTTAAAATATCATTAGTAGATATTTATTGCAGGTGACCAGTGATAAACCATAAGGCTATTTGTTTATTTATTCTCAGGAATTATTCAATTTATCCATTATTTATGGGGTTTGTGCCCGCCTTCATCCCCCCGTCAGGTCAAGGGGACTCCCTGTTGAAAAGGTTAAAAAAAAGTAGTTTTGAAAGAAAATTCCACTTTGCCAGAGGGTGTTGAACACTTGCCTGACGAATTTGAAAAGCTATCCACAAGGGAATCCTATGAGAAACTAGAATCTTCACCTTCAGGATTATCATCAACTCAAGTTGGAGAAAGGCTGGAGAAATACGGGAAAAACGAAGTCGTAGAGAAGAGAGAGAACGGCGTTTTAAAGTTTGTAAAGAAGTTCTGGGCACCTGTACCATGGATGCTTGAACTTACTGCAATAATTACCTTTTTCATTGGCAAAGATCTGGACACTTATATAATTGTTGCACTCCTTGTGTTCAACAGCTTTATCAGTTATTTTCAGGAATCCAGGGCAAGCGATGCAGTGGAAATGTTGAGAAGCAGAATTACAGTAAAAACAAGAGTTTTAAGGGATGGAACATGGGATCAGAAAATATCAACAGAACTTGTTCCAGGTGATGTTATCCATGTAAGAATGGGGGATGTTGTTCCAGCTGACGTGAAGATAGAAAGAGGAGGAGTTGAAGTTGATCAATCAGCTCTGACAGGCGAGTCAAATCCTGTAAGAAGATACATAGACGGTGAAATATTTTCAGGATCAGTTGTCAAAAAGGGTGAGATAACTGGAGTAGTTGTTGCAACTGGTGCAAAAACACTATTCGGGCACACAGCAGAACTTGTAAGCAGTGCAAAATCTGAGTCACACCTTGAAAAACTCATTCTCAGCATTGTTAAATATCTTGCGGTAATTGATATTATTCTTGTAGCCGGTCTTGTTGCATTTTCATTTGTCTACAAAGTTCCACTGGCAGATGCTGTACCGTTTTCCCTAGTTGTACTGATTGCATCCATTCCTGTCGCACTACCAGCCACATTTACAATTGCAACTGCATACGGTGCAATAGATCTGTCCAAAAAGGGGGCACTTGTCACAAGGTTGAATGCTGTTGAAGACGCAGCATCCATGGATTCCATATGCTTCGATAAAACAGGAACACTTACAAAAAATAAGCTCACAGTTCAGGAACCGGTGTTATTTGAATCCAGTAAGGAGGATATTATAAGATACGCAATGATGGCATCTGACGAATCAAGCCTGGATTCAATAGATCTCGCAGTTATCAATTATGGGAAATCTTCAGGACTGAATCTAAATGGATTCACAGTTAAGGAATTCACACCATTTGATCCTGCAACAAAGAGAACTGAAGCAAAGATAGAAACACCCGGAGGGATAATAACTGCAACGAAAGGTGCACCACAGGTCCTTGCAGCCATGTGCCCGGAAGTGAATGCCGAGGATGTTATGGATAAGGCAAGAGTTCTGTCAATGAGAGGATACAGGACGATTGCAGTAGCCATAAACGATGGAAAAACATGGAAATTCGGTGGTTTACTACCAATGCATGATCCACCGAGAGACGATTCCAGGGAACTCATAGGTAAACTGAAGGAAATGGGCATAACCCCAATGATGATCACTGGCGATTCAACACCCATTGCAGAGGAGATAGCGAAGGAGGTTGGCATTGGCCAGAATGTGAGCAAAGTCTCAGATGTTATTTCCGGGAAAACAAAGGTTTATGATTGCAATGCCTTTGCAGAGGTGTTTCCTGAGGACAAATTCTCCATTGTAAAGATTCTTCAGAAGGAGGGGCACATAACAGGAATGACCGGAGATGGCGTGAATGATGCTCCTGCATTGAAACAGGCTGAGGTAGGTATTGCAGTTGCCTCTGCCACAGATGTTGCAAAAGCTTCTGCAAGCATAGTACTGACACACGAGGGATTGAAAGATATAGTGAGCGCAGTTGAGGATGGAAGAAAGATCTATCAGAGAATGCTCACATACACACTGAACAAGATAATAAAAACAGTTCAGGTTGCCATTTTCCTTACAACTTCATTCTTCTTATTCGGATTCTTTGTTACAACACCTTTTGATGTGATTCTTCTACTATTTGCAAATGATTTTGTCACCATGTCCATTGCAACAGACAACGTCAGATTTTCAAAAAATCCTGAGAAATGGAACGTGAGATCACTGGTTGGTTCTTCATTTAGCCTTGCCATATTCATAGTTCTGGAATCCTTTGCAATTCTGGCTATAGGCATGAGATTGAACCTGAACAATAATCAGATACACACATTCATCTTTGATATGCTTGTATTCTCAGGACAGTTCACTGTATACATGGTCAGAGAGCGTGGAAGATTCTGGAATTCGATGCCAAGCAAATGGCTTTTGACTGCAACGGTCGCAGACATATTATTCATCAGTTTCATTTCATTTACAGGAATACTAGTTACTTCTATCCCTTTAATTGATGTGCTTCTTGTGCTTGCTTTAACTTTCATTTCCATGGCCATAATAGATCTTGGAAAAAATTTTGTTTTCAGGCATTACGGGTTGTGATTCTAAAATTATTTTTCAGCACATTTTTAGGTTAAGACTTTGAACCTCTATACTAAATTCGCAATAATTATTTATTCTAACCTCAACAATGAAGGGTAAATCATAAAAACTTAAGCGGTTTTCCAGTAAACCCATAATCGCTTCCTTAAATTGAACTTCTTAGCAGCCAATACCATAGGGGAACATATTCAATATCTCCTTCTTTCAGGAAATCCCAGGTTATGACGGTTAATTTTTTGCAGCCAAGCTCCCTTGAGGCCTTAAACAGAGATTTAAATTCTCTTTCCCTTATATCCTCCTGGGAATTTGCGTATGTTACATTGATAAGTTCCTGAACCTCATTTCCATTGGACAGAACGAAATCAACTTCAAGGCCATCTGTTTTTCCATACTCTTTCCAATAATGTATTTCAAATTTATTCCCGGAGCACATTCTTCTATACAACTCGAGAAATACGACATTTTCCATATTCTTTCCCAATTCCTGGGAAGAGTCCATCACATTTATCAAACCAGTGTCTACGAGATATAATTTTCTTGGGTGTTGGGTTGACTTTTTGAAAGAGAACGAATAAAGATTCACCGTATAAAGGAAAAACACCTGCGCGAAGTAGTCAATCAATTTCAGTGGAAAATCATGGGAGACAGAATAATTCAGGGATTTCA
>JAKAWY010000079.1 GCA_021816745.1 Thermoplasmata archaeon
CTTGTCACATCACCTGCCACGGGAACCATTCTCATGGAATTTGACATCCGGGCCAGGTATAGTTCAAATCTTCTCTCCTTACTGCTCATGGTCTCAAACTTAAGCATTTCATCCTCTGTGAAAATTAGATAGAAGATTCCTTTCAACTGGCCTGCGTTGTCGATTGATCCAATTATCTTTGTCATAATAACTGGGTACTTGTTTTACTTATATTTTATTTTGGATTAATGACATACAAATCTGTACAATTTATATCCGCTCTTCATTTGAATCATTTCGTAGTGAAAAATGCAATTCTTTATATTTCGTGGATAATGCGGCAAAGTATGGAAATTATCTCTCAAGTCATATTTTCCCAGTAACAGTGAAATTCAGAGAATCTTTAATTGAAAATAATATACTATTTATGCCTGTTACTTTTCGGCATTTGTTTTGTAGTAACTTTTATAAATATACAGTGTCTTTATTTTTAATGAAGGGGGTAGTCAAGGAACCATTGAGCCTTTTTGTTGTCATTGTAGCTTTGTTGATGATTCTTGGATCATTGTCATCCATTCCGCTTGGCGGTGCTGGTAATCATTCAGGGAATTCTGGTAAATCCAGCCCTTTCCAACCATTTTACAATCAATTCTCACCAGCAATCACGGGAACTATCACAATAAACATTATTCCCGGAAACTCCGAAATACAGATCAACGGAGAACTCATTGTAAGTAACATTAGTGAGTATAATTATACTGGAGCGCCCTATGGATTATATAACATAGTCGCTTACAAACCTTTCTATGAATATAACTTTTCCACTGTTAATCTTTTATCCCCTCATGCTTATGTAAATTTTACTCTTCATAAAGGGACTGGAATAAACGGCTCATACTATCCATGGGTTCCAATTGGGCCCTATAACGAACTGGTAAATCAGCAGAATGGATCTGCTCCACGTACTGCAGGACATCTAGGAACAATGGTCATATATTACAAAAACCCTCAGATAATGTATGTGGGAACAGGTTCAAGCGCCAGTCCAACTTATGGTCCATATGGCGATTCTGGAATTTACAAGACCACAAACGGTGGAAAGACGTGGGTACCCACAGATTTTGGTCTCCCCCTTGACGTTGTAAGTTCCATAATCATGAATCAGTCCAACCCAAATGAGTTGCTTGTCGGCTTCTGGAATGCCGGAATTTACAAGACAATAGATGGGGGAGGATATTGGTTCAAGGTGGCTAATTTTACATACATCACTGACATGACCTGTGAAAACGGTACTATATTCTCTGGCACTGGAGAAAACATTTTCGGGGGTTACGGATCCGTTGTGAAAAGCACTAATTTTGGTTCTTCCTGGAGTGTCCTTTTGAACACGACTTCTCCGGTAAGTGCAATATCAGTTTCTCAAAATTACATATATGCTCTTGAATGTATGGGAAATCTGTATAAATCCACTAATCTGGGCTTATCGTGGACTCTTGCATCACTGCTTCCAAAAGGAAGGGGGTATGTTCAAAGTATTACATCTTCCCCATCCAATCCAAATGATGTCTATGCTATACTTGCCGACAACAATACTACTTACTATTCCACGGATGGGGGTGTTAACTTTTCCCCCATACCATCGCTTAATGGATTACGTGTAGTAGCATATGATTCCCAGAACAGCAGCATTGTTTGGTTGATGAGTCCGTATTTCACTGACGTATCCACTGATGGAGGCATAAATTTTACAAAATATTCACCAGTTGGTGATCAGCACAACATATACCTCAATCCCCTGAATGCCTCCACATCTTATATTCTGACTGACCAGGGCATTTACCAGACAAACAACTTTGGAAAGTCCTGGTTCTCGGATAACGGGAATCTCTATAATTTTCTTGTTTATGACTTTGGAATAGGTAATAATGGAAAGTGGATAATCACATCAATGCAGGATTTTGGGGGCATGCTTACGCATGATGGGGGCAGTACCTGGTCATATGGTTCTCTTGCATCACAATACGGGTTGTCAGAAGGCTCAATAGTATATATGAACCAAGCAAATTCCAGTTGGATTTACGCGTTTGATATATCTAATAAGAGGCTTGTTGAGTCCAGCAATGGTGGGCTCTCTTTCAATGTTTCAATAGATATGTCCAGCATTAATTTTAACGGATATCCACCTGTTTTTAATCAGTTATTCTCTATTGATCCACAAAATCATAGTATTTTGTATTTTGGTGGCCCGCTTGGGATATACAATGGAACTAAATTTGGGGAAAATTGGACTTTGTGGAAAGGATCGCCTGCCTTTATATCATCACTATGGGTTGCCCCAGATGGAACTTTTTTTGTATCTAATGGGACAGGCCTTTACTTTTTTGCAGGCGGGAAGTGGACAAAATCTGCAGGAGTTTCGTTTCCTGTTGCCTCCATTGCTGGCGATCCTCTGAATGCGAGCACAATATTGATCACAACAGGTACAAGCAGGACCAATGCCAGTATATTTGAGAGTACGAATTATGGGAGAAATTTCTTTTTAATGGAAAACAATCCATTTAACTTTCCATTTACCCCTCCTACTCAACAGGGCTATGGAGGTGCACCTATCGAATTATTCTTCCTGAACATTAGCGGAAATCCACTTTTGGCAACTACAAACGAGGGAATATTTATTTCCATGGATCTTGGAAGACATTGGAGTTCCATAAATTACAACCTTCTGTCAGGGCAAGTGACTTGGGCCGCTTACATAAACAGTAGCCTTTACATTTCAACTTATGGTGAAGGCATTCAAGTGTGGCATAACTTTTCTATTGAAAATCTATCTGCAACAGTGAGTGGAAATCTCTCCGGGTACAATGGATTCAACGTGAAGATTGATGGAGTAACTGTGCCAATCTATGACGGGCATTATTCAAAATATATTCCACCTGGGCAATACAATATAAGTATCAGTTGGGTAGGTGGAAGCAAGAACTATACTGCTACTTTGTCTCCTATGCAAACATTCTATGCAAACATTTCCAGAAACTATTCTGTGACATTTACTGAATCAGGCCTCCCAACAGGGACTCCATGGTTCGTGAATTTATCCAATGGCAATAAATCTGGAGCAATCACAGGAACATCATATTCATTTTCACTGACCAACGGATCATACTCATACACCATAGCAACAATTGACAAGTCATATGAATCACCTTCCGGATCATATATAGTCAATGGTAATTCTGTATCAAAGTCGGTCTCTTTCTCTGAAGTCAGGTATACGGTAACATTCACAGAATCTGGTCTCCCGCAGGGAACTGCATGGTATGTCAATCTCAGTAATGGGTTTAAGTCTAAAGCTATATTCGGGTCTTCTTACACTTTCCAGCTTTCAAACGGAACATATTCTTACACTATCGATAATATATCAGGATATTCTGCCTCGGCACCAACCGGATCATTATCAGTCAACGGAAGCGGCGTTTCAAAGACACTTACATTTTCAGCAATCAAAAATTCACCTCAATCACCTAGAATATCTAACTCAGAGTTATACGCCGTAGTTGGAGGATTGATTGCCGTTTCATTTATTGGTGCTGTGTTAGTCCCCATGAGAAAGAGGAGGTAATTCATGAACACATTGTTTTTACCGGAGTTTATAGAAAAAGTACTGATCTTTGTCATAACAAGTGCTGCAGCATTGTCCTTTTGCTCCATTGTTTTCTTCATGAATGTGAGGAAAATAAACTCCGCATTAACCTCTACTAAAAAAGGTCAGGAAATAGCAAAGGACAACATGGATTTTTCAATGAAAGCAGTGAATAAATATTTCAGAATTTACCTTCCGGTTTTTGCAACCATCAGCATTGCATGGTTTAGCATGGCATTATGGTATTACTATAGTCTGCACACGGTTCTATTTTCGTCATCGTTCTCAATCGGAAATAACCTGCAGCAAGCTCTTAATGCACTATCTTTCGCAGATCTCACTGGAGTAATTTTAGTACTATCAACATTAATCTTCATGGGTTCTCACATTTCCCTTTTCATGCGAAATTGGAAACAGATGATTAAAAAACCCTTAAAATTGGAAAATTCTTGATTTTTTTAAATCATACATATGTCAGTTCTTTTTTCATGAATTAACTTATGTATTTATGGTTATAAAAAAGAGAATAAGTTTCTCCTATATTGTATAGCTACAGTTTAAAGAGAATAATTCAGTTTTGACTCGGGATTATTTCCTTAGCTGCCTCGTAGCCCTTTCTCAGGAGAGCAATGTTTTTATCTGAATCCTTCCCTTTGAAGGTGGAAGACACATATTTTACTGCAGAATCAAATGGCATTCTGCTGTCTGCAGCACAGAGGAAACCAA
>JAKAWY010000014.1 GCA_021816745.1 Thermoplasmata archaeon
TATAGATTATAAGATAGTTTGAAAAATTCTTGTCAAATATAGTAATATGTTGATATTATCTCCAATATGATCATTTCTTTTGAAACGGGAGATTTTTTTTCTTTCAATTTTCATAACAATTCCCTCTCCCTTCAATGGCGATTTGAATAAAAACATAAGTTGAATGCGATGCGGAGGGCCGGATTCGAACCGGCGAATCCCTACAGAGGCAGATCTTGAGTCTGCCGCCTTTGACCTGGCTCGGCAACCTCCGCGTGATTTTGCCAATATTGTTTATCACAAACGTTACACAGAAAAGAACATTTTTATTTAATCATTTCAGTGATAGTTGATTAAATTGTTCCCCTTGTACCCTGCGATCTGGCATGGCGTGATTCCCCTGCATAATATAAGTTCTACCTTTCAGTGATTTTAGAATCTGTCCTACTTGAGAATATTAAAAATACGAATTCATCATTCTTATGCATGGAGATTTGCCTCCGGGTACGTGATGATCCTCAGCTTCTGGATAAAATTTTAAAGGTCGCAATGCCTGAAAATGACGAAAGTTGTGTGATGAAAATTGAAAATGAAGAATTGGTATTCAAGTTCCAGACGGATAAACTGGCATCGATATACAGCGTAGTGGATGAAATTTTAAAAGCTTATGAAATAGTGAAAAAAATCGAGGGTCAGGATTTTACTCCTGAACATCAAGTTTAAGCTTCTCAGTGAGTTCTTTGTACCTGTTTCTGATGGTAACCTCAGTAACACCGGCAACCTCTGCCACTGATCTCTGGGTCCTCCTCTCGTCAGTCATGATAGATGCTATGTAGATAGCTGCTGCAGCTACTCCGGTAGGCCCCTTTCCTGATGTAAGATCATTGTCCTGTGCAAGCTTGATTATGTCTGCTGCCTGTTTCCTGGTTTCCATGGAAAGCTTGAGTTTGCTGCAGAACCTGTTCAGGTAATCTTCAGGCTTTGACGGAAGAATATTTAACTGCAGGTACCTGCTCATTATCCTGAAAGTCCTTCCAATCTCCTTCTTCTTAACCCTGGTAATTGATGCAATCTCATCCAGTGTTCTGGGTACATTGGTTATCCTGCAAGCTGCATAGAGTGAACCGGCTACAACACCTTCAATGCTCCTGCCTCTGATCATGTTCTGTTTTACCGCTTTCCTGTAAATCACTGCTGCAGTTTCCCTTACATCATTGGGTATGCTAAGGTTTGATGCCATCCTCTCCATTTCCTGGAGAGCCTGGGATAGATTTCTCTCAGCTGCGTTGGAAACCTTGATCCTCTTCTGCCATTTCCTTAATCTGTAAAGCTGGGCCCTGTTTCTTGTAGGTATGGATTTGCCGTATGAGTCCTTGTTTTTCCATGATATATCTGTGGAAAGACCTTTGTCGTGAATGGTAAAGGTCATGGGAGATCCTGCCCTGGCCCTGGATTCATTCTGTTCTGAATCGAAAGCTCTCCATTCAGGTCCCTGATCTATATATGCATCGTCGATGACTATTCCACACTTATTGCAGACGAGTTCTCCTCTTTCATAATCCCTTGACAGATCGGAAGAACCACATTCCGGGCACTTGTCAATCTGTTCTATACTTCTTTTATTTTTTGAGTCTTCCATTAGGTTCACCCCTATAATTTGACAAACATATGTTCATCGCTGTTGAATTCTGTGTTTAGTGCTACCAGCCCGTAAGCGTCAGTGACCGGGCCCATGATTCTGATTATTTTTCCTATTTTGTTTCCCTTTGAATCATAAACAGCCTTATTCATCATTCCCTCTTCAGCATCTCTTATGACGGCTTCTTTTTTTAGTATTTGAGATACCTTCAAGGGTCTAAACATATATAAACTATATCAGTATTATGTATTTAAATGTTTAGTAATATTATTAACATTTTATAATTGCTATAAATTGGCTTTTTTTCAATATAAATATCCAAATTTTTATTTTATCCAATACAATACTTTTTCCAATTAATTATAAAAGAGAAAGCCATATGCATAATCAATCATGGGAAAAACACAATTTGCGCTGATAATCATGCTTATTGCCATAATCTTATTTCCAGCGTTGCCAACAACGCACGGGAATAACTCCTTATCCACTCAGCCATTCACCAGTACAAGATCTGCAACATTCGTGGCACATGGATTGCCCTCCAGTGATAATTTCTCTGTGCAGATTCTTGGGAAATATTACTTCTCCATTGGTGGGAACCTCACCATATCCGGTTTGTCGCCAATTCTTTATAACTATACCATAAAGGTTCCATCCACATTGTCTGCAAACATTTCCAGTGGATCTGTAAATCTCACTTCCGGAAATGCATTGGTAAATTTCCAGGTTCATGGTGCCAGTGTAAAACTGAACTACCTCATACTTGTTTCAATTCTGGTTACAGTTTTTGCACTCATCGTAGTTTCTGCACTACTTTTCAGAAAAGAGAGAAAATAAATATAAAACCTACAATATGAAAAAAAAATAAATACAGTATTAAAATCTCCAACGGATAAGATGAAAACATATCTCAGTGTTACTTTCTCAAGTGAAGGGGCAAAACCCAGCGAGATCATTATGCGGTTGAGATCTCTTGGATTTAAGCCCATAATGGGGGAGCACGACATGGTCTACGAATGGGGAAACAACGCCACAGAAGAAGATTCACTATGGTTTGCCGATAAAATACATGCTACCCTTGAAGGATTTAAAGTTATATTCAGGATTGAGACCGTAAAGGACGATATCTGATCCTTCTAATTTTACCACATTCACCACAGGTGATTATTACATTTTCTTTTTTTAACCTGACTCTTGTATTCATTCCATAGGGTGTCTTACAATTTTTGCAGTAATTCCTTTTTACTTCCTTCTGAAGTGAAATATCCATCCTTTTTCCAAGATCTTCCATAATTTGTATTGCATTCTTTCTTAATTCCATACTTTCGTCTGAAGTTGCTATGGCATTCAGTTCAGCTATTCTTTTCTCTGCAATACTCTCCTTGGCTTTCTTGTTTCTCAATGATCAGGTATAATTATCCTTTTAATATGCATATGGTAATGTACAGACTCCTTCTTTTGGACATTGACGGCACCATTACTGAGAATGATCTGTCGGTCAGCCTTCATGCCCTGGAAACCCTCAGGATGGTAAAGAAAAAGAATCCTTCCCTGAAAATCTGTCTTGTCAGCGGGAATGTTTTACCGGTAATGATGGGCATCAGGAATATCCTTGGAGTCGGTGATTCATTGATGGCAGAAAACGGAGGCATTCTCTTACATGAAGAAAAAATCACAAAATTCTTCGACAGGGAAATCCCCTGGAAAGCGTTTGAAAAGATCAGAATTGATCATGGGGCCAGGGAGTTCATTACAAACCGCTGGAGAGAGACTTCGATTTCCTTTATACTGGACAAGACTGTGGACTATACTGAATATCATGATATGTTCAATGTGAGGATTGAAGATAGCGGATATGCAAAACATATCCTGAACATGGAACAGGGAAAGGGCTTTGCTGCGAAGAAATTGATGGAACTCTATAATTGTGATCCCATGGAAACCATAAGCTGTGGAGACGGCGAGAATGATATCGGGATGATAAAAATAACGGGACACAGTGGAGTTCCCAATAACTCAATTGATCTTCTTAAGGAAAATGCAGAATATGTTTCAGATCATTCCTATGGAAATGGCCTTGTGGATATATTCAGACATTTTTCCCTTCTATGAATGGAATATATTTTCCAGATCTTGATTCCACCAGTTCACCTGACGAAATTACCTCAATTCCACCCACATATACATTTGATGGAAATACAGCATCAAATCCGTCAAAGGGGCTGAAGGGATTCTTTGAATGCAGCCTTTCCTGGTTTATTCTTTTCATGGAGGAAAGCCTCACAGAACAGAAGTCTGCAGCATAACCAACTTCTATTTTTCCCTTTTTTATACCCATCCTTTCTGCTGGCCCGGTTGCGCCTGTTTGCACAAGTGTTTCCAATGGAAGGATTTTCTTCTGTACCAGTGCAAGCATCAGGGGAATCCTGGTTTCTACACCTATGATGCCGGATTTTCCGTGTTCAACGCTCTCCTTTTCATATTCAGTGTGTGGTGCATGATCAGATGACAGGATGTCCACCTTTCCATCCAGGTAGGCCTGCCTGTTCTTTTCCATGGTATCCCGATCTCTTATGGGAGGGTTGACTTTTGCCCATGCACCAAGATTCATTCCTGTGTTCAGCAGCATATGATGTGGTGTCATTTCCGTGTGAAAATTTATTTTTCCCTCAGGTATGTTTTCCCAGTTGCTCACATGGGCCATCACTATGTTTTTTGTCTTCATTTTCATGATATTTGTGACAGCTTCCGCCTCACACCTGGAGTTTCTTAACATATCATGATCTTTAAGCGTCATGGCAGGAAAAGAAGAGTTTGTAATGAGACAATCCTCCATTTCTCCATGCAGTACCACCAATCTGGGATTTTCTCCAAGGAAAGTGTCATGTTCATAATCTATATCTGCTCCGCTGGAGTTGGTGCTTCCTCCCATGTAAATTTTCAGTGCAGATGATTCTCCGGAAATTACTGATGAATTTTTTCCTGTATACATTGAGTATAATCCATAATCGGCATATGATCTGCCCTTGATTGCTGCTTTCTTTTCATCATACCTGTTATAATCTGTAATGGGTATCCTGTTGTTGGGCATGTCAAAAACTGTAGTGGTTCCACCATAAACTGCAGACATGCTTCCAGTGGTGAAATCCTCCTTTTCTGTCTCTCCGGGATCCCTGAAGTGTACATGTATGTCCATAAACCCGGGGAGAACTGCATCCTCTATTCTCGTGGAAGAGACACCCTTCCTGAATTTGCTTATGTCAGCAATTATCCCGTCCTGGATCTCGATCAACAGTTCCTCAAAATTCCCATTCCTGTAGAATCTTCCGCTGAAAAAGGTATTTTCACTCATACTCCTCGTTTTTCCCCCCAGATATACTTGTGCTCCTGAAGCATAATTCTCACGGGAATCCTCCTTTTTAAAACTTCTTCCACGATCCAGGCAGGATCTGTTCCCCATGCGGGCTGGAACACCACCTCATTTCCCATAAGGTATTTTTCTATGAATTTGTGTGAATAATCCAGATCGGCCATGTCCTTGATGACCATCTTTACGTAATCCCTGGGACGCAGGTGTTTCAGGTTCTCCATCCTGATGCTTTTTTCCTCTCCGGAGGATGGTGTTTTAATATCCATGTCAATAACAGTGCCTTCAATCAGGGTGAAGGGCTGTATATCCAGCGATCCACCTGTTTCTATCAGTACGCTTTTCCCTGATGAACACACCTTCCTGGTAAATTCAACAGCCTCCCTCTGCAGAAGTGGTTCTCCACCGGTGAGGCAAATCCAGCCTTCCCATGATGCTATGCACTCATCTGCCAGTTCCTGATAATTCTCTTCATGCCCGCCTGAGAATGAATAAGTGGTATCGCACCATTTACACCTCAGGTTGCAAAGATTTGTCCTTATAAAGAACATTGGAATGCCAGTGAGACGCCCCTCACCCTGTATACTGTGAAACTTCTCTGTGATTAACATATGAATCTAGAAAAATACCCTCTTTCCCGATCGATCAAGCCTTGTCTTGCCGAACTCCCCCATTTTCTCCACCTCTGATATGCTGAAGGTAGGCCCTTCTTTACAGATCTGAAATCCGTCCACTGAACATGAATCACACAATCCAATCCCGCATTTCATGCTCCTTTCCAGGGAAAACTCCACATTCTCTGTTTTGCCATGAAGCATTTTAAAAACAGCATAAAGCATTCTCTCAGGCCCGCAGATGTAAATCATGGAAAAACTTTTCAGATCAAGATTTTCAAAACCTGCAGTAATTATTCCTTTAATGCCTCTGCTTCCATCTTCGGTTACGCAAATTGCATTTCCCTTTGAAAAGTCATCTGCAAAAAGCAGCTCATCCTGGCCCCTTGCTGCAACGATTCCGGTTGATTCTTCATTTATCAGGGGCCTCATTGAGGCCATTCCTGATCCACCGCCCACGAGAAGTGTTTTGCCCTTTACCCTGGTGAAAGGCTTTCCATAGGGGCCCCTTAACTGTATAATATCTCCTTCTTTCAGTGAATTAAGTGCTTTTGTGGTGTCCCCGTACATTTTCACTGTGAGACATTTTTCCTTGCCGGTGGATGAAAGGGACATAGGTACTTCTGAATATCCTGGAACCCATACCATCACAAACTGCCCTGGTTCCACTTTCACATCCCAATGGAAATATAATGAGAATACCGTTGGAGTCTCAATTTCCTTTCTTAAAATTTTCACATGCTGCATCATCTTATAGCAACCCCCCTGAGTTCCATAAGGTTTCCAACCCCAAATTCTTTCATGTATGATTCAAGACCCTGGTTTATTTCTGAAAAGACCTTCCTTCCATTGCTCCAGAGAGCTGTTCCAACCTGGAATGCACTGGACCCTGCCATAATATATTCCAGCGCATCCTGCCATGTTGATATTCCTCCCACACCTATTATTTCAAGTCCCAGTTCTTTCCTTACCTCATATACCAGCCTTAATCCCACTGGTTTTATGGAACTGCCTGAAAGCCCTCCGTATCTGTTTGTGAGAATTGGAGATCTTGCGTAAATATCAATGGCCATGCCACGAACGGTGTTGATCAGGACCACGGCATCGCTGTCCGAGGCTGCATTTGCAATTGAAAGTATATCAGTAACGTTTGGGCTAAGTTTTGCCCATACAGGGATGCTTATTGATCCCTTTAGGGTGGATACTATCTCCTTTACCAGTGCGGGATCACTTCCCACCTCAGTTCCAAATCCTTTTACATGCGGGCAGGAGAGATTCAGTTCCACTGCTGCTACACCATAATCTGACATTTTTTCAGCAAGCTTGAGAAAATCATTGGCATTTGATGCAAATATACTACCGATAACCGGTTTTCCTGCTTTCATAGCCAGGGTAATTTCTTCACTGAAATTGTCTATGCCAGGGTTTGGAAGCCCCATGGCATTCAGTATTCCAGAACCGGTTTCAACCACTACAGGCGGGTTATATCCATCTCTTCCATCAATCCCTATGGATTTTGTAACTGCTGCTCCTGCACCTTCCAGGAGAATCCTCTTCATGCTGTAGCCATTCTCGTCCAAGATGCCAGAAGCAAGTATTCCTGGTTCTTTTAATGAAATGCCACCGGCTTTTACATTCAAGTGAGACATGATTGCTCAAACATAAATCACAAGTTATTTATGATTTCCATTATCTTTGCTTCCCTGTTGAATCAGCATCCATTTCTGAGCGATTCCGGGAACGTTGGAATCCATATGACATGTTCACTCTCCTCCTGGAACGGACCATAGTAAAAATAAAGACCGTTGGTGTCGAAGAGCCTGCACGAAAGAAACATGTTTCCTGACATTCCCCTGAATCTTAAGACGTCTGTATAAGACTGGCAGTTCATTACTATTTCATCAGTAAGCGTAAGAAATTTCTGCAGCGTATCGTCTGGAATTGTGTTGTTCACCACGACCCTTGATGCCCCGTTTACCAGTATGTCGATAAGATCACTTTCTTTGTATGGGTAGGCCATCAGCGTGAATTCAATGTATTTTGAAATATCTGCATAAAGATTGTAATTAAATTTGTATTTTGTTATGGCATCCATGTCAATAACGAATGCCTCATCTTCCGGAAAACTGACCAGTTGGTTTCTCTGCTCGTAATTCTTGATCTCCCCATCGCTGATTATAAGGCATTCCATGCAACCTGAATATCTATTTGAAGGTAAATGTTTATGTTTTAATTGAATTTAATTATCAAATTATAATAATGCTAACAAGTATCACGCTCATTGCCAATAGCAAGAATTTTGATAATGTAAAATCCTGCTTACTGATTGAACAAAAATAATAAGTTAATGTATTAGCCGAAAACCTTTATAATTTATATTCCATATGTAATTGTGATAATGGAAAAGACTCTCAGTTTGCAGGTACCTGAGAAGATTCTCGTGCCTATGGCAAAAGGGGGGAGTTCCAGCAAGGCTTTTCAAATTGCATCCAATCTTGCTAAGACGTACAAATCCCAATTAACATTTCTGACCATTAAAGAGGAGGTACGGGAAATCACATGGAGCGACAAGATCGCCATTATAATGAATGCCCACAGGAAAGCCACGGAGATGGGAATTAAATCCATACCAAGAATACAGAGTGCAAGGAATATCAAGGAAGGAATAGTGTCTGAAATAAACAGCAAACCCTACGACATAACACTTATGAGCCACAGTCGCAGGGCAGGGGTATCCACATCAATCTTTGGATCCATCGGTGACAACGTCATAAAAAAGGCAAACAGGACAGTGGCAATGATCTCCACCACTGGTAACTTATCTTCCTACAAAAAAATCCTGATACCGGTGACTGAAAGCCTCAACACGAGAAAATCGGTGTATCTTTCGGTTTTAATTGCAAAATCAGAGGGGAGCAGCATCGTCATATGCGATCTGAGGAACTTTGACCGAAAGAAAGTGCATGGATTTAAGTCGTTTATGGAGGAGAAACCGTGGGAATCTCTTGGTGTTGAGACTGAAATCATTACAAGAAATTCTGAAAGTGCAAGAGATACAACCATGCAGTTCCTCTATTCCACAGGTGCTGATTGTGTTGTTCTTGGTGTCAGGCCTGATGAATACCACAATATAAGGGTGAACAGCAACATAAAAAGAATTATAAAGGATTTTTCCCAGGATTCGATCCTGGTTAAGAGATGATTACTTCAACTGGGATTGCGTCATGAGTCCATTATCCAGCATGAACTGAAGTATTCCCACATCCAGGATCATCACATTTACATAGTAAGATCCGAACAGCGGGAAGTCCTGCTGCTGAGTGGTGTTGACAAGGTTATCCACAAAGGAAGTGATCTTCTGTAAGCCAATGTTTTTTGAAAGATTGGTGGAAAGGTGGTAAATGGATGATATGACCCTTCCCTGCTCAAGTTTAGCTGCAGAAAGAGGTATGTTTGGATCAAGTCCTGAAGCAGAATCCATCACAGCCTCACCAGGTATCTGGGATAAGGTGACATTGGGATTCATATTTTCAAATTGCAGAATGTTCTGAATTGTCTGGTTAAGAGATGCATTTGTGTTTGGTGAACAACCAGGTGACCCTGAAGCTGTCTGATTGTATGCAATGGCAGAAGGCCTGGGCTGGAAGAAGAAACTTTCATTAAACGCCTGGGCAAGATAGTATGAACCGTATACCGTGCCGTTTAAGTTTATCTGGCTTCCGTTTGCTGCACCAGGATCGATGGTCTCTGCTATGAGTGAGGTTGCAGTGGGAATAGCATACCCAATCAACAACACGGATACAAGCATTAATACCACTGAGCTTCTCATTAATTTCAAAAATTCGTCATATTTTACCATGCAATACCAACTCCTGCCATTATGTAGTAAATGCCCCCAATGGCAATAAAGGGAAGGAGAATTCCTCCCAGCCCGTAAATCATTATATTCCTCTTCAGTAGATCATTAACCCCGGATGGCTTGAATTTCACACCCCTGATAGATAATGGAATAAGTAGTGGAATGATGAAAGTGTTGAAAATAAGTGCAGACGTAAGTGCCAGAAGAGGATTGGTAAATCCAAGCACATTTATGAAGGATAGAGCAGGAAAAGCGTAAAAAATAGCAGGAATGATGACAAAATACTTTGATATGTCATTGGCAATGCTGAATGTGGTCAGTGCCCCCCTGGTGATCAATATCTGCTTCCCAAGGAATATGACATCCATAAGCTTAGTGGGATCATTGTCAAGATCGACCATGTTGGCTGCATCCTTTGCGGCCTGTGTTCCACTGTTCATTGCAAATCCAACGTCAGCCTTTGCCAGTGCAGGAGCATCATTCGTCCCGTCTCCCACCATTGCAACCATCCTCTGCAAGGATTTCTCCTCCTCAACCTTCTTGAACTTGTCCAGAGGTTTGCTGTTTGCCACAAACTCATCAATTCCAGCCTCTGCTGCAATGTATTTTGCAGTGAGTTCATTGTCCCCTGTACACATTATAGGTTTGATGTTCATGGATTTAAGAGAATCAATCCTCTCCCTAATCCAGGGTTTCAGGATATCGTTGAACTCTATAACACCGTCCACCCCCTTTTTGGATGTGACTACCATGGCAGTTCCACCCCTGCTGGAAATTTCAGCACATATGGCGTCAATGGCATTATCCCTGGATCCTACAATCTCCCAGATGGCATTTGGTGATCCCTTGTAGATAAAATCCTTGCCCTTTTTCACACCACTATATTTTGTTTCAGGGGTGAAAGGGATGAATTCATAACCATCAGATTTTGGCATGGACAGTTCACCTTTGATTTCATCTATTTTCTTTATGACGGAAATACCTTCCTTGGTCTCATCGAAAATAGAGCAGAGATAGCACCTTGCATAAAAGTCCTCATCGCTTACTCCCCTGTTTGGATAGAACTTGGATGCTTCCCTGTCACCAATGGTTATGGTTCCTGTCTTGTCCAGGATAATTGTGTCAATATCCCCTGCATTCTCCACAGCCCTACCGCTTTTTGCAATGACATTGAACTGCGAGACCTTGTTTATGGCAGCCACCCCAAGTGCAGGCAAAAGTGCCCCAATGGTGGTGGGAATCAGGCATATAAGAAGAATTACCAGGAATATGATGTTGGCCTGGTTGATGAGGAATCTTTCAAGCGCAAACATCGAGGAAACCACTATCAGGAAAGATAAAGTCAATCCGGACAGAAGAATTGAAAGCGCAATCTCATTGGGAGTCTTTGCACGGGCCGCCCCTTCCACCATGGAAATCATCTTGTCAAGGAAGGTTTCACCCGGATCCGATGTTATCCTGATTTTTACCTTGCCGTCAATTACAGTGGTTCCACCAGTCACGCTGTCTCCCTGTACCTTGAAAACAGGCCTGGATTCACCTGTAATGGATGATTCATTGAATCTTGCACGCCCTTCAATGATCTCGCCGTCAGTGGGAACCATCTCACTTTCCCTGACTTCCACGATCATGCCTTTCCTGAGATCCCCGGATTTCACCATGGTTTCAGTGCCATTATCAAGTAGCCTGCCCATGATTTCTTTTTTCATCTCTCTCAGAGATCTGGATATGTCCCTGCTCTTTCCCTCTGCAATGGATTCAGCAAGGTTCGAGAAGAATACTGTCAGGAAAAGGAGAATTATCACTGCAATGTAGAATGGAATATACTGCCCGGAGGTAATTATTCCATAATGGCTTCCGAAGATCAGTACGTATATGGAAACAAAGAACGCAATCTCGGTAATGAACATCACAGGGTTTTTCCTCAGATGTGCAGGGTTGAAATTCCATAGGGTAATCAGCACATATTCAACGTATTTGTTCATATGCCACCACCCATGGTTAGAGAGAATGCCTTACCCCAAGCCAGTAGAGGACCTGTGGATAGAATTGGGAAGAATGATATGAGCCCCAGTAGTATCATAGTGAACAGGAGCATAAAGCCGAACCAGAATGAACCTATGTCCACCGTTCTTCCAAACTGAACCTTCGGTTTCTTGACGGCAAAAGACTGGGCAATGTACAACTGGAATGCTATGATGGGATACCTTCCCAGAATCACCAGCACCCCTATCAATACGTTAAAAAATGGAGAATTTACAGTAAATCCCTCCATGGCAGATCCGTTGTTAGATGCAGCAGATGCAAACTCATAAAGGAGTTGGGTGATCTGATCTGCCCTTGTATTGATGAAACTCCCCATCAGGGTTGGAGCTAACAAAATGACAAACCCCAGAGATACTATTATGATAATTGGATGGAAAATCAGGGTAAAGGTGGAATATTTTATTTCAGTTGATTCAATTTTCAGGCTCATCAGTTCAGGCAGTTTTCCCACCATGAGCGATACAATGAACACTGTGAAAATCACATATGAGAATATATTTAATACACCAGTTCCGACGCCGCCCAGAGGATCATTAAGAAGCATTGGGAAGAGGATTCCCAGAATCCCTGCGGGAGTATAATCCAATAACCCGGAATTGGCCGCGCCTGTGGAAGTCATGGTAGATCCCACGGCAAAAACAGAACTCTGGGATATGCCCAGCGCTGTTTCTTTTCCTATGAAATTTCCTCCAAAACTGAAGCCCAGCAATGAATAGGATGGTGTGCCTGCCATTTCAGCAAAAAATGTAAGCAGGCTCCCGAAAACGAAAAGCACCATGATGACTCCGTAAAGCATCATGGAAAATCTGCGGTTTCCCAGTACCCTGCCCAGTGCAAATATTGAGGCAAAGGGTATTATGGTGTAAGAAACCATTTCAATTATATTGGTTATCCATGAAGGGTTTTCAAATGGATATCCGGAATTTGCACCGTAGAAGCCACCACCATTGGTTCCTATCACTTTGATTCCTTCCAGTGATGCGATAGGGCCAATCGGGATATTCACTGTGTAAGTCTGGAAAAACGGGTGAATTGTTATGCTGGAATAAGTCACGTCAGGAACTCCACAAACTATAAGGAGTACTGTGGCAAGCAATGAAAGAGGGAGTATAAGATCAAATAAGGATACAAGAAAATCATGGAAAAAGTTACCTATTTTTCCATCGTCATTGAGAATTCCCCTTACAAATGCCATGGAAGCAGCAAAACCGGTGGCTGCAGATACGTACATCAGAGTGATGATTACCATCGTGATTCCGATGTAGGTAAGCCTCAGGGGGCTGGAATAGTCCTGGATATTGGTATTTGTGATGAAACTGGCCACTGTGTTGAATGCCAGGAATGGATTCATGGGCCTCTGGCCAGGAACCGGGAAATATTGGCCCTGAATTACCAGGAGAAAATAACAGAAAATCGCAACAATAAAATTGAAAAAAACCAGTGAAATAAAATAATACCTGAAGGAGTATGTCTTCTCCCTGTCGACGCCTGCAGCTCTTTCAATGAGCGAAATAATGGGATCGGTATACTTTCTTAACCATGTATTCTGCCCGGAATAAATCTTACTGATGTATGGGGCCAGAATATAACCCATGATGCTTAAAACTGCAAGGTAAAGTAAAATTATGACGACACCAGAAACGTACCTGTCAATCACGAAGAAGTTCGTCCAGAAATTCCCCTGTGATGTCAACCCACTACTCATAGCTTCTCAACCCTGAGTATAGACCAGACAAGGTAAAGACTAGAGAAAAGCACTATTGCAGCTATAGGTATCAACCAAACATTACTCCAAGACATTTCTCACTTTCATACATCGGCATTATATTAGTGTTATGCGGAACACTTAAATATGGTTCAATTTAAAAGGTTTTTACCCATATAAGGGCCTCTGGCATCATATGAAAACTTCCTGAAATACTCCCGGACTCCTACTCCGCTGATAACAAGAATGGTCGGTCTGTGAAACTCTTCCCTGGTTATTCTTTCGGCTTCTGCCAGAAGAGTTCTGCCAAGTCCCCTGTGCTGGAAATTTTTTTCATCATGGGAACCAACCGGGACGGTTCTTCCCACTGTTCTGATCTCCCTGACCATTCCGGAATTCCTTGAATGTGGATACCATGAATCCTCTCCAATGTCCCTGAGGCGAAGATATGCAGCTATCTGGCCTGACGGACCTTCCATGGAGAGAAAAATCTCTTTCCTTCCCGCAGCCTGGAAATCAATCCTGTGCATTGACAGATCTCCGGTCTCAGTTTCAATGAAACCTACCTCCCTTCCACGGATCTCTTTGCTGGTTATTCCCTGATCGGCCAGCATTTTGTCCACAATATTCCTTATGTCGCTCCTCTTTACGCCTGCATCAATAAAATTCACCGGAATATCCCTCTGCATCCTCTGTACCCTGATCCAGGGGGGCATCTCTTTCATGAATTCGGCAATCAATGAAGCGGCCTCTTCTGTCTCCATGGGCTTATACTGCCCTTCCTGCCATAAATTGTAGAGTTTTGTCCCCTTTACCACAAGGGTGGGATATATCTTCAGCATATCCGGCATAAATCTTGAATCGGATATCATCTGCCTGAAACTCTTGAGATCCATCTGGTAGTCTGTCCCATACATCCCCGGCATGAGATGATATAGTATCTTCAGGCCTGCATCCCGGGCCAAAGCAGTAGACTTGACAATTTCCTCAATTCCATGCCCCCTGTGATTTATCTGAAGCACATGTTCATCCAGTATCTGAACGCCGAGTTCCACCTTGGTGGTTCCGTAAGAAAGCGCAAGTTCTATATCCTTCTCCATGAACCAGTCTGGCTTGGTTTCCACCGTTAAACCTATACATCTTCTCGTGGAGGTTTCATTTACATGCATGGCTTCATTGAGGTTTGTGGACTGTATCCCGTTCATTCCATCGTAACAACCCTTGACAAACCATTCCTGGTACTCCTTCTCCCTGGCAGTAAATGTTCCTCCCATCACAATGAGGTCCACCTTTGAAGTGTCATGCCCGATGGTTTCAAGCTGCTTCAACCTGTTAAAAGTGATGCTGAAGGGATCGTAATTGTTCGATCTACCTCGGAGGGCTGAAGGCTCATATCCGGTATAGGATTGTGGAGAATTGTTTTCCAGTCCACCAGGGCAGAATATGCACCTCCCATGAGGGCATATCTCCGGAGATGTCATGGCAGCCACCACAGCCACACCTGATATGGTTCTGGTGGGTTTTAACCTTAAAATATCACGGGCCCCACCGGAAACGAACCCTGAATTGAGTATTTCAGAATTAGAGGGGACCCTGTCCATCCCGTATTTCCTTGAAAGCTTGATCTTGAACTTCTGAAGATCATCAGAATCCCTGATTGCCCCACTGGAGATCAGTGAATCTATCTCCTGGTATATATTCATTACAAGTGCCCATAGCGCATAAGAATTTAACATTTTTGAGAAATTATTCCAATAAATCTGTTGATAATGTTATTCCATTTCTTCCTGGATGTAATTTATGAACTCTCCATCCAATTGTGTCATTATTCAACATGTCGAAATATCCTTAACAGGAAGGGATGGAAATGCATAAAGAAATTATAAGAAGTTCACATATGCAGATATGCCCAACATTGAGGAAGTTAAGATTGATTTTCCTGAAGGGTGCAACGTCATACTGGGGTATTCCCATTTTATAAAGACTGTGGAAGATCTGTACGAGATTATTGTGACTACCAGGCCTGATGCAAAATTTGCAATTGCTTTTTCTGAAGCTTCAAGTGAAAGGCTTATCCGATACGATGGCAATTCAAAGGAACTCATTGACATTGCTGTGGGAAACATGAAGAAACTCTCAGCTGGCCACACTTTCCTGATAATTCTTGAAAATGTATTCCCGATTTCCATCCTTAACCAGATCAAGGCATGCCAGGAAGTTGGGAGGATATTTGCCGCCACTGCCAACCCGCTATACGCACTGGTGTACAGGAATAAACAGGGGGGAGGAATTGTAGGCGTCATTGACGGAATGTCTCCACTTGGTGTGGAAGATAATACCGCGAAAGAAAACAGGAAAGATCTTCTCAGGAAAATTGGATATAAAAAATAGGCCCGTGGTGTAGCGGATATCATATGGGCCTCCGGAGCCCATGATCCGGGTTCGAATCCCGGCGGGCCTGCTTATTTCAGATGCGATTGAATAAAATTATCCCTTATTTCAAAAGCACTTTTGGACATGTTTGCCATTTCACTGGCAGTAAAAATACCTTTTTCAAGGTAGAGCTTGTGGTACTTTTCTCCGTTGTCAGGAAATACTGTAAGAATCTTTGAACCAGGATGGGACATTGCCAGTTTTTTGGAACAATGGTAATTTGCGCCTGATGATAACCCTGCAAATATTCCATGCTTATCCCATAATTCTTTCACGGATTTCAGTGCTTCCTGTTGTGTTACGGTGATAATGGAATCCACTATCCCGACATTCTTCTCTATGATCTCCTTGTCACCGGCCTTTTTGTAATTCCTTATTCCCTGTATAAATGTAGTCCCGTCTGACTGGCCCATGACAACCTTTACCCCTGGATTCCTGTCCCTGAAATATCTTCCAACACCCATTATGGAACCACCGGTACCCATGCATATGCATACGTAATCCGGAATTCCGATCTGGCTTTCTGCCTCGGGGCCTGTGGTATAGACATGGGAAAGCCAGTTCATGTCGTTTCCATGCTGATGAAGGGCCACATATTCTCCCGGATGATTCTTCATCAGATCCATGGATTCCCTGATGGAATTCTCGGTGCTGGTAACATCAGGGGCTTCTGAGGTAATTTTCACTTCAGCACCGCTCTCCCTGAGTTTCTGCACAGTTTCCGGAAATGTTCCGGGCGGAATGATTATCATGGATTTAATTTTCAATTCGCTGCAGATATTTCCAATGGCAATTCCCGTATTACCAGATGTTCCTTCCACCAGAACCTGTTTTACTTTATCCCCGGAGGCAAACAGGATTTCATTTACCATGAAAAAGGCTGCCCTGTCCTTTACTGAACCATATTTGTTAAAACTTTCAAGTTTGGCGTAAATTACGGATCCATTATCCTGTTTCAATGGCACTACTGGTGTGTTTCCAAACCCCATATTATAGAATTTTTCCTTTATCTTTGAGATAGTGCCTGAATCCTGAGACATGATAGGCGAATTGCTGGAGAAAATATAAAATATTGTGATAAATTGGAAGAAAAAAAATGAATTCTGTTTAATTAGAAATTATGTTTTTGCCTCCTTTTCCTTTGTTTCCATGTTTGTGCCAGTATACTTCCCAAGAAGGGGAGATATGGAATAACCGGCCATTGCACCAAAGAATCCCAGCAACATTGCAATCAGTAATGTGAAAACCATGAAGATGACTGCCCCTCCCGGTAATCCTGCAACATTGGAAACCACTGTAGCTTCCTGAAGCCTGTAAGAACCGTTGTAAGCAAGAATCTGGACAACCATTCCCAGTGCTGAGAATAAGCCAAAGAGGAACGACTCTTTTTTACTCATGGAGAGAAAAGCACCGATGAAGAAAAGAGGGATGAACACCAGGAACCAGTACTGTGTGAAGGCCAGCAGTATCCCTGAAACCAGGGAAAGCAATATGCCTCCTATGACCCTGTATTTGTTCATAGGGCTGCACCTCCGTACATATAGAAGAACTGGGCAGGTGCC
The DNA here is from genome assembly GCA_021816745.1 of Thermoplasmata archaeon. Classification (GTDB taxonomy): domain Archaea; phylum Thermoplasmatota; class Thermoplasmata; order Thermoplasmatales; family Thermoplasmataceae; genus Cuniculiplasma. Next base: position 17,205 of record JAKAWY010000014.1, read on the forward strand.
GTGTCAGGAATCAGTGTGTAATAAATCCCGTTATTCCAGTCCTGGAAGGTGTTGGAATAAAATGGACTCAGTGGATTTTCGGATAATCCTCCGGGATAAATTCCGACTCCTTTTACAGGTTCACTCATATTCACAACCATTCTCCAGGAAGGCCCGAAGTTGGATATGGTGCCGTATGCTGCATTAGGTGTGTTTCCATCACCGGCAGCGGGAATAATTGTGGTGTTGAGTGCCGATACTCCGAATAGACTTGATAAAACTCTCTTGTGTATGTTTCCCCAATTCCATGAAGTAGACATGGGTCCATAGGTTTTGTCCAGGTAGCTGATAGTCTGGTTCATTGCAAGATTCATTACCATGCCCTCTGTTCTTGACTGCCCGGTCACGGGATTGCTGAACCATGTCACAGGGGTATTCTGTGTGGTCCAGTTAACCAGATCCGTTATGAGAGGCCCATGATAATATGAATCTGAACCAAGGAAGAATGAGTTATTGAAGAGGCCTTCGCTCCTTGTAATGTTGTACTTCTGCAAATATGGAAGGAATGTGTCATTCAGGAAATTCTTCAGCCAGTAATGGTAAATTGTCGATGCAATTGAATTTATGGTGAAAGACCCGTTCCATGCTGTTAACTGATTTATCACACTGGAGTTGGCTGATGATGAAATATTACCCAGCAGAGGTTTAAGAAATACATTTGTAGTGTAGTCATGAACGCTCAACTGTATTTTTTCCATTCCAGTTGTGTTCATTCCACTGGATGAATTCAGCATGGAATGGATCTGATCTGCCCTGTATCCTGCTTCATAATCCCAGCCGATATAGTATGGATAGTTGGAAGACACTGTGATCTGATTTGCTGAAACAACAAATCCTCTGGCAGGGTTGTAAAGATAAGGCAGATTGTTTACTGGAATGAATCCCTGCCAGTTATAAGGCCCGGTTCCCGGAAGAATTCCCCTTGGGTTTCCCTGTGAGACTATGGGGTAATCTCCATAGGGGAAGATACCTATATTTCCCTGGCTGTCAGCCACTGCCCAGTTTTGAATGGCAGTCTTGAAATATTTTGTGACATTCTGCCTGAATTCATTTACGCTGGACGTCTTGTCAATATGCAAAAAGAACGATATTTCATAAGAAGGCATAAGACCCGTCCAGTCCATGGCAATGGTGTTCTCTCCAGTATAGAGGATTACTCCATTCACAGCCCTCATGACTTTTAACTGGTATGTGGATCCGCCTGCTACGCTGATATTTTCGTTTATCACACTGAAGGAGCTGTATGAACCATTGTTAAGATATTGTGTGCTGGATCCGGATTTCATGGTTTCTGCATAATAATAGATCTGCTGCACCTGCCCGTTGGTGGCCCCCCATGCGACTTTTGGATTGTGTCCGAGAACTATTCCCGGGAATCCGGGGAATACTACACCAACTACATTCTGGACTGGAGAAACCAGTTGGAATCCAAGCCAGATGGATGGAACTTCAGTGGTCAGGTGGGGATCGTTGGCAAGCAGTGCAGAAGTGTTGTGTGTCCTGAATCCATTTACAGCCCAGTTGTTGCTTCCAAAATCCTTGTATGCAGCATACTGGAATGAAGATGAAAAACCCGTTCCAAAAAACTTCTGGAATACCGCACCATCCACAGAATTCACATTACTGAAAGATACCTGTGAAGACACCTGTGGATTTGCATTGATGATTCCAGTACCATTGTATTTGTAGGAAGGAGTATACAGGGAAAGGTTTGCCTTGTTGCCGGTTTCATTATAAATAGATGGATTTGCACAGTTTGGAACTATGGGATTCTGAACTCCCGCAGGATACGCCGGGTAAAGAAGCTTTACCACTGAAGTTGGCATCTGCTGAAGTGCGTAGTTGAAATACAGAGGGGAAGAACCACCGGCACTGTTCTGCCAGAGGAAAAACTGTTGTACAGCCATTACATCCGTTATATTCCAAGCATGCGGAGTGTAGTCAAGCAGTTTGAATAACAGGGGCATGGTGGATGGTGTTAATGTTGCAATGTATGCGTTTATGCCCATGGTGAAATTTTCAAGAACCCTGTGCGTGTAGGAACCTGGCGAAAGATTCGCCGCTTCCTGTGATGCAATCTGGTAATCCTGAAGTGTTCTGTAGAAAATATCTGATGGTAACACTGAACTGCCCACAACCTGTGATAATGTTCCCAGGGCTGTTCTCTTGATAAAGTCCATTTCTTCAAGCCTGTATTGTGCCTCCATATACCCCTGCATATAGTACATTAAGCAGGTGTTGTTGGATTCGATCCCTATGAAACCATCGGGCTGAACATAGGTAATCACTTCACCGGAAGTCCCATTTACTGATATGTTCATATAATGGACACCTGTTGCGCCGTTTGGTGGAACCGGATCAAACACACCAGAATTAGGATTGAGAAGATTTTGCAATGGTGGCAATCCACCCAGTGGCATTGACGTTATTGTTACAATTACAGCAATGAATACCACCGAGACAATTAGCGATTTTGCCTTGATCTTTTCTTTCATTGATGTGATATATGCAAACATATATATTTAGATTCGCAGGATCATGTTATCCGTTGTCACGATGAATTTTTTTAATGACCTTTTGGAACAATTAAAGATCTTAAAGAAGCAAAATCAGCAGATTTTATTCCAGTACTGGAAAAATGAGTTCTTGAAGCAGGTAATCCGTTTTCATTGCATTTCTCCAGCGTATCACTTACTGATGGGAGATTGAGTTTTCTTAGTGAAAAGCTGTCGGTCAGATCCATGAAAAATTCTGACATGTCTTCATTCTTCAATCCATCCACAAATTCCCTGGAAGTGGATTCACATGTCTCGGGAATGTTTAATTGGGATTCAGAAAGGTATTGTTCCAATCTTCCTGTCCACAATGGCCCATACTGGATGTTGCCGTACACAGGATCGACATTTTCAGTGTTGAAGAATCCGATGTGCTTTTCTGTTTTTTCAGCGTCATTTGTGCTTCTTCTAACCTTCACAATTACCCTGTAGAAATGCCCATGATGAAAGGATACCATGGGCTCAATTCCTGTATCCAGTGAAACGGCCCTCCTGGCAATAAATCCCAAAAGATTTCGAATTCCCATTTCATGCCTGAGGTTAGAGTTCAGTACCAGTGACCCGTATCTTCTCCTGTTATTTTCCTTCAGTGAACCAGTCAGGACACTGAGATCTGTTGCAGTAAACCCAATATAGCCCCTATTTTTTACATGACTTAAAGCAATATCCGTGAAAGGGACAATATTTCCATATGGATCTACATCAATAAAATCAAAATGAAAACGTGAAACCAGTGATTCGTATGTTCCCCAGTGCAATTCCCCATGAAAGTCATTTTCCTTTGCATTCTTTTCCAGAATAGTAAATGCTTTTTTGCTCCTCTCACAGGCAACAGATCTGACTCCTGCCTCCTTTTCCGCCCTTATGGCTCTAATACCAGTGGCTGAAAATCCGTCAAGATAAAGTGAGGGCTTGACTGTCAGAAGAAAACTGACTGTGATATCCCTGTTCAATCTCTGTCCAGCATTTAGAAACCCCGGAATTGAACTACCCGGACCTTTCAGCCTCGGCTCAGTGTCTGTCCAGATTTTGGCGCTTCCTTCCTGGTAAAACCCTATGACTCATCCTCTCCAGTAATTACCTTCATGACTCTGTACGGAAGAAGGCTTCTGTTAATAGGAGTTATATCAAAGATACGTACACCTTCCAGAGCCCTGATCTCCTGAAGTACTGGATTTCTGGATTTTTTATGAATGGTTACCAATATGGGTCTCGTGGAATTAAGGGCATCATTGATGACCTTCTGGATGCTCTTGGTGGTATTTTCAAGCTTTCCTACCTCATCAATTACAATTACATCTGCAGATTCCACGGCCCTCTGAAGCGATGGTATAAGAAGTTCTTCCAGAAGACGGGTATCTACCCCTATTTTATCTATTTTAACCCGCGATGAGATTGAAGTATCAGCAAATACAATTTTTCTCTTGGTATAGATGTCAAGGATTGAATAACCTCTCAACTTTCCCTGCTCCATAATCTCTGTTACAAGTACACCCTGTATGTTCTTGCCCTGGTTTTTGAGCATATCAATGATTTTTCCCAGTGCATCAGCTTTTATGGACCCTACAGGCCCGGTGATGCCAATTTTTACTGCCATTTTAATCCTCCAGGAACATTAGGGGATAATTCAACTTCTCGACGTACTTCATCCTGGCCGTTACCTCTTCCTTTCCATATCTAACTGAAATTTTAACATCCATCATCTCGCCTGTCAGTGAACTGTATTCATAAGTTTCTTTCCCACTTTTCAGCATTTCTTTTCTAATGCTGACTTCTACCCCTGTAATGAAAGGCTGAACCCTTACTCCATCCATTATGGCTTTTTCAGCGGAACTTGCATTTTCTTTACTTATGGGCATTCCCACATACTGATGGTATATGGAGCCAAGCTTAATGCCTGCCTCGAAGATGGCTCTTTCCCTATCAGAACAGCTAAAAAATTCAGCGGCAGAATCCATCATAATGCATCGGTATAATACCGTTTAAAATAAATGTTGCTCAATCAATTTAAAATATTTGTATTCATATATTAAAAACGATTAAAAATTATATTTTTCTGTACCGTTTAATGGTCAGATAAATCAAAGGAATGAACCAGTAAGCAAAGGACGGCAATATTATCAGAGGAGTTAGGTAAAGAACCGACTGATGATTGATCATTACAGTGGAGAGGAATGGTGTTTTAAGCATATAATTTAACAACTCTATGGGCGAAATTATTGGTATTAAGCTGCTTATCAGGTTAAATTCCCTTACTCCGTTCAATGTTGGAAGGAACAGGACAGAATAATTTTGCGAGTAGGGATCAATTGTGGATGCTAAAACAGTTGTCGAAAATAATACTATAAAAATAGGTACTGCCAGAATGAGCAAAAAAGATATCAGGAATTTAACAGCAGTTCCAAAAATTCTTGTGGTTCCTATAAAATAGAAAATCGGTGAAAAAACAAGATATAGAGAAAATACAAAGGCCAAAAGGGTGAATAAGGGGGATAATTGCAAAATAGTAGAATATAGGAAGAATGCCAAAATAAGTGCAACCAGATAAGAAATGATTGCAGAAAGAGCCAATGCAACCCCACCTATAATCAGTGAGGTAAGAATAACATCACTTCTTCTCTCTGGCAGGGACTGGTAAAATTCGTTCATTGGACGATCATAGATAGTTGTTGATACCAGTAAAACTATCAAAAGAACTGCCATGGCACTTACCAGATAGATCAGCATGGATAAACCTGAGGAAAATGATGAGTAGAAATTGTTGTTAGATGGTTCAAAAATAAATGTACCGTTGGATACACTGTTGATATATATTGAAACGTTCATCGCTTCATTCATTGACAAAATTTGAGAATAATCACCAATGATGTGCGGAGTACCCTTCGAGAAATTACCCAAATTAGCTTTGCTTGATATTTGTGTCACATTAGAATATGCCGTGTATGATACCAGATATGACTCAGAAGAGTTGCCATGTTCATAAACGACTGCAGCGGTTCCGTAATTCCCCAGGTTGTAATAAGGCAATAATGTAACACCATTTACATTTGCAAAGTTTAAGTGATTTGACTGGGATCCCTGTTGGTTGACTACATTATATTGGATGTAATAATTTAATTCGTTCACAACATTGGTAATGGCTGAAATCATATAAGCGCCTAGCGCCCCGTTGAAATTTAATTTAAAAGAGAAGGTTCCGTTTGAAGCCGTTTTGATTTTATCATGATTCAATTGATCAAGGACTATGCTCCTGGCTGCTTGCAACTCAGAAGTTGAGTAAAGATAATAAGAAAAAAATTGTGATGAACTGTTTGAGAAAGATAGATTCACATTGCTTTCAGGGGCAAGATTCTTATTCAATACATACCCACAAAAAGAATAATTGTACAAATAGCCGTTTGAAGAATAAGTCGGATTATTCACCTCCATGTAATTATAATTTTCATAAACAGGAGTAGTCGCCGTATTGATGATTAATACGGAAAGAGTCAGAAGAAGTGTACAAATAATAATGGCAAAAAGTTTCTTGGATTTCCGGAGTTGGTAGATTTCGATTTTGGTATAGCTTAACAGAGACATTTACTGAACTAAATATATTAATTTATTATTAAACTTACGATATGGTAAACATCTGGGTTTTTACAATTTGAAGCTGTTTTGTTTCTATCTGAAAGTTGTTTTAATTCAGTCAAGAATGATGGAATTATTTTGGATTTATACTCGGGAGAGAAGTACAATAACTATTATATCTATTGATTGTATGCGTTTTTAATATGGCACAAATTGAACAAAAGAGTTCCCAACATTTACTTGGTTCCTTCAGCAAAGGTTCGTTTTACTTGAAATCATTGTTTATAATCAGCATATTGTTCATCCTGATCGGGATACTTTTTTACGTTTCCTGGTCAATTCTCTACGGCACCTGGGGTGACCCCGGATTATATTCCTTTGTAGTTCCGATGATTGTATTCGGAATTATTGGAATACTATATGTATATGTGGAAGAAAATCCATAATCAAAACACCCTTTTTTCCCATTCTGATGCCATAATCTTAACTTTTTTCATTCTCCCATGAGTATAAAGAAACATCTCTGATTCGCTTGAACTTTTCCCGCCCTTTAGTGATTCTGGATTCCTGTATCCATGTTTTCCCGGTGAAATTCCGAAATCATCCAGTGAATCCCACATTTTGTTCCTGAATATCGCTACATTTGAGGAATTATTTATAATACTGTTGAGAGGAGGATTCCTGAAATCTTCAACATCCTGTGTTATAAGAAATATTGAAGTGTTATAATGTCTAGAAACCCTGAATATGAATGACATTTTATCCCTGTCTTCCTTAGTTCTAATGAACAAATGGGCTTCGTCAATGATGATGACTTTCTTTTCGTCCGGGAATTTTGACATGAATTCCTGGCATATATCCGGTATTCCATCCGGCATATTATCGATAATTTCAAGATTGCAATGGTTTTTCATAGTTAAAGAATTAAGTGACCTGAAAAACTGAAATTCCCTCTGTGGATCCACAATAAGTACCCTGTTAATTTTTCCTGAAAGTATCATTCTCCATAGAGTAATTCTTGCAAAATACGTTTTGCCAGAACCAGTCTC
>JAKAWY010000015.1 GCA_021816745.1 Thermoplasmata archaeon
TATAGATGATGCCTGAAGAATTCAGGTATTTCTGAAAGTCCGGCATATAGAATTGAATAATCATTTCCTTCAAGCTGGAAATCTTCTTTTAACTCCATTATAGTACAATGTCCGGTTTGCAACATAAAGGTTCCAAACCTGTTGGATACAACCTTAAATTCTTTAGGCGGTGAATTTTCTGACTTGTAAAAACTCCAGCGATCAGCAACATATCCTTTGGGGTATTCCATTATGGATTCTCCTTCATTAAGAACCGTCGGAATACCTTCAAAGGAACAGACCTCCTGTGATATCTTGAAATTTAGTTTTTTCACAAGGTTTAGTGATTTCTCATTTTTATGGTGAATCAGGCATCTGACAGTGTCTGATCCACTTTTCCTGATTGCTTCCACAGTCAAGGAAAGTCCAACTCCGAGTCTTCTTGCATCCGGATGCACCCTCAAAGCCCCCATCCATGTCGATTTGTCCGGCATGATCGACACGTTTAGAAAACCAAGTATTCTCGAGTTGTCAGAATAAACGTAAATTTTCCCATGTTTCATGAATTCCTTTCCAATAGAATTGATGTAGTCTATGTAACCAGAAATTCTGGAAACCTCACTAATCTGTTCCCAGTCTGTCATAACTGCTTCTCTGATCATCGGTACACGTCAGAGGGATTATGCTTGATTCAGATAAAAATCAAGCGGTGAAATATTATTTTTCAATCTTTAACTGCAGAGAATATGCTGATGGTTTCGGTGTTTTCGACTCCATCAATTACACGGAGTTTGTCCAGAACAAAGTTTCCAATTTCTATTGTACTCTTTGCCCTGACTTTTATCAGTATATCCCATTGGCCAGCTACGATGAAAGTTTCGTGAACCTCGGGAAATTCTGAAATTAGCTGGGCCAGTTCTCTCTGGGAAAGTTTTCCTGTGTTTCTGAAAGACACAAAAATAAAAGCAACTGCAGATAGTCCAATTGAATCATAATCGGGGACAAGGGTGAATTTTTTTATGATTCCATTATCCACCATTCCTTTGATTCTTTCATATACTGTAATTCTTGGGATTCCCAGTTCCCTGGATATGTCAGAAATTTTTTCTCGTCCGTTTTGCATTAACAATTTCATGATTTTCCGATCACGATCATCCATGAAGGAATAATACAATTATAATTATTAAACTTGACATTTTGTCTTGTAATATGTTTATAATTATACGTATTAACATTTTGTCGAAATAATTTACATAAAAATGAAATATGACATTTCAATCAATTCAACATGGAAAAACAGTTAGAAGTAAGTGAATTGAGCAATTCAATCAGGCATCTGTCCAGCGATAAGGTCAAGAGTGCACTTTTGGTCAACACTGTTGTAAGAGGGAAGATGTCTTCCGTTCTAAGATCTCTAAAATTTATTGAGGTACCTCCCGTAATTTATTCACAGATTACAGATCCGTTGAACCATCCAGTGGATGATCCAAGGTTCACCTATGGTGGAGTTGAATATTCATTGACAAAGAGTATGATTTTCCATAAACAACTTCTTGTAAAGAATTTCCCAAGAATATTCACATTTTCACCAAATGTAAGATTAGAGACTGCAGAGAAGGCCAAAACAGGAAGGCACCTTACGGAATTTACGCAGCTTGATCTTGAAGTGAGGGATGCAACCCGTGAGGATGTAATGAAAATTGCCGAATCACTGATCAGGGAATCAGTTCTTGAAGTGAAGCTTTTTTACCCGGAGATACTGGAAAAAAGGAAAAATGTGATAGACATTCCTTCTGCACATTTCAGAAAATATCGCTACTCTGATCTCAGGGATAAGTATGGGAAAGATTTCGAAATGGAAACTTCTTCAAGGGAAAAACAACCTTTCTGGATTGTAGACATACCATTAACTGAACGGGAGTTTTATGACAGGGAGGACGAAAATGAGCCAGGAATACTGAAAGATATGGATCTGATTTATCCTGAGGGTTACGGAGAAGGAATAAGCGGAGGAGAGAGGGAATACCTGCCCGAGAGAATCCTTGAAAGGATAAAAGCCAAAGGACAGGCCCCATCCCAATTCAGGATATTCACTGAAGCATCATCCATGGGACTGGTACCATCTGCAGGATTTGGAATCGGAATAGAAAGGTTCATCAGGTATATCTGTGGATATGAAAGAATAGAAGACGTACACCCATTTCCTAAAATACCGGGTGAATCTTCATTATGAGGTAATCAGTGGGACTGGACAATATCCACGCCATGGGGGCATTTCTTTGGCTTGCCAAGCAGGTCAAACATCCTGTCTATATCCTCATGTTTCAACAGAAAATCCAAATTTTCACTCAATGCACATGCAGTATCCAGTGAAAGTCCGTACTTAACCATCAGTGTTTCAAACACACGATGGGTTTCCTCAATTTCCATGAACTTTTTTGTTCCGGTTTCACTCAATTTAATCATGCCCTTTTCCCTTAACACATAAAATTTATTTTCCAGCCTCATTATAAGATTAAGTGCTGTAGGGGGCTTGATATCCATATCCCTGGAAAGGTCTATGAGCCTGAAAGGAAATTCAGAGTTTCTGTTTTTGCCCAGTGTTACAAGGCAATCCCTTTCTTTTTTAGTAATGGGGGAATTTTTATACATGATATTAGTAGTATGATAATTATATTTAAAAAGTTATCCAAAGTTATTGATCTTTAAAAAAATATAAGGCATATGGAATGACCTTAAAATAAAAGAAACACTGGTAAAAATGTGAAATTTAAAAGAAAGCAAAATTATGCAGATTGGGTTTTGTAACCAATGATTTTGCCTTCCTTGACAGATTTCATGATACTTGTACCGATTTCACTGTCAAGTTTTACCCTGATGATACCTTTGCTGGAGGTCCTTCCTGACATGACATTTATGTCATCCACGTAGATGCTCACCATGGTATCCTTGACATGGCAGTCCAGGTAAATGATTCTGTTCCTGATGTCAAGGCTCAACTCTCTTGGTACATCCCTGTCATGGGACTCCACATCGATGGAAACACCAAGGGATTTTTCAATATTCGTTATGTTTGTACCCTTACGCCCAATGAGCTTTGGCTTAAGTTCTTCAGGAACCGTTACTCTTGCCCTTCCCCTTCCAAGCATCTCCACTTTTACATCATCACTTTTCAGCGCACCGGTGATGAAATTCTGTATTCTTTCAACTTTTTCATTTAGATTTTCATTATTACTGATTTCAGTAACAGGAACAACAACTATCTGTTCTCCAAAGGTGTAAATTTCATAGAGGGGTTCAGATGTTATGGCGTTGGAAACAACTATAACCGGTCTGGCAAGGTCTTCCTGCACCATTCCATGTGGAACTTTAACAGTGTGTATTATCTTCATTATGCTTTTCACGTCACCTGCATAAATAAAAAGGACTGTATCCACGATCTGAGGTATCATTCCAAGCTCTACCCTTCCAATGAACCTCTGTATGGCATCAATGGGAGCAGTGGCATGCACGACACCAATCATTCCGACCCCGGCCAGCCTGAGATCTGCATATGTCTTGAAATCAGACGTTACCCTCATTTCATCAAATATGGTGTAATCATTCCTCACAAGAAGGAGGATATCACCTGTTTTTTCCATGGATCCATCAAGGGCTGTATACTGGGTAATCTCCGGGTCAACCTGAAGATCTCTGGGCCTCTCCATGGTCTTTACGATCATTCCATTTCTGCTGAGATAATTGGCAAGTGCCTGTACAAAGGTACTTTTTCCTGCACCGGGAGAACCTGCCACAAGTATTCCCGAAGAACCTGACAGAATCTTGCCCAATATGTTATCAGAAAGATTGTAATTCTCAATGTCCAGGGATTTAATCGGCCTCACTGCTGTGATTTCTGTGGAGCTTGAGAACGGCCTTCTCGTAATAACTATCCTCATTTTGCCCAGTTGAACCACAGTTGCTCCGGACATATCCATTTCAATCATGGATCTCTCCTCATTCCCAGCCCTCATAATGATCTGGTTTGCTATGGCATCCGCCTCTATCTCATTGACTATTCTTGAAGTAGTGACCAGATTGACGGAACCTGGTTTTCCATTCTTGATTCTTACACTGGTTCCAGCCTTGATATGAACAGAAATAGTTTCATCAAGGAAAAAATCTTCAATGTTTGAAACCTGCATGTTTTCTGCCGGGAGGTAAATCACGTTTATCCCCTTGATCAATGCCAGATCACCCTGGACTCTGTCACCGGTCACCAGGGTTGCGTTAAGCTCCCATGCATCATTTCTGATGGCACTGTCAAGCTCACCGCTTTTCCCGTTCTTCATCTGCCATTCCAGGGGCCTCTTCCCGCGTACTTCAAGACTTATGCCTTTTTTCTCAGCAATGCTCCTGATTTTTTTCATCTCTTCCAGTGCGGCAAAACCCACTGACCTGTTCTGGTTTGCCTGATGTTCAACCTCCGAAAGCATGGTTTCTGAGAATATGATGCAGGAATCCGAGTCGATCCCGTTTATAAAATTACGGAACCGTCCATCCACAATAACTGAAGTGTCAGGTAAATAGTCCACGCATGAAGAGAACTTAACATTATTTATTAATTCCTCTTAAATCTGGAATCAATGGATGCCACCATAAGGGCGAAAGAACTCCTAGACAGGCTCTCTGATTCCGAACATTTGATTCATGATGGAACCGCCATTATGCTTTCAGGCGGTGTTGACAGTTCGCTTCTTCTGGCATGCTATTCCAGTAAATTGATACCTTATTCCATAGGATTTCCTGGCAGCCAGGATATTCTAATGGCTACCAGACTGTGCAATGATCTCGGCATGAAATTAAAAATAATTGAGGCCACGGAAGAAACAGTTAAGGATGCAGCAAATCATGTGCTCGAACTGGATGATGGGATAAACTTCACCGAGCTTGGGTTTGAAACCACGCTCTTTTTTGCCCTTTCATCCATAAATGAGGACTTTGTAATGACAGGCCAGGGTGCAGATGAGATCTTTTACGGGTATTCAAAATTTGTAGACGGCAGAGAGGATTCAAATTCTTCCAGTCTGAAGATTCTAATGGAAAGAACTCTTCCCAGGGAGAATAAAATATCTTCTGCACTGGGCAAAAAATTAGTCCTTCCATATTTGATGGGTGAAATCCCTGAAACGTTCAAGTCGCTTTCACGCGAAGACCACATCAGAAATGGTGTGGGCAAGATCATAGTCAGGGAGGCCTGCAGGCTTAAAGGTTTACCATCCTATATCTACCAGAGGCCTAAAAAGGCTGCCCAGTACGGTACCGGATTCAGCAGGCACCTTGAGTTGGACTTCAGAAGAAGGGTAAGCAGATGAAATCGTTGGGGAGATCTTCCAGCATTACACTGATGATGATACTCAGGGCACTTTATGCAATGAACTGGTACAACGTCTCGCCTCTCCTACCTGATATTTTGGGAACTTATGGCACACCCTTGTATCTCGGGGGCTTTATGCTCTTTGCATTCCTTATTGGAACCGCCATATTCCAGGTACCGTCAGGGATCATAGCTGCAAGGATTGGTTCTAAAAACACAGCAATGACTGGGATGATCCTCATGTCAATCTCCGCAGCCCTTTCTGTATTTTCTCCAGATTTTACGGCATTCCTTTTCACCAGATTCCTTGTGGGAGTGGGTTCTGCATTTTTCTTCTCTTCAGGAGTTGGAGTTCTTAATGACATAGACAAAGAGCATTCAAAAACAAACATCGCAATTTTCAACACTTCATTTTCTGTAGGGGGAGGAATCGGAATTGTAATATTTCAGCTTCTTTCCAGCACAAACTCCTGGCAAATGCTCATGATATATTCAGGTATTGTAACACTTGTCTTTTCCATTATTGGCAGCATTTGGATTCCATCAGCAAGGATAGCAGGCAATCAAGCAGAATTCACTAAAAATGTGAAGGAAAGGTTCTTTTCAAAGCCACTTTTACTTCTCTCTCTGGCCCTTTCGGGCTATTGGGGTACAAATTTCACTTTTGGAGAGTATGAAGTCAATTATGCCAAATACATTGGATTTGCAGCAGGCACTGCGGGAATAATAGGTTCTCTTGCCCTCTTTGCAGGAATTCTGGGGTTGCTCTTATACAGAAGAATACGCATAGGTTCGCCTTCCATTCTGCTTCCTTCCTTACTTGTTTCAATTTCAATTGTAATAGCTACACAGGCTCTTGGGTTCCCTTACGAACTCTTCTTTGTGTCTGCCTTTGCAGGGGCCATAAGCATTATGCTATTCTCCCTGGAATATTACTACGTTATACTGCTTGAAAAGGAGGAGAAATATGTGCCCCTCTCTATTTCCATAATGAATGGAATTCAGATCGCAACAGGTTCCCTTATTGCAGCTGTATTTGGATATCTGTATGCTTTTTCACCAGAACTGTCATGGCTTTTCCTGCCAGCAGTATCACTGGCAATGTTTCCACTGGGGATAAACACCATAAGGAAGATCAAAGCAACTTAGTTTTCTGCTATCCTGATTTTTCTCCACACTGGAATAAATGATAGGAAAAATATTGTCCCTACTATGGTAAATGGATACCAGATCATTCCCATATTGTTGCTGTAGATTGTAAGGAGTATAGTTCCAAATACCGGTGCTGTTGGGGCAACCAGTCCAATCAGTACCTGGAATGATGTAAAATACTGGCCCCTGCTTTCTGGAGGAGAAACCCTGCTTATGACGGAGTTCAAGGAAGGGGTAATGACATTCTCACCTATAGTGATGAAAATGGTATCAATCATGAGAAAAAGGAATCCCTGGAAGAATGGCAAAAAGGAGAAAGACACAAGATAGAACAGGTAACCTATGTTGATCCTGGTAAGATCACTGAATCTCTTGAAAATCATATTAGTGGGAATCTGCCCCAAAGTCACCACAATCCCATTTACTGAATACAAAAGTCCAACTTCCACGTTGGTCATGCCGTCAAACCCTTTCCAGAATAATGTCAGGGTGGTACCCCACTGCCCCATTATTATGAAGAACAGGGCAATGAGCGATGACAGCATTAGAAAATTCCTGTTGTAAAAAGCAGCATAAAATTTTATACCTTCGGCTTTTTCCCGTTCCTCACGGGTGAGTATTCTCTGCTTGAGGAAAGCTATGTATATCAGTAGTTCAGCAATAGAGAATGCTGTAGCAATTACAAATACCCATGAATAGGAAATGTTTGCGATGAAACCACCCAGGGCAGGCCCCACGGAAAATCCTGCATTCTGGAATATTCTGACCAGGCTGAAGGCTGCTGTCCTCTGGGATGATGAAGTGTATTCTGAAACAATTACGTTATCAGCAGAACCAATTATGTTCATGAAAGGTTCGGTGAGGATCAATGCAATGTAAATATAATCAAGTGGCTGGGAATATGCCACAAGAAACGTCAGTGCAAGGAGAATCAGCACCAAAGCGAAATTGCTTATGAGTATCACTACTTTCGCGCCCCTTTTGTCAATAAATCTGCCTCCATACAGGGTAAATGGCATGGAGAAAACTGCCATTATGAATAATACAACTCCAATGTCCACATATGGAACGCCCCTGCTGAAATAGAGGTATAAAGGGAGAAAGATCCACAACTGCGAACGTGCAAAAACCCTGATGAACTGGTTAATGGAAACCACTGCTATTCCACGCCGGGATAGGAGCTGGAAAGTATCATTTTTAAACAGTGAGTGCGATATGCACACACATAGCAGGTGATTATATAAATCTGAATTACAGAATAACTAAATTTATTGTATCCGTGAACAACAGGTGGATTTTAGAACAATAATGATACAGAGCAGAGGGGAATAATTTTCAAAATTTCAGGCAAGTATTATTTCCTCGTTCAATGAAGGTATGTAAGCACACATACTATCCTCTCCGAGATAATCCCCGGTTTCAGCATAAGCCCTGGCCCTTGATCCACCGCATAAATTAATGTAACGGCATTTTCTGCATTTTCCTTTAAGGTTCATGTTATTGTCCAGTGTGTCAAGTATGGGGTTTCCATTAAAAATAGTATCCAGAGGGGTGTCCCTTACATTTCCAACTCTCAGGTTAAACAATCCGGAAACGCTTACATCTCCGGTGGATGAGATAAAACCTGTCTTGATCTTTCTTCCGTTTACCGGAAAAGGGGCAGCACGCATAAGCCCGGATATATTCAGGTCTTCACTGCGGTGGATAAGCTCCTGAAATACTTCACCGCCGGTCATATCCATCCCTTCCATGGCCATCTGTTTCATTCTCCTGTATTCAGGTGCTTCCACTGTCCTGATGGCTGTCCCGGATGCCTCAACATGTATGAGATATTTAAGGAAATCCTCGCTTTCTGCACTTGATATGGGCTTTTCTCCCTTTCCTCTCCCAGTGGTGATGAGGAAGAATACCTCCCAGGTCCTGATCTGGTATTCTCTGAGTATTTTTAAAATAAACGGAAAATCCAGGATATTGCGCTTCATCACTGTGCTGTTTACCTGCAATTTTATTCCAAAGTCCTTAATGGTGCTCATGGCAAACAGGGTTTCCCTGAACAGTCCTGGCATTCTCCTTATTTCATCGTGAATTTCAGGCTGGCCATCCAGTGAAATAGACATGGATGACATTTCATTATCCATCAGGAATGAAAGAATCTCTGTGTTCAGCTTATCAGTCACAGCGGGGCTCACGGAAAAATTAATTCCATTGTCATGTAGAAGTTCAACCGTCTGCCTGAATACGGGGCTCATAAGGGGATCTCCTCCTGTGATTATCACCTGAGGGTATCTTTTGTTCTCCCTGCTTCCTGAAATGATGCCATCTATAATCTTGTTGATGTCTTTAATATTCAGTTCAAATCTAGAAGGGAATCTAATTGAAGACGCCCTGCAGTGAAGGCAGGTGTAGTCGCATGCCTTTGTCATTTCAATGAAGAGCAGGTCAGGGCGATATATTGCCATATTTTAATAACATATAAGGGGTTATTAATTTGAATGCTTATATGTAAGGTCATCCATGTTAAAATTAAAAGTTCTCTGGAAAAATCTATATTCATAATAACAATACAATATAATGCTTTCTTACTTGTATTTTATTCTGGGGTTTTTATCCGGATCAGCCATGGTAACAGTAGTTTATCTGCTGTTAATCAGAAAGGGGAACATTGCTGGTGAACGGAAATCGGTAATAAAAGAAATTGCGAAGGAAGTCATGAATGAGGCAAATTCTAATTCTGCTGGTGTATCTGAACTCATGGCAAAGGTGGTCGCCTCCAATACTGAAACAGTCATGGAGAGAAAATCTGAGGAAATAGGCAGTATAATCAGGCCCCTCAGGGAAATGATTGATGAATATTCCACCAGAATCAGGCAGTTTGAAACGAGCAGGGTTCAGGAGTATGGGGGCCTGAAAGAGGCTATTTCCAACCTTCAGGATATGAGTTCCAGGGTAAGCGACGAAGCACGGTTTCTCAGCGACATTTTGAAAAACCCGCAGGAACGTGGAAAGTGGGGTGAAATGTCAATGCGGAGAGTGGTGGAGATTGCAGGAATGGTTGAACATATTGATTTCAAAGAGCAGTTTGTCCTGGATTCAGGTGACAGGCCAGACATGGTCATCAATTTGCCAGGAGAAAGGAAGATAATCCTGGATTCAAAAGCGCCTCTGAACAGGTATCTTGAATATGCACAGGCTTCCAGCGAATCCCACAGGAAGATATTGCTGGAGCAGTTTGCATCTGATCTTAAAGGGCACATCCGGGCACTTTCCGGCAGGGGATATAATTCCAAAATGGAGAATTCAGCAGATTTTGTGATCATGTTTCTCCCGGCTGAATCAATGCTGTCTTCTGCTTTATCCACAGATAGCGAAATTCTGGAATTTTCCCTCAGGAATAACATTATACTGGCATCACCCGTAATGTTGGTTTCTTTGCTAAGGATAATCAATATGGGATGGAGGGAAAAGAAGTCCATGGAAAATGTAGCTGAAATACTAAAGAGTGCTGAGATTCTCAATGAGAGGATAGTTGCAATATTGCAGAGGATGGAATCCATGGGAAGAAGCATAGACTCCACTGTTCGATCCTATAACGACATTATTGGTATGATCAGGAATAGGGTGATTCCTTCCATAAGGAACATGGAGGAGCTCGGCGGCATGAAGGGGCCCGACAGGATTCCTGAACCTATTGAGAATTATTCCAGAAAGGGTGAACTGATGGAATGGATAGATTCCAATCCAAAGGATCAAGAATAAATATACTTTAGTGCTCATTGAGGAAGGAAGATGAAGTCAAACCAGGAACGGATTGTAGAATCACTCTCAGCTGTACTTGAAGAGGTTGATCTGAAGGAGAAAAAGAATCATCTTTCCATGGCATTGACAATCATCGATGGGGATAAGGAACTTTCAAATCTGACTTTGAGGGACAACATATGTCACAGCCTGGATTCCAGAGGTGTGGAGAGAATTGACTATTATGCCAGAAAAGCAATGGATTCCATACGCATGCCCAAAGTAAATTCTGTTAATGATCTTGATCTGTCGAGATGGAAAGATTATCCCGAGATTCTTACAGACAGTCTCTGGAATCTTGAAAAAAGAGATCGTTCAGGTGGCCATGACGCTTCATACTGGGGAAATTTTATTCCGCAGATTCCCAGGCAGCTTATGCTTCGTTATACCAAGAAAGGCGACTATGTCATCGATCCATTTCTAGGTGGAGGGACATCTGCCCTTGAGGCTCTCAGGATGGAAAGGAACATCATTGGGATGGACATAAATCCTGCTGCCCTGGAAACAGCCATGAAAAAATGTGAAATGGCATTGAAGGAAAATAATAACCATTCAAGAGTTCACTTCCATAACTTTAACAGTGTCCTGGTGGATTTTAAAACAATACTGGAGAAGGATGGGGTGGAAAATGTTAAACTCGCGATTCTACACCCCCCATATCATGATATCATCAAATTCAGCAATATTGATGGTGATCTTTCATCTTCACCTTCCCGGGATGAATTTATTTCTGCAATCGGCAAGGTTGCCAAAAATTGTAGAGATGTACTGGAGGAGGGAGGTTATCTGGCACTGGTCATAGGAGATAAATATGAACGTGGGGAATGGGTCCCTCTTGGGTTTCTTTCCATGAATGAAATTTTAACAAATGGGTTCTCTCTAAAGAGCATCGTGGTAAAGAACTATGATGCAACCAAAGGCAAGAGGGGGAGCGAAGAATTATGGAGATACAGGGCACTTGCAGGTGGATATTACGTCTTCAAGCATGAATATATTTTTATTTTCAGAAAACATTGATCCTCACATATTGGCATAATGGATTTTTTCTCTCAAAACATCCGTTTTTACATTATCCCAATTGAAAATTATTTTAAACCAATTCGTATTAACCAATTATGAGTGATGAAGTCAACACTTCAAGAAGGGGATTCCTGAAGGCACTCATTGGGTTGTCCGCTGTAGCTGCAGTTGGCGGAATTGGAAAAAGTGCCGTTCAGAGTATTGTTACACCTTCTGTAGGGCTTTCCGGTTTTCCAGAGACCATGCTTTACTGGATTGATCCCGCAAGCCCTAATTCAGCACCAGTTCCCCTTAAAGTTTCCCAGTTTGCCGTGATGAGCCCACAGGTATGGGTCTATTATTATCCCTTATCGGATGAGCCAAACTTTCTGATTAAATTCCCTGATCCAGTGCCAGCTGTTCCAGTGGATATAGATGCAACTGGGCAGATCTTTAACTCCCCTCCAGGAGTTGGGCCCAACAATTCACTGGTTTCATTCAGTGCCATATGCCAGCATCTTGGATGCATACCTCCTATAATTCACTATTATCCTCCAAATTCAATTTCTCAGCTACCCTCCAATGTCCAGTCTTCCCTGAGTGCAGAAAATAAGAAATATGGGGTTATCCACTGTAACTGTCACGGAAGCACATATGATCCTTTCAAAGGGGCCTCCATTATTACACACCCTACACAGAGGCCACTTCCAAACGTTGTCCTTTCATATAACAGCATAACTGATTCAGTGTTTGCTAAGAAACTGGTAGGTCCGACTGTTTTCGGACATCCCTCAGATCTGTCCGGAGGAAACAGCATATCGAATTTGAAGAAAACTACCCTGATAAATATGTCTTCAGCCTGAGGTGAAAAAGATGGTAAAAAAACCTTCATTAATTTTAAAAAATGTCATAGAAAACATGCTGGGTGAAGACCCTCTGAAAATAAATGATCTCCCATTGGCCACAGTTCCAGATTATATGAGGAAAAAAGGGGGATTCTGGTACTGGACGGGAGCAGTTGCATCCATGGCTTTCGTTTACCAGGTTGTAACCGGATTATTGCTCCTTTTGTATTATAACCCGGCCAATGCGTACATTTCCACAGAATATATCCTGAATAACGTTCCTTACGGAGAAATTTTGCTGACCACGCACCTTTACGGAGCGTATGCCATGATTGTGGTCATATATATCCATATGTTCAGGAATTATTTTATTGGAGCTTATAAAAAACCCAGGCAGCTTCAGTGGATCACTGGACTTATATTACTGGCACTCACCATCGGTGTAGGATACTTCGGATACTCCATGACTGGTGATGTCCTGTCTGCTGATGCAACTGATGTTGGAAGGGGAATAGCCCTTTCTGTACCAGTCCTTGGAAATATCTCAGAAGCCATCATGTTTGGAAATGGTACAAACACTTCACTTTTCATTAGAATGCTGGGATGGCATATCATTCTGGCAGCACTGGTAGGAGCTTTATTCGGATTCCATTTCTATCTTGCTGAGGCAAACGGAATCATGCCAAACCAGAGATCTGCGAAATACACTGCTCCTGCTGTGGAAAAAGACAAGCCTGAACATAAGGCATGGTTCCCGTACAACCTTCTTTTCCTGATGCAGCTGGGCGCTTTCGCTTTTGGTATTTTCATACTTCTTCCTTCACTGGTTGATGGCCTTCAGGTCCTGAACCTTGGTGTTCCTGCCATATTTGATCCGTTCCCGCAGGTTTCCCCTTCCTCACCGCTGGCCTCTTTTGTACCGCCTTATCCACCATGGTTCCTGCTCTTTGTCTACAAGGCTGTGGACTTTACTATGTTCAACGCATTCGGCGGATACTCTGCACTGGTCGCATCCATATGGTTTGGGGGACTTCCATTGATTTATTTCCTTCTGGTTCCATTCATAGACAGATCAAACAACCTCCACCCGCTATCCAGGTCAATCTTCACTGCCTTCGGAGTTATTGCAATAATTTACCTTATACTCCTTTCTGCTTGGGGGGTATTGGCACCAGGAATTCCAATCAACACCACAGACGTAACATATGTTTTGCTTCCACCGTTTATCATAGTCATCGCATTCTTCCTGTTGCTGGGACACTTTTACAAAAAAGGCGCATTCACACCTTCCATAAGCAAGATATCCACATCATTTGCTTTGTTCATGATTCTGCTTATTGTGGGTATCTTTGAAATGGCCATCCAGTTTTCCTCCATCATGAATGGATTGAATGCATCAAACATTTCCCAGCTTGGAATTTTCGGATCAGCCACTGCATTTGCAGCATTTGGAACAATGAAATCTTCAGACATTGCAAATCTTGCAAGGGTTGATGAGAAGCCTGTGAAGGGCATCAGCATCAGCTTGAATGCTGCAAAGGTTTTCGTATCCATACTTTTCATAATATCTGCAGAAATTCTCTGGCTTATGATTCAGGCAAATCCATTGAATCTTGTCCAGGAAGCAGCATTTGGGGTTGGACTTGGCGTTCTGTTAATAATTGTTGGAATTGGAATAAGGATCTACAGGCTTGCTTACTACTACGAGTAAGCAGCCCACTTATTAATTAAAATACTTTTTTTTAATATACCTCCGGCGTAATATCATGAGTAAAGCACCTAAGGTTGTAGGATACAAGGAAATATCATTCTGGCAGGAGGACAGTATCGGAGTTATAGCTATATTTTCAGGCCCGGATGGATTGGCATCCATGGATTTCTTCGAGGAATTCCTAAAGGCAGTTACTCTGGCAATTACAGATGAGAAAGTCAAATTCCTTGTCATTACAGGCACAGACGATATATTTTTCAGAGGAATCAGAGGGGTGGATTATACAAACATAAAGAGCTATCTTGAACTTACATCCGCCATTGCCTCATTCCTTTCCACCATGGTTAAACCGGTCATATCCATAATAAACGGTAAAGCAGAAAATCTTGGAGTCGAACTCGCACTTCTATCTGACATAATAATTGCCAGGAAGGATGCAGAGATTGTACTCTCAGATAATTTTGAACCCATCATGGGTTTTTCCATCTCCGCCCTAAAATATTCTTTCTTTAAAACAGGAAAAGCTGAAGAAAAATCAAACTGTGACTTAATAATGGATGGGCCTGAATTCCTACAGAAAGCTTCTGAATTCATAAGGAAAACCGGCAATCCAGGACTGACACTTCTTAGAAGAAACAGGCTTAATTCCATGCGGGATGCAATTTCCATTGAAAGAGAAGCTTTCATGCTGAACTCAGCTTATGGAATTACGAAAGAAGAAGGAAAGGAAGAGCAATAATTACTGCTGACAGGGACGCAAGAAAGTTGACATGTCCCTTATCTATTATATTTCTATTTTCAAGCGTTGCTCCTAAAACAGAATCCACCTGGGCTGCTGCAAAACCGGCTACAACCACCCCAACGAAACCCATCATGATGCCTGTGGCCTGTGTAAGGAATACGTAGGATATACCAATTATAATGGCCCCAAATAAAGTGGCGATTTCTCCCAGGAAGGATATCCCGCCATTAATGCCTGTCTTGACTCTTTTAAAAGTTGTTATCAGATAGGTATTGGGATCCAGCACGCCCAGTTCTGAACCAAGGGTGTCAGCAGCAATGGATGAAAAAGCAGCTGCAAACAAAAGGAAAAGATCATACTGGGAAGTGTAGAAGAAGTTTAAAACAGCTATAAAAAGTCCAATAATTCCCGCATAAAACACATTGCTGAAATGTCTTTCTCCATCGGTCCCCTCTTCAGTTTCCAGTGATTTTTTGTATTCAAATCTGTATTTTGTTGCGAAATGGGAAGTTGCAAGGAATATTAAAAGAAGAATGAGCCATGAAAAGGAATCCATGAAAACGACCACTGCTCCAAAGATGATGGCAGCTATGGTTCCTTTCAGGTCCAGGATTTTAAGGTAGTAAGAAAGCAGAAAAAGGACAGCAAGCACTGCTATGGCAATGATTGTATATTGGAGTGAAGGAAATGGGTGCATTAGAATCTAGTTGATTAAATTCCTCTCTCAGCCAGCCTCTGCTCTTTGGGGAGATCAGAAAGTTCTATCCCCTCCATGGAAGGTAAGTTTGATGAAACATTTCCGACAAGCCTGAAGTCTTCGAAGTTTTCCACAGAATCCACCATGGCCTTTGCCATCTTTATAGGATCTGCAGATTTGAATATTCCACTTCCAACGAATACTCCATCCATTCCCATTCTCATCATAAGGGCTGCGTCAGAAGGAGTTGAAACTCCACCGGCTGCGAAATTCACTACTGGTAGCCTTCCCATTCTTTTAATATCCTTTATAATGTTGAGAATTTCTTCTCCGATTTTGCTGACATCCATTCCATAATACAGATCTGCTCCACCGGGAGGTGTATCCTTGCCGAAAACTGCTGAAAGAACTTCTCCCCTCAGACTGGTGTATGGATCTGAAATTACCGCAGCAATTTTTGCCATTTCGCTATTTCCCATTCCCTTGATAAGCTTGATGGCCTCTTTCATCATCTGAATGTGCCTGACTGCCTCAACAACGTTGCCTGTACCGGCTTCACCCTTTGTCCTGATCATAGCAGCACCTTCGAAAATTCTTCTTACTGCTTCAGAAATGTTCCTTGCACCACATACAGTTGGAATTTTGAGCTGTTTTTTGTTTATATGGAAATATGGATCTGCAGGAGTAAGTACTTCACTTTCATCCAGCATGTCGACACCAACTGCCTCAAGGACCATGGCCTCAACCGTATGCCCAATTCTTACCTTGGCCATGACAGGTATTGTTACTGCGTCGATAATTTCCTTAATCCTGGAAGGGTCTGTCATTCTTGCAACTCCTCCCTGTGCCCTTATATCTGCAGGTACCCTCTCCAGTGCCATAACTGCCACTGCACCGGATGTTTCTGCGATTCTTGCCTGCTCTGCATTGGTGACATCCATTATCACGCCACCTTTTGTCATCTTGGCGAAGCCAGTTTTAAGCAACTCTTCACCATATCTTAAATCAGAAATGTTCAATGCCATAACGTATCCTTTATGAAATATGATATTAATATTAAAGGTTTATGAAATATTAATGAGCATTATAATTGCATCACATTTATAAGATTCAGGTTTTGCGTAAGCAATAGAAGAAAATAGAATCCAAAGCTAAAGAGTATTATTGTGCTGAATACAGATGCTCCCTTCTCAAAACTTTCCCCCCACTTTCCATAGGATTTGTAAATTAGAGGTGTGAACACAAGAAGGTAAAGCGCTATTCCAGGGTAAAAGAATACAAAGGGCACTATTCCCTGTGCGTTGAGTATGCTAATTCCTGCTGTCAACCACCATCCAATCTGCATCGGGTTGATGATACCGGCAAATAATCCCAGAAAATAGCCATTTTTTGACGTGTCTTCAGAAAGATCCGGTTCTATGGGTTTATTTATTTTTTTAATGATGGATATTCCAAGGAAAATGAAGTAAGCTCCTCCAACAAAATAAAGAAGATTATAAAATGGGTGCAGATTAACGGTGTTCCTCAGGATAATAACCATAAGCATCAATGAAAAATCTGCGGTCATAGCACCCAATCCCACTACAAAGCCACTCCTGGAGGAAGTTTTAGATTTCTGTATAATCATGGCAGTGATAGGACCAGGTGGTGCTGCCATGGAAATTCCAAGAGATGCGCCAAATAATATCAATATGGGTGAGATCAATAAAAGGTGAAATGAATTGTGTAATTAATAATTACTGAAATTTAATTATAGACGAAATAAGCATTTATAATGAAATATCCATCTCCCTCAGTTTTGAGGATATCTTTGGCTCGAATTCCATGTTCCTCATTATGTCCTTATCCAGATCCAAGCCAGGTGCAATTTCAGTGACCTCAATTCCACCTGGTTTCAGTTCAAGAACTGCTCTTTCAGTTATGTATGTTATTCTCTTCTTCTGGGAAGATGCATTTTTTCCACTGAAAAATATTCTGTAAACGTGATTTACGAACTTGGTGACATCTCCCTCTTTCTCAATGTGAAGTTCCCCATTAACCATTCTGCAATCCAGTTTTCCTCCGGTGAACTTTCCCATAAAAATTGTGGAAGGTGAGCCTTGTGCTATTACCGGAAATCCTCCGGGGCCTGTTATCTTTCCAGGAATAAAAGAAGGATTTACATTTCCATCAACGTCAACCTGTAAAAATCCCAGTGCAGCTGCATCAATGATCCCACCTTCATAGTTTGAGAACATGTCAGGAATTGTTGAAACAGCAAAGAAACCCTTGCAGACTCCAAAATTCTCACCGGAAAGCGTTACCCCTCCCCATGGCCCCGATTCAACCACCGGAACCAGCCTGTCCTGAAGATCATTTTCATAGATGAATCTCCCAATGGATGCTGGAAGTCCAACACCCAGATTAATCATGAGGTGATCTTTCTCACCCAGTTCCTTCAGGAGTTTTCTTATTCCCTGGTTGACTATGATTTTTCCGGCGGTGTCCATCTCTTTATCATGAATAGAAAATTCCGGGCTGGCGATGTAGCTGTTCCCCACTGCCACTTCAGGATCAAAGGAAACGCCGGGACTCTGGGAGTGATATTCCTTTGGGGACATAATCACTTTGTCCACCAGAGGCCATGGTACCTCGACTTCATGGGGTGCCATTGTGCCTCCATTCATTATCCTGCTGACCTGGGCCAGCACGATGCCTGAATTGGGTTTGGCTTTTGTAGCCTGAGCCATTGTCATTACAGTTCCCCTGAATGGTTCATCTGTGACTGATAGATTTCCCTTGGAATCAGAAATTGATGCCCTGATAAATGCAAATTCAGGTTTTGGGCCCTCGAAAAACAAAGATTTCTGGCTATCAACTTTGATTTCTCTTATCCTGCATTCTTTCTTTTCCATGGCCATGTCTGTGAGGGTTCCACCCTGCATTTCAGGGTCAAGATAGGTTCCAACTCCAACCCTGCTCAAGAGGCCAGGCCTGCCGGAAGCAATTTCCCTTAGCCAATAGGCAGTAACACCTATGGGCCAGCTATATACTGGCATCAGATTTTCCAGTGTCAGTTTCTGAAGGTATTTAGAAAATCCCAGGAATGGCACAAGAATGCCCCTGATAAAATTAAAGTCATGATTTTCATAAACATATTTCATGATCAAATCAAGTCCGCGGTTATTGGAAGCGGGCAAAGCATCACACACTAGAAAAAGGTTAGAAGGTTTTCCGGTTTTCACATAAGAATCAAGTAGTAGTTTCATCAGAAATTCCGGGGTGGTGCCCAGGTTGAAGCCTGAGATTGCAATCACGGATCCATTAGGGATAATCTCTGAAAGTTCAGGATTTTCCAAAAAATCAGCAACCATGTTTATCAGGAAAACATCCTCCCGCCATATACAAATATATGCACTGACATATTAAGGTAAATTTCAAAAAGGAATTTTATAAGCTAAATCACCATGTTTTGCAAGTTTAAGCAAATTGAAAATGGATGTTTAATCTTCAAAAGACTTAAATCATGAGGATTGATCATTAAACATGGGCTTAAAGCTAAAATTCAGATGGAATGGACATGCCTGCTTTGATATTGAGAACCAGGAAACTGGAAAAAAACTTATTATTGATCCATTTTTGGAAGGAAACCCGGTTGCAAAGCTAAAGAAGGATGAAGTAAAGGCTGATGTGGTGGTTGTCACACATGGACATTCAGATCATGTAGGGGACGCTCCATACATATCCATTAAAAACAAAGCTCCACTTGTGACTATGGTGGAACTGGCCTGGATTCTCGGAGAAAAGAACGAAGGACTGCAAATACATGACATTAATTTCAGCGGTTCTGTTGAGGTGGGGGGAATTAAAATCACCGCAGTCCCTGCATTGCATTCATCAAGCTATGATGGTATGTATGCTGGAAATCCAGGTGGAATGATTTTGGATTTTAATGGATTTAAGGTATACCATGCAGGGGATACAGGAGTCTTTTCTGATATGGAGCTAATTGGTAAAATGTACAAACCAGATGTTGCGCTTCTTCCCATAGGGGGGCATTATACCATGTCACCACACGAAGCATTAAAAGCTGTGGAACTCATAAACCCAAAAATGGCAATTCCAATGCATTACAACACATTCCCCGCGATTAAGCAGGATCCATTATTATTCAAGAGCCTGGTGGAAAAAAGCACAAAAACAAAGGTAATGATTCCAGAAATAGGATCTGAATTTATTATCGATCCAAAAGATCTCAATTGACAATGGGATCTTTACTCAAATTTTTGCTGTAGTGAAAAGTTTACACTTCTCAATTTTTCAAGGTCCAGGTCTTCAAGTATAAAATTCTTAATGTCCTCTTCTCTTGCAGTTATATTGATCAGCCTGGTTCTTCCGTATCTTCCAAGACTTTTCAGCATTGTGCTTATAATCCCATAGTCTTCAAGATCGCTGATGTAATCACTGACTCTTCTGGATGTAAGTGGAGTGTATCCTGCAATGAAACATATTTTTTCATAGTATAGGCCAACTTCCCCGGTTGTGGCTGAATTGGGGTGTATCTGCCTGGACATAATTACAGAAAACAGTACCAGTTTAGCGTGTGTAGGTAAAGTAATCACGGTGTCACGGAGTATATCTGAATCAAGTTTGTCCCTTGCCCTGTAGACATATTCCCTTTCCACCACGCTGGCCGATTCCAGCATTGCCAGTTCTATGGATATCCTCATTAGGTCAATGGCTTTCCTGGCATCTCCGTGTTCCTGGGCACCGATGGCTGCACATAGATTGATGGCAGCCTCTTCATACTGCTCTGGCCCGAGGATCGAAGAAATACGTGGAATAAGGATGTCCTTGAGCTGTTCGGTGTTATAGGGGTGGAATATTACGGAATCTCTGTTCAGCCTGCTTTTAATTCTTGAATCGAGCTTTTCATAAAACGAGGTATCATTTGTTATTCCTACCACATTTCCCCTAATTCCTGCGTTTTCATCCAGAAGTTTCAGGATCATGTATAGTGAGTCTCCTCCATTTTTTTCCACCAGTTTGTCTATTTCGTCAAGAATTACGACTACTGGAATCCCCGACTTTGACATTGCAATTACCAGTTCATCATAAATTCTGTCCAGGGGCCAACCGGATACAGGTATGTTCTCTGCCCCAGGTATTTTTTTAGCAATGTTGACCATTATAGAATAAGGGGAATCGTAGGCCTGGCAATTGATGTAAGATATCACCAGATTTCCATCCATCTTTTCATTTAATTTTGAGGCCACATATTTGGTCACGGAGGTCTTTCCAGTACCAGTTTTGCCGTAGATCAGGAGGTGATTTGTCTTCATTCCCATCATGAGTCCCCTCATGGAATTTACCATTTTTTCTATCTGTTCCTCGCGATGGGGAAAATACTCTGGTTCATGAGCGGCTGAAAGTATAGAAATATCTCCGTGTAGAGGTATGCTCTGGACATTAAATTTATCAAATGGATTCAAAGATTTCACCAACAAACTCTGTAAATTACCAGTATTCAAAAATGTTTTTAATAACAAACGGGTAAGATAAGTTGATCAGTAATTGATCTATTTATTAAAAGGCATCATGTCTATATTTTTTACCTGAAGTATTTTCCCAGTAAGGTACATTGATCCAGTGATCAAGGTAAAAGGATTCCTGGCAATTGAATATTCATAGGCTTCCACTGGATCCTCAATAACTTTAACATCCTTAAAAATTCCATCTGCTATGGGTTTTAGTTTCCAGGGATCTATGGCCCTGTTCTCCTCATCGGGAGTGGTAAGAATGATGCTGTCTGAGCAGGAGGAAATATTGTGCAAATATGAATAATGATCCTTGTCTGAAAGCATTCCCACCACAAGGACTGGCTTGATTTTCACAAGTTCATTTATGGATTTGGAAAGGGTGGTGGCGGCAGGCGGATTGTGGCTCGAATCTACCATTACCAGTGGGTCCTGGTTAATGACCTGAAGCCTTCCGGGCCAACGGGCGTTTGACATCCCATCCTCCACCATTTTCCTGTTATAGGAAATGCCACAGTTTTCAATGGCAGAAATGGCCATGCATGCATTTTCCACCTGGAATTTTCCCGCTAAATTAAGAGAAATATCATAGGTTTCAAAGGGAGTTATTGCCTGAAATTCAGTTTTGAAGGCATCGCTCTTCAGGTTTTTTACAGTGACGTATTCCCATGAGCGTATCAGTCTTGAATTCCTGCGATCAGCTATTCTCTGTATTTCTGTTAAAGGTTCAGGTTTTCTTTCTCCGGTTACAGCCGGTTTTCCCTCTTTTATTATACCTGATTTTTCATATGCTATATCCCTGAGCGTTGTACCAAGTTTATCAGTGTGTTCATAACCAATTTTTGTTATCACTGAAAGCTCCGGTATGATTACATTTGTAGCATCCAGTCGTCCACCCAGTCCAACCTCAATGGAGGCCCACTGCATTCCACTGTTTTTAAAGTGCTGAAATGCCAATTCAGTAGTAATTTCAAAAAAAGTGGGATTTCTGTTTTCTGCAATTCCCGCTTTTGCCGCTGGAAGATATAAGTTAAGGATTTCTTCCATTTCATCATCCGTAATGAATCTGTCATGTGAAAGGATTCTTTCGTTAAATTTTATCAGATGTGGAGAAGTATACAATCCGGTTTTATTTGACATTCTTAAAATATTAAAAATCATGGAAGAGACTGAACCCTTTCCGTTTGTCCCGGTAATATGGATATTTTTGTAACTTTTATGAGGAAGGCCCTGGGACAGATCAAACTGTTTCATCAATTTAAGATCATACTTGATTCCTTCCCGTTTAAGTGCGTAAACGAACTCTAATATCTCCTGATTCAAGCAACTGGTAAGTTCGAACTATTATTTAGAACTGTGTTAACCTGAATATAATATTAAATATTTTATTAACCTCAGAAATCCCTTAAATTTCCAAGGTACCATGGCACTTTACTATTGAATGTTAAATTTTTATACCTTTTTCACTTAATCAGGCATGGCAAAAAAAATAGTTGATAACATGAGCAAATACAGAACATTTGATGGAAATGATCTGGATCTTTTTGAAGCATATCCTGAGGGAAATTCAAAGGGGAAAATAATTGTCGTTTCTGAAATATGGGGGTTATCTAAATTTCTCAAAAATTTCAGCAAGAGGTTGGCTGAACAGGGATATCACGCACTTGCTCCAGATTTCTACTCAAGGCCTGGTGACAGGGAGATCTTTACCGAGCCAAACATAATGGATGCCATGAGGCCACTCTGGACGCTACCAGAATCAAAAAGAAGAGATCCTGAGGCAATTAAAGAGATAATGTCAAAATCATCTGAGGAAACAAGGAAAATATTCCAAACTGTAGTTCAGGGTCGTGAGGAAATGGAGAAAACCATGATTAAAGATATTGAGGCACTTTACAACCTGCATTACAAAGAAGGCACTGGAATGGGAATAGTTGGATTCTGTATGGGGGGTGGGCTTGCTTTCCAGGTTTCGACTCAAAGGAAATTTGATGCATCTTTGATATTCTATGGGGCCAGCCCAAGAAAAATAGATGATATTGCAGGCATAAAGGGGGCTGTATTTGGAATTTATGCAGGAGAAGACGGCTCGATCAACGCATCACTGGATCAGGTGGTATCAAGGATGGTGCAGTTCAAGAAGGATTTTGAAATGAAACTATACCCTGGAACTTATCATGCATTTTTTAATGACACCGGAATGAGCTACAATAAGCCTGCAGCTGAAGACGCCTGGGAAAGAGCAAAGGAATTTTTCGGGAGGTATATAAAATGATAGACGAGGGTGAGGAAGGAATCTTTGACGGTTGTTTCTATGTCTGGGTCAGTGTGACTGAAAAATATATGTCCAAGAAGGAAGACAAAAATTTTAACGACTACAACAAGCTTGAAAAAGAAAATTCAGAGTGAGGATTTAGCCCAAAACAGAACGCATTTAAGTTTACCCTGATCCTGGGTATGGTGAGGATACATTCGGGGAATTATCAGGGTGATATTTTCTTCTCTCTCCAACGTGCCTCTGTCTTTGATGTATGATAAAATGAAATCCCTGTTTTTCACGTTATGAATTAAATAGATGTCTTTACTTTTTTCAAATATTGTCTCCAAAAATGGCAAATCTGAATCTCTTACTACAGCTCCGAAGGGAGGATTGCATACTGCAGTGTCATAATTGTCCTTTACTTCAGACACATTTCCAATTATAATCTCTGAATTATGGAACGGTGAAAGATTTTTTCTGAGGACTGGCCCCTGTTTACTGTCTATTTCAACCGAAGTCACGCTTGATGCCCCCAACAGAAGTGCAGCATAGGATAAGACTCCAAAACCTGCACCCGGATCTAAAACCTTCTTCCCGGAAATATTTCCATCCAGTGCTGCAGAATAAACCAGGTATGAAGATGAAGAAGGATCCGTAGGATACTGTTCTAACCTGTTATCGGGTTCAATAAAAGACTCCAGATGGGAAAGCTCTATCTCAAGCCTCTTCCTGGTAATTCTATTCTTCAGATGCTACGCCACCGACAGATGTGTCAATAACGTTCCTGGCCAGTCTCTGGGAGGTTTCCAAATCCATTCCCCTGTCCATAAGAAGTTTTTCTATTTTTCTCATGGCACGCTGTTTTTTCCAGGTTCCTGTTTCATGAGTTGCTATAACAATATATCTTGCAATCTCACGGTCGACATTAATGCCAAACCTTTCCCTCATCTTAATCTGCCACAATGGAATAAGAATATCAGGAATATTCCTCAGATTACTGCTCTGCCTTCTTTTGGCAATAATGCTGTCAACCTTCTTCCTGTCATTCATTGGCATGCAGTAGCATACATTTATCGTAAATAAATTTGACTGTTTCATGAGATTATCAAATAATTGTTTAAATTTCTTCGAGGATCAAAAGTTAATAATCTATAATTGATGAAGTTTCAAGGAAGTAGAAATGGAGCACATGAATGGTGAAATAAAATCTCCTAAAGCATTGCTCGTTGATCTGGATGATACAATAATAGGAAACGAAATAATGAAAATCCAATGCCTTTACAGGACAATTGACAGATTCAGAACTGAGATG
>JAKAWY010000080.1 GCA_021816745.1 Thermoplasmata archaeon
TTTTAATATGCCGTGAGCCGGGATTGAACCAGCGACCCCCAGATCTTCAGTCTGGTGCTCTCCCTACTGAGCTATCACGGCCAGAATGTCCAGGCTCTTAATCGTGATAATTTATTTAACACTTTTGAGCGGGAAATCGGCTTTCTAAGGATATGAATGTAACTTATCCAATCATGAACCGGGAAGGAAAACCCAGAATGAAGGACAATCTCCAATGAAACTTCATATGGTCGATCCCAATAATTTTATGCAGTTATGCTGTACCCTTTCACATGATACCCGGAAAGATGAACACCAGGGAAATGAAAAGAATGATGCAGCAGATGGGTATAAAATCCACTGACATGCCTGAAGTAAAAAGGGTGGTCATGGAGGCAGACGGGAAAAAATACATTATCGATTCACCCCAGGTTGTTGCC
Organism: Thermoplasmata archaeon; assembly: GCA_021816745.1. Classification (GTDB taxonomy): domain Archaea; phylum Thermoplasmatota; class Thermoplasmata; order Thermoplasmatales; family Thermoplasmataceae; genus Cuniculiplasma. Next base: position 420 of record JAKAWY010000080.1, read on the forward strand.
ATAGAGGCTCAGGGCCAAAAATCCTTCCAGATAACTGGAAACATGAGAACTGTAAAAGTTGTATCGGCATCACAGGTGAAAGAGAAGGAACCAACTTTTCCTGCAGAAGACATAAAACTTGTGATGGACCAGACTTCATGCACCAGCGAGGAAGCAATGCAGGCCTTAAAAAAAGCTAATGGTGAACCTGCTGAGGCAATTATGTCAATAATTTCAGAGAAGGGGACTCAGTGAGTTTCCCGGAGAGGTTGGAATAAATGGAAAAACAGGAAGTTCCAGAAGGCATGTTCGAGGGAGTTATCAGTCGTTACCTGCCGGATCCTTCAGAAATAGATAGAAAGAAAGGGATCGCAAGGAAGTTAATGGACAATCTGGATTCTGAGATCAGGAAAAGGGGAATCAAGGCCGATACAATACTCGTAGGTTCCATTGCCAGAGGAACTTCCCTGAAGAATAGTGACATTGACATATTCATCAGATTCTCCAGTGATTATTCCAGGGAAGAACTGGAGCGGCATGGACTGGAATTGGGATTTTCCATATTCCCAAAGGCTGTTCCCAGGTATGCTGAACATCCATATGTCTCATCAATACTGGAGGATACCAAGGTGGACATAGTCCCCTGCTACAGAATTGAGGTAAATTCCGGCACCATATCCTCTGTGGACAGAACTCCGCTCCATACAATTTACATGCAGGGAAAGCTGGATGAATCAAAGATAAAGGAGGTTGTTTTGCTTAAACTGTTCCTCAAGAGGCAGGGGATATACGGTTCTGAACTGAGAACTGAAGGCTTTTCAGGATATGTTTGCGAACTAATCATCCTTCATTTTGGCTCTTTTTTAAATTTTCTTGAACACATATCAACGCTTCAGGGAAAACTCATTCTTGATCAGCGCGAAAAGAGGTTTTCTTCTCCAGTGGTCATAGTGGATCCTGTGGATTCATCAAGGAATGCAGCCGCAGCGGTGAGCCTTGACAGCCTTTCCATACTCAAAGCAGCATCCAGGCTGTTTTTCTCAAATCCCGATGAGGATTTTTTCAATTTTGATCAAGTTCCGGAGAAAAAAAATGTATTTCCGGAAAGGGGTACACATCTTCTCTCCATGAAAATGAAGAGGCCAGACATCGTGGATGACATACTTTATCCGCAGATGAAACTTGCATGCAGAAAAATTAAGGATTTTTCAAAAATAAATGAACTTCCTCTAATGAACATCTTCCCATATGTGGATTCTGAATCAATAACAATACTGATGGAATTCTCAAGCCCTTCATTGCCTGCCATAGAAAAAAGGGTTGGCCCCCCTGCAGGAAATCAGAATATTGTTGCATTTATCACAAAGCACATGGAATCTGAGGATTATGCCAGGGGCCCATATGTTGAGGAAGGAAGGATTGTTATAGAACTCAGGAGAAAATATACGCAATTTCACGACATATTCATGGAAAACATGAATCACATCAATTTTGGAAAAAATCTGAACAGATTAAAAATTAAAAGTATCATATCACACAATCAGGAAGAGATAAAGAAAAGTGATGCTTACAATGTCTTCCTCAAGGAGGAAAGACCGTATTTATCCTCCGGAAAAAACCTCAAGAAAAAGTAGGTCATCTGAAGGGTTTACCACGTGATCTCCTGTCACCGGGACTCCATTCAGCAAGGATATGAATCTTTCACCGGAGAGTTTCATTACATGCATCACTTCATCCACTGTACTGGCAAGTTCCAGTGACGTGCTTGAACTCATTACTCTTCCCTTTATTCTTATCATTTCTCACCTACAGCCCCGGGCAGATTCGAACTGCCGTCGCCGGATCCAAAGTCCGATATGTTGGTCCACTACACCACGGGGCTAAAAAAAAGGAGTTTATGGTGTTATTTTTATTGCTCTTGTCGGGCAGACACTTTCGCATGCCATGCAGAAAATGCACTCGTTTTCCCTAACAGGATCGCACTTGTCAGTTCTATATTTAGCGTAGAGTTCCTGCTCGCCTGAAAGGTTCTTGTCATTTCCCGTTCCGGAATTTCCAGTATTAAGTGCCCACTCATATAAACTAACAGGGCAAACATCCATGCATGCGCCATCAGCAATACAGGTTTCCCAGTCTATGGCAACCTTTGTTCCGTGAATACCATTCTTGGTTGGGTAAGGCTTACCATCTGCATCCATTCTCTGGGCACCTTCTGCTCTGACTTCATGCTCATGATGTTTTCCCGTGACTGGATAGTTCGTAGTATCCTCTGCGAAATTTTCGTCTATGGGTTTTGGTTTGTAGTCAAGATCTTCCAACTTTACCATTGAATCACCTTACACCATATTATTAGAATGTTATTTAATTATTTGTATGATACTGTACTCAAAAACCTCATAAATTGAGCATGTCAGCGGGATGCCAGAAAAAGTAACTGTATTTTTCCATTAAAATAAATTCTTTGGTAAAGTTTTAAGTTATAATGCAATATCCTTACATGAGTGAAACCACCGGGAAGATACTGGACAGGCATGGAATAGGAGAATTCACGGCTACACTTATACGCCAGCTAAAGTATAGAAGAAACGATTTTAAGTCCATAGGCCCCATGGGAGGATTCACTTCTTTAATAGATCTGGGTAATATAGCCCTAGCCTTCAACACCGATGGTGTTGGAACAAAGGTAATGGTCGCAAAAGACGCGGGTAAATATGAGAGCATTGGTATAGACTGCGTTGCAATGAATGTAAACGACACCGTTACATGTGGTGCTGAACCAATTGCAATGCTTGATTATCTCTCTCTTAACAACATTGACATCGCAGTGTCCAGGGAAATAGGAATCGGTCTCAATGTTGGTGCACAGATGGCAAACATCTCCATAATCGGAGGCGAGACAGCCATGGTTCCTGATTTAGTTTCCACATTGGATCTTTCAGGGAGTGTCATTGGTATTGTTCAGAAGAATCAGATCATCACCGGAGAAAGGATTTCTGACGGAGATCTTATATTCAGCCTTCAAAGCAGCGGATTACATTCAAATGGCTACACCACTGTCAGGAAAATACTGAAAGAAAACGAAATTGGCATTCAGGACAAGTTTCCAGGTGAAAACAAGAAAACTGCGGATATTCTGCTGGAACCAACAAGAATATATGTAAAGGAAATACTCGATATCCTGAACATAGTGGATATAAAAGGAATGGCCAACATAACTGGTGGGGGATTCAGGAATATTGTTAGGCTGAAAGATATGAAATATGTATTTGACGATCCTGCGGAACCACAAAACGTATTCAAGAAATTAAAGGAACTCGGTAATTTATCATATTCCCAGATGTATGAAACATTCAATATGGGAACTGGATTTATGGTTGTAATTGACCAGGACAGCAAGACAGATTTCGTTTCAACACTTAAAACCAGGGTGCAGATCAAGGAAATTGGCCACGTGGAAAACGGTACCGGGATTGAGATTCCAAAGCTGGACACTAGTTTGAATGGGTATTATTGAACCCATTCATACAAATCACTACTTATTTTAATTTTTTATTTTTAAATAAGTTCACAAAGTTAATAAAAGATATTACATTATAGCCAAGAAGATATCATGAAAGTAATCGCAGTTGTAGATGACGAGAATGTTCTTACACCACTGGAATACGGCGAAACAATCATTGAAGTTGACACAGAAACAGGTGAGAAGAAGCTATATGAAAACCCCGGCTTCGGATCTCCATACCAGGGAAAGGAAAGGGCCATGGCAGGCATACTTACCCTGAAAGCCGATGCAATCCTTGTAAAAGAAGGATTTCTTTGCCCGGGGTCATACCACATGTCAAA